>JAZKGK010000212.1:1534-17802 GCA_040385915.1 Bacteroidota bacterium
CAATGAGCAAATCATTATTCATTGCTCACTGCTCATTGTTCATTAAAACTTGATTCCCATCCGCTTTAGTTGTGCTTTGATGGTGTTTTTTAGGCCTTCTTTCACCGTCGTACCTACCTTTTTCATGGTAGAATCTTCGGGCTTGGCTCTGAATACGGTGTCGTGATAATCTTTGAGCTTACTCTTGTCAGTCAGTTCGGTGTAGAAATAAGTATAAAAGGACTTCCGGGTTATACCGGCTGGCAAGTGGATTTTGGAGTAGCCGTGGTACGAAATATCGCTGGTCTCGAAGATGAGGCAGCGGTTGTAATCTGGCGATACTTTCTTGACCATCTTAGTCATGTCCGCATTCCACATTTCCATCGCTCCCCCGTATTCAGGCTTCCAATCTTTGTTGAGGTACAACAGCATATTTAATCGCCGGTGTACGTTCTTCACGTGGTGGATGTTAAAGTCCACATGGATGTCGAGAAAGCTGCCATCCGTGCCTTGGTGAAGTCCCGTTCCCAGGTTGTCTTCTGTGATAAATACCCCTGGAATACCCGTTATTTGCGCTACCCAGGCCGCAAATGCGGGCGACATCAGTTCCTGACGCACTTGCTGGAAGATGGGATGAAAGTCGGAGAAGTTGGAGCCTTCCGACTTATTCTCGTTCAGTCCTTTGTAATGCTTGTGTAGTTTTTCAATCGTGGGGAAATTATCGAACAAAAGCGTAGCCGTTGCCTCGTTCAAAAAATTATCCAGGATAATATGTTTATACGGTTCACCGTTTTGAAATTCAAGGGCGAGCCTTTTCGTTTCGGCTGGATCGAAAAACCGTTGATTGATACTGGTATCTGCTAGCGGCATACCGCCCAAACGTGTATTTTCCATCAGTATTGACAATTTAAGCGACCGTTGCAGACTTCCTTCCGGAAACCCGGACAGTGCTGTTTTACTTTCGTGAGGATATTTGGTATATTCCCCCAAAAATAGGTTTTTTTACAGGATTTAAGAAACCCACAACTGATTCAATGAAAAATCTGATTCTTTATACGCTGATCATAGGATTGCTAGGTGGTTGCGCCTCTTCGAGCAAGAAATTACAGAAGACGGCTCAACGCAGCCAGGCCAGCGATGGCGAGTACGATAAGGAAGCCATCATTACCTGCAAAAGTAAGTTTCTGGATAATCAAACCACCTCTCGGGTATTTTTGGAGATTGACATCAAGCGCCTATATGGGGAAATAACCCCGGTAAGCAAATTCCTGACCCAATTTACGATTGCTTACGCGCTATTGAACGACTACGGCGGCAAGGATGTCCTCCAACGGGCCAATGTGCCACTCACGACTGAGATAGTCATTCAGCGAGGAAAACACTTGGTTGTTCAGTTTGATGTAAAAAAACCAGACACTGCTCCTGCTGGTGTACTAATAGTGGAAATTACTGATATATCTACTGGACAAAAAATACTTCACGATGTGCCTTTGCGCTTCGCAGCCAGCAAATTGAGCGATCGCTTTGCGGTGTTTGGCAAGGATGGCCAACTACCTACTATCCTCAATTATCAGTACTTAGCAGATACGTTTCAGATCAGAAGCCTGAATGGCACTGAGAAAACCCTGAATGTCTATCGCTATAGCCATAATTTTGAAGCAGCGTTCTCTCCCATGGCCGTTACTGCGCGTAGTGCAAAGAAAACGCTCGAAATCGATTCTGCTTTCCAGGTAAAAACCAATACGCCCCTGGTGCTCGACCAGGCAAAGCTGTATTTCTTTGCAGAAGATAGCAGCGAAGTATATGGCATTAGTGTATTAGGAGTAAATAAACGCTTCCCACGCTTTACCAAACCAGAGCAATTGACTAAGCCGCTCGTGTATATGAGCACCAATGACGAAATCAAGGATTTAGAAAATCCCCAGGATCCAAAAAAAGCACTCGATAAATATTGGCTGCGTTTGATGGCGGGCAATCAGCAAACCGCTAAAAGGGTTATTAAGGCCTATTACCGCCGGGTAGAGTCTGCTAATCAGCTGTTTACCACCTATAAAGAAGGCTGGAAAACCGATATGGGTATGGTATACATTATTTTCGGGCCACCCAATAAAGCTGTGCATACCAAAGACAAAGAAGTGTGGACCTACACCCAAAGCGCGAACTTCTCGGAGATTAACTTTAACTTTGTGAAAAGACCGAACCAATTTGTAGAAGATCACTATGAATTGGTGCGCTATGCTGAATACGAGCCCATCTGGTACCCTACGGTAGAAGAATGGCGTACGGGGCTAGTTGGCAGGTAATTAAGTTGAAAGTCAAAAGTTCAAAGTTGAAAGTTAGAACACTTTAAACTCATAAACTCTACACTTTAAACTCATAAACTCTAAACTCTTTACTTATTTTGCCACCATTCAGACAAGAACCTCCTCGTAGGCATTTTACTACGCCAAAACCAGTAAATAAAGAAATGGTGTTCGGCACCCAAGCCGTTCTGGAAACCTTGCGTTCGGGCAAGGAAATTGACAAACTACTGATTCAGCGCGAACTGGGGAACAACGAAATTGTGAAGTTGGCTGAGGAAATGGGTATTCCGATATCGAAAGTACCCACTGAAAAGCTGGATCGCGTTACCCGGAAGAATCACCAAGGAGTAATCTGCTTTATATCTGCCATTAATTACGCTTCCCTGCACAATGTGTTGAGTAGCGTGTACGAACAAGGCAAGGTGCCACTGTTGCTGCTGCTCGATCGTATTACCGATGTACGCAACTTTGGAGCCATAGCCCGAACGGCTGAATGCGCTGGAGCCCAAGCCATTGTAGTGCCCACCAAAGGAGCCGCTGAAATAAATAGTGATGCCATGAAAACCTCTTCAGGGGCGCTCAACTTCCTGCCCGTTTGTCGCGAGGCGAGTCTGGGCGAAACCCTGCGCTACTTGCAGGAGAGCGGTATTCAGGTGGTAGCCTGTACCGAAAAAACCGAAAAAACCATTTACGAAATTGATTTCACTATTCCTACAGCACTTGTGATGGGCTCGGAAGAGGATGGTATTTCTTTAGAAATATTGCGCAAAGCTGACCAATTAGCCAAAATTCCATTGGTAGGTCAGATTGGCTCTCTGAACGTATCGGTCGCCACTGGCATTGCGCTTTACGAGGCCATTCGCCAACGAATTGGGCAGTAGGTTATGTAGAACACATCCGGTATTTACTATTCATCAGGCGTTTGGATAACCTTATCGACCTGTTACTACCTCACATTAATTTCATGACAAAATATATTCTCTTCGATTGCGATGGTGTACTCGTTGATAGCGAGATTATTGCCGCAAACGTATTGATACGCTTATTAAAGCCCTTTGGCTTTGAAATGAGTTTAAAGCCTTTTATGCAGCAGTTTGCAGGAATGAAGGACAATGAAATACTATCGCATATTTCGGAGAAACATTCCATCCAACTGCCTGCGTATTTCCTCCACCAATTGGAAGGTGCCATTGATGACACGCTGAAAGAGGAATTGCAGGCCATTCACGGGGTGCAGCTTGCCTTGCATACCATCCAGTTACCCAAAGCCGTCGTTTCTAATAGCCCTTTGGAAAGAGTAGAAAATTCCCTTCGGGTGGCCAAAATAAGTCATTGCTTCGACGAACGCATTTTCACTGCTGACATGGCCGGAAAGCCCAAACCCCATCCGGATGTCTACTTATATGCCCTGAAGAAATTAGGTTTGCAACCCGACGAAACCATTGTGGTAGAAGACAGCCCAACAGGTGTGACAGCCGCGCATAGTGCAGGATTGAAAGTAATTGGTTTTACGGGTGCAAGCCACATTATGGAAGGCCACGCGGATAAGCTCATCGCTTGTGGTGCTTCCCTGATTGTAGCACGGATGGAAGACCTATCGCAAGCGCTTCATACATTAATGGAAAATTAATTCAGTTCAATAAAAAAGGATGTGCCTACGTTTTCCTGGCTTTCAACGCTGATTGTCCCTTTATGCATCTCCACGATTTGTTTGACAATGTAGAGGCCTAAGCCCGTAGTGGTTTCTCCCTCCGTGCCTTTTCGACTTGCTTTGGTAAACATATTGAATATACTAGATTGTAAATTCTTTGGAATCCCGATGCCATTATCGCTCACTTGCAGAATGACCCTGCGGCCCTCATTTTTAAGCGCTATTGTTACTTGCCCTCCCGTATGGGTAAACTTCACGGCATTCGAAAGTAGGTTTTCTAATACCCGCGTGAATTTATCCTCATTGATATGAGCATATATAGGTTCTTCGGGATAATGAAAACTGATTTCTATTTCCTTCTGTTTTGCCTCCACTTCAAGGATAGGCAGTGCAGATTCAATAAAGGTTTTCAGATCCGTTTTTTCAAAATTATGGTTTGATTGAAACTCTCCAATCAGTAGTAAATCCTTGATGATGGTATAGGCTTTTTCACACGTATCCGCGATCAGATGAATGAAGGTGAGATTTTGCTCCTTTTTTTCACTCGCTACCTCATGTTGTAATTGTTCGAGGTTCTTCTTCAGAAAGCCATTTAATGACTTTATATTGTTGATGGGGCTTTTTAGATCGTGGGCTACCATGTGCATAATGGTTTCCTGGTATTCGTAGAGCTTTTTCAGTTCCAATTCCAAGGCTTTTCGCTTAGAAATATCTTCTACAATGGTATAGCCCAAGGTGGCATCATTGTCACGGAAAATAATGGAAGTCACCTGACACCACAGAACGGAGCCGTCTTTCTTTACCAGACAGGTCTCAATTTGAAAAGAAGGAATTTGCTTGGTCCATAAGTTATCCTGCAACTCATGCCAGTGATAGATAAAATCGGGATGAGCAAAGGCAATGATTTTGGTTCCGACGATTTCTTGTTCAGTATACCCTAACATCACCTGAAAAACTTCATTGATTTGGATAATACTTAAGTCAGGTGCAATGATTTTATTGCCCATTTTAGACTTGTTGAAGATCGTTTCGAAACGGGACTGGCTTTCTTCGTACCTTTTTTCGATAGATATCTGTTTTTCCAGCTTGAAAAGAGCCGTAGTGTTATCAGCCCTCAACTGGTGGTTCTCCTGTCGTAAAATATCGTTTTCTGCTTCCAGTTGACTGAGCTTATCAACAGGAAGTTTCATACTACTATTGGGGCTTTCCATAAAATTTGTTATTAAGGTAGTAACAGACAGCGTGAGCATACATCTATTCTCACACCCTTATTTAGGAACGGCTTTTTAGCCTGGTTAGTAATTCTTCTAAATGTTCCGCTTTCAAAGGTTTCTCATAGTAGCAATCCACTCCCAGTACCTTTGCTCGCATTTTATCCTTAGGACTGGTAGAAGATGACAAAAAACATAGTAAAGTATGGTCCAAGAGGTTAACTGTCATTTCCTTCAGCTTTTCAACAAATTCAAAACCAGTCAGCTCAGGCATATTGATATCAATAAGTATAAGTTCAGGGAGCGGTTGTTGGTTGGTTTCTAAACAATTTTGCTGAAGATACTCTAAAGCCATTTGGGGATTTGTGAATACAAGTGGTTGTTTAAAAGCAAGAGATTCATCTACTGTGCTGGAATTTAAATAGTTGCAAGTAGAATCGTCATCGATTAACAGCGCGGAATATTTTGATTGAGCATTTGTGGAAAGAGGCATTGTATGAATACGTATTCCTGGTGATTAAGTTATTCACTCAATTTTGTATGGACAAATCTGTGCATTAACCAATTTGCGCACTAATTTTATCAAATTAAGGAAGCAAAAATAATCCACTGTGGCGGAATCAAAGAAGAAACGACTTACGGCAACCGCCTATACCCAGGGCATTTTAGCAGGTGACCGCATAACCTTGAGCCGAGCTATCACCTTAGTAGAAAGCTACCTACCCACAGACCAAGCATTAGCACAGGAAGTAATGGCAGCCATTCTGCCCTATACCGGACAATCAGTTAGGGTAGGCATTACGGGCGTGCCAGGTGTAGGGAAAAGTACGTTTATCGAGACCTTCGGCCAACACCTTACTTCTTTGCCCAAGAAGATGGCTGTATTAACCATCGATCCCAGCAGTCAGCGAAGTAAAGGCAGCATTCTGGGCGATAAAACCCGGATGGAAACCCTGTCGCACGATCCTTTGGCTTATATCCGACCTTCGCCAGCGGGCACCTCGCTTGGGGGCGTAACGCGCAAAACCCGCGAAGCTATGCTCTTGTGCGAAGCGGCGGGCTTTGAAATCATTCTGATTGAAACCGTGGGTGTAGGGCAATCAGAAACGGCGGTGCGTGGCATGGTGGATTTCTTTTTGTTGCTGATGCTAGCGGGGGCGGGCGATGAGCTGCAAGGGATAAAAAAAGGAATTATGGAAATGGCCGATGCCATTGCTATTACCAAGGCTGATGGTAGTAACATGCAACGGGCTAAGTTGGCTCAAGGGGAATACCAGCATGCGCTTCACCTTTTTCCGCCTGCCGAATCGGGCTGGTATCCGTCAGTGGTCACGTGCTCAGCCCTGGAAAATACCGGCCTGGCCGACATATGGCAACTGGTGGAGAGGCACCATGCGCGCATGCAACAGAATGGTTTTTTCGTTACCAATCGCCAGCAGCAGCAATTGCAGTGGATGCACGAAACGGCTCAACAGCTTCTGCAAGAGCACTTTTACAACCATACAGACGTAAAAGCCGTATTAGCCCAGATATCAGCGGACGTACAAGCTGGAAAAGTCCCGGCAACGAATGCCGCTTTTCAATTGCTGCAGCTGTACAGACAGTAAGCTGGTCCTTCCCCAACCATCTTTTCAAGACACTATGCCAACAACCCTACTCACACCAACGCCTGACTATATGAAGGAAATTGCCCAAGTAGCAGAGCAACTTTTGCGTTTACTATGTCGACTTGTCTGGCTTATAATGAAGCTTCTGTTCCGTTGGCTGTCTCAAGCAGGGGTTTATCTTTACCGCCACCGAATCCAAATAATCGGCTATAAATATACACCAGTCATTGTTTTGCTGGTCTGTACGCTCTGGTTTACTGTTACCTTAATAAGGAGAAATACGGCAGAAGATTCCTTGCCACAACCCGCTTCTTATGGCCCGCAAACAATTGACCCGGTTCTGGTAAGGGAAGACAGTGACTTTACGGATAATAAACCTGATGCTAAAGCAAGTAAGCGACTGATTAGCAGTATTTACAGCTGGCTAGGTACGCCGCATAGCGACGGTGGAAACACAAAGGCCGGAATTGACTGTTCGGGTTTTGTGCAAGCGGTGGCGAGGGAAGTCTATGGGATCCAACTGAAGCGAAATGCTGCCGAGATCTACGAATACAACACTGTGCGTATTAGCCGTCAAAACTTGCGGGAAGGTGATTTAGTGTTTTTCCGAATGGATGGACACCACATTTCACACGTGGGAATTTATCTGAAAAACAATGCATTTGCCCATGCTTCTACCAGCAAAGGAGTAACCATTAGTTCATTGGATGAACCTTATTATGCGAAAACATTCTACCAGGCAGGCAGGCTGAAAACAATAACTTTGTAGTCTGATAACTATATGTCAATCATCGAAGCGGAAGTAGTTTTGCGCGTTGTAGTAGCAGATATTTTCCACTAATTGGCCGAGCCATTCCTTGTCATCCGGTAGTTCGCCATTCTCCACATCATTGCCGAGTAAGTTGCACAATATCCGGCGGAAATATTCGTGCCGAGGAAAAGACAAAAAGCTGCGCGAATCGGTCAGCATACCCACAAAGCAACTCAACAGTCCCAGGTTAGATAAGGTGTTAATTTGCTTTTCCATGCCATCTTTCTGGTCGAGAAACCACCAGGCTGAGCCCCACTGAATTTTACCTGGCAGCGAACCATCGTTGAAATTGCCAATCATGGAGGCGAATAGTTCGTTGTCGCGGGGATTGAGGTTATAAAGGATGGTTTTGGTCAGTCGGTTATGGGTGTCCAGCTTGTCCAGGAAGCGCGACAGCGGGCGGCCTATTTCAAAGTCACCGATGGAGTCGAAGCCCGTGTCTGGCCCCAGCGATTGTACCATCCGCGAACTGTTGTTCCGCAGGGCACCCAGGTGGAATTGCTGCGTCCAACCTTTGGCGTAATCCATTTCCCCGAAGTGAATAAGCATAGCCGATTTAAATTTTCTTACCTCCAACTCGCTCAAGGCAACATTCTTTCTGGCTTTATCGAAAATAGCGCTGATTTCTGTCTCTGTAAAATCCTCCGCATATATCGTTTCCAGGCCGTGATCGGATAGTCGGCAACCAGCCGAATGGAAGTAATCGTGCCTTTGTTGTAGGGCAGCCAGTAAAGTCTGGAAGTCGCTAATTTCGGTATCTGCTGCTGCTGCCAGTTTGTTGATGTATATATTGAAGGAAGGCAAATGATCTACGCCTATGGCTTTATCTGGCCGGAAAGTAGGTAGTATTTTAGTAGCAAAGCCATCGGCGGCTATGGCTTGGTGGTATGCCAGGGAATCGATGGGGTCGTCGGTCGTGCCAATAACTTTTACCTTCATTCGGCGGAGCAGGCTGCGAACACTGTATTCTTTCTGTTGAAGCTTTGCGGTACACTCGTCATAAATTTCCCTGGCGCTGCTCGTATTCAGCACAGTAGTGATGCCAAAATACCGTTGTAATTCCAGGTGAGTCCAGTGGTACAACGGGTTGCGCATCGTGTACGGAACGGTTTCGGCCCATTGCTGAAATTTTTCAAAAGCTGGCTTATCACCCGTACAGTACGACTCGGCTACTCCTCGCGTCCGCATTGCCCGCCATTTGTAATGATCTCCTTCCAGCCAAATCTGGGTCAGGTTGTCGAACTGCCGGTCCTGGGCAATATCCTGGGGCGACAGATGGCAATGATAATCGATAATGGGCATGTCCTTCGCGTGCTCGTGGTAAAGCCGCTGGGCAGTTTTGGTTTGCAAAAGAAAATTTTCGTCCAAAAAAGGCTTCATTTAGCTATTAGTAATTAGTTGTTAGGCATTAGTCTTTAAGTCAGCCTGTTACAAATAAAACAACTTAAATTAATTCTGATTCAGTACTTCATTGTTCATTGATTATTGTTAACTGCCAAAGATCGCCGGATGCCTACTTCCAGGCCACGCAATTCTGCCAGTCCCCGGAGGCGACCGATGGCCGAATAGCCGGGATTTGTTCGCTTCTGCAAGTCGTCGAGCATCTGGTGTCCGTGGTCGGGTCGGAAGGGAAGGCCAACATCTTTGCGTCCTAGCTGCTGTCGGCGGCCTTGTTCTTCCACCAAAGCCCGCATTACGCTGTACATATCCACATCTCCCGCCAGGTGGTCGGCTTCGTGGAATGTTTCCAGACTAAAGGCTGGGGTGGTGGGTTCGCGCTGGGTACTTCGCAGGTGCACAAAATTAATACGATGCCCTAAGCGTTTCACGATTCCTGGCAAGTCATTGTCAGCACGAACGCCGAAAGAGCCAGTACACATAGTAAAACCGTTGCTGGGCGAATCGATTATATTGAGCAATGCCTTTACATCGGCTTCTGTACTTACCACACGAGGCAGACCCAAAATTGGGCGGGGTGGATCGTCGGGATGAATAGCCATTTGAATACCTGCTTCTTCGGCCACCGGAATGATTTCACGGAGGAAAGAAAACAGATTTTCGCGCAAATCATTTTCAGTAATGCCTTGGTATTCGTCCAGCGTAGCCTGAAATTTGTCCAGCGTAAAGCTTTCTTCCGAACCGGGCAATCCAGCAATAATGTTGCGCTGGAGTTGTAATTTCAATGACTCGTCTAACAGATCGAAGAAGTATCCGGCTGCTGTAATTTGTTCGGGTGAGTAGTCTGCTTCTGCGCCAGGGCGTTTCAGGATATACAGTTCAAAGGCGGCAAAAGCTATGGCATCGAAGCGCAAGGCGCGGGAGCCGTCGGGAAGTTCGTACGAGAGATCGGTGCGTGTCCAGTCGAGTACGGGCATAAAGTTGTAGCAAATGGTATCGATGCCACAAGCGCCCAGGTTACGGATCGTTTGCTGGTAATTTTCTATGTAGCGTTGGCTTCCCGGCTTGTTCTTCTTAATATCTTCGTGAACGGGCACGCTTTCTACCACCGACCATCGCAAAGGACTCAGATGGCCGTTGTCTTGTTCTATCAGGTTGATTCGTTCGCGAATGGCTTCTATCGGCCATACTTCGCCGTTGGGAATTTGGTGTAAGGCCGTAACAATTCCGGTAGCCCCCGCCTGCCGTATATCGTTTAGGGTTACGGGATCCTTAGGGCCGAACCAGCGCCAGGTTTGTTCCATAGTTGGTTTTTAGCTTTCAGCCGTCAGCCTTGAGCTTTCAGCTTTTAATAGTAAAGGTTGAATAATGAATTAAGCGGAAAGCTGAAGATTTCCTTCTAGCATTTGTTCTAAATGGGCAGAAACTGCATTCGTAAAGCCGGGGACTGTATTCAAATCGGTTCCCCAAATATTAACCTCCGAAGTAATTGCCTCAACCAGGGCTGGAATTGAATGGTTGTAGCCGATGGCTAAGCTTTGCCATTTTTCGTAGAAATAGGCTGCCGATGCATCTTGGATAGGATAAGATATTCCTTTTCTTTCCCCAAAATATTTCCCGTTCTCTTCTTTGGTTGCCTTCATAAAAAGCAAATAGGCAGCAAAACCAAGCGTCAGATTGGGCGGTATGGTTTGGAATTTATTGTAGTAATTGAGCAAGGTTTGCATATTTCGCATCTGCATTTTGGATGTGCATTGCACCGAAATACTGAGCAATGGATGTACAATGTAGGGATTGCTAAACCGGTCTTTTACCTCGTGGGCAAAGCTCTCAGCAATGGCTCGATCAATGGGTACGGACGGAATGATTTCCTTCTCCATCAGATCAGAAACGAACCGGCTCATAGCAGCATCTTTCATGCAGTCGCCTACCGTATCCAGTCCGCTCAAAAAGCCCAGACTGACCATTAGCGTATGCGTTCCATTGAGCAGCCGTAGTTTCCGTTCGCGGTAAGGCTGAATGTCGGGCAAGATCAGCACGCCTTCGTCGGCTTGTTCGAAAGACAGGATTTCTTTGACGCGGGCATCGCCTTCAATAGCCCAGAGGCGGTAGATTTCCGATACCGTCAGCAAATCGTCCTGATACCCCAGCTTCTCATAGATTTCCTGCGCTGCGGCTGGTTCAGGCATTCCGGTCACAATGCGGTCTACCAGCGAACTACAGAAATGGTTATGTGTTTGCAGCCAATCAATAAAAGCCGTTTCCAGCCCGTTTTGTTGGGCTAGTGCCAGTACAATATCCTTTAGCTTTTTGCCATTGTCTACCAGCAATTCGCAGGGAATAACGACCATGCCACTGTCGGCACTGCCACCGAATGCCAGAAAGCGTTCGTACAAGAAGGCCGTCAGTTTGCCGGGGAATGATTGTGGAGGAGTAGCATTGACCTGATCATCGGTTAATTGAATGCCTACTTCGGTCGTATTCGAAATAATGATCTGCAAGGAGGGATTGCGTGCGCAGGCCAAAATCTCCGCCCATTGCCCTTTGGCCGAAAGCACGCGGCTGATAGCCGAACTGACGACAAATTCTTCCAGGGCTTCTCCTTTTTCCAAACCGCGCTGACAAATGGTATACAAACCATCCTGCTCCTGAAAAGCATCGGTACTACCTGCATCCGTGGACTTGACTACTACCACGCGGCCATTGAAAAGCCCTTGCTGATTGGCTTTGTTGATGAAAAAATCGGGTAGCCCACGCAGCAATACGCCCGTACCGAATTGCAATACTTTTTCGGGAAGTAGTAAGGCCTTTTCATCGGTATTCGTAAGGGATGACGAAGTTGCTGCGGATAACCGTGCTAGACTTGAAACTATATTCTTCACTACAATAATTGGATTTGAATAGAAGGGAAAGGCTGCGTAGGAAGGTGTTAGTAATTAGGTTGTTAGTAGTTAGGGATTAGCTTTTAGGTTTGCCATCAAGCTAACCTATGGGAAATGCCACAAATTTAATGCGGACTGTTTGCCTAATTACTAATCCCTAACAACTAATTACTGTTAATTAACTAATCACTACGTCCTGCTTTTTGTCATCAAAGGTAATGCGTTTGCCAGTGTGCAGTGCCTTGGTCGTCATAATATTAGCAACGGAGTGGTTGTACCCGGCACGAACGGACGCGTGGGGCGTTTTACGGCTGCGAACGCATTCCATCCAGTTGCGCATATGCAGCGAAGTCATCGGATCGCCGCCAGTATTGGCATTGGTTTCTACCTTCGCGTGGCTGTTCAGAGAATAATCGCCCAGCAAGTTGGCCTGCATTCCCATCTCCTTGGCATAATTCTCTTGAAGGCCGCCATTGGAAGAAACTTTGTTCGTGTCCAGGTTTAGTTCGCCTCCATTGGAGAAGTAAAGCTCCTTGACGCCACCTGCCTCGTTATGCATCCGGGAAGAATAGACTACTTGGAAGCCTTTCGTCAGGTCATCCAATGGGCCATAATCGAATACGGCGGTCATGGTATCGGCATTCACCCGACCGTCTTTCCAAACGTATACGCCACCGTTGGCTACTACACTCCGAGGACGTTCCAAGCCGCTGAACCAATGGACAGTATCAATCTGGTGCGACATCCATTGGCCAGGAATACCGGAAGAGTAGGGATAGAACAAGCGGTATTCCAGGTACTTGCGTGGGTCCCAGGCGTCATTGGTTTTGCCCATGCGGAAGCGATCCCAGTCGGTATCTTCCTTGCGGATTTCCTTGGTAAGCTGGGGCAGCCGCCACCGGCCAGGTTGGTTTACATTCCAACACATTTCTACCATGGTAAAATCGCCGAACTTGCCCGACTTGATGTAGTCGTTGGCGGCCATATAGTTAGGAGCACTGCGGCGCTGTGAGCCAATCTGCACCACCTTCTTGGTTTCTTCTACCGCCTTTAAAATGGCGCGGGCATCTTCCATCGATTCGGCCAGTGGCTTCTCTACATAGGCATCCCGTCCGGCCCGTACAGCCTGAACACCGTGCAGGGCATGCTGGAAATCGGCAGTGCTGATGATGACCGCATCTACGTCTTTGCGGTCGTAAAGCTCCTCATTGTTGCGACAGGCCACGATTTTCTTTCCAGTCTTATCCAGCAAATGCGCCACCGCTTCGTCGCGGCGGCGGCTCCATATGTCGGAAACGGCAACGAATTCAAAATTCAACTCCTTGGCATGATCCAGGAAAGCAGGCAGCAACGAGTTTTTATATCGATTAGAGAAGCCTACGATACCTACCCGAACGCGGTCATTGGAACCTATGATGTTAGCATAGCTTTTGGCACTAAAGCCCAGAGCCAGAACTGCCGTTCCAATCAATGTGTTCTTTATAAAGTCTCGTCGGGAAGCAGCGCCAGACGACGGTTTGTGATCTTCCATGATATTTTTAGTTAGATGAATGAATGATCAAAACGGACAGTTTTCGGACTTTGATATTTTTATAAGAAACTGCATCGCCGTGATCTTGCAGGAGCAGGCGGCCTTTGGAAGCTTCACCAAACCGGCCATTATTATTGTATTCGGGTGCGGCGTACTTGCTACCCGCTACCAGTTGGCGAAATTCCTGGCTTCCACGTTCGTATTCCAGCACTTTCTTGCCGTTCAGCCAATGCTCTACGTGCTTGCCTCGGGAGACAATTCGGGCGTGATTCCACTGTCCGATAGGATTTACTTTTTTGTCTTTGGCTGGAATCAAATCGTACAAGGAGCCAATGGTGCGGTTTCCGTTCTTGCCTAGTTTGGCATCGGGATGTTTGTCGTCGTCCAGCACTTGAAACTCCAGTCCGAAAGCCGAACCGGCAGGCTTGGGTTGCTGCTCTACCACAAAGTATTTGATCCCACTATTGGCACCTTCCGTCAACCGAAAGTCAGCAGTTAGTTCAAAATCGTCGTATTCTCCTTCGGTGACAATATCGCCTCCGTGGCGCGATTCTTTTCCACCCGAAGAAACCACACTGAGGATGCCGTCTTTTACTACCCAGCCAGAGTCGGGGAAAGTGGTTTTATAGGCTCCGCGCCAGCCTTTGGTTGTTTTGCCGTCGAAAAGCAATTGCCAGCCTTCTTTTTTCTCCTGAGCCGTTAAGGTATTGTCGGCTGCTTTGTTTTGGCCAATTACCAGGTTGCTTGCCAAGAGAAGGGACAAGGATAGAGTGAAATAGAATTTGAGTTGATGAAACATAGTGAGATTGAGGTATGAATTAAATTTATTGTCAGCAATGACGACTAATATTATCCAAGCTTCCGTTTCAATTTGTCTTTCAGATAGTCGCGGCTGATGGTGGCGGCTTCTAACGGTGTGCGTGTTTTGTCGGGCACACTGTCTAGTTCTACGATAGCCCAGCCAGTGTATTTAATTTTGTCGAGCGCCTGAAATATGGCGGGGAGATCTACCCGACCCTGGCCCAATTCCACAAATTGGTAGCCTGGCTTTCCGTTTTCGTCCATTATGTCCCTTACGTCTTTTACGTGCATGACTTTAATCAGGCTACTATACTTTTGAATGGCTTTCACCGGATCACCGCCGCCCTGCATATAATGAGCCACATCGAGCAAAAACTTTACGTGCTTGGTATTGACGGCACTCAGTATCTGGTCTACTTCCTGCGGCGTTTCGCCCAGTTGGTGCATATGGTTATGATACACCGTTGTAATGCCCACGTCTGCCATACGTTTACCGATTTCATTAAGTACAGCACCATACTTCCTCAAATCTTCGCTGGTTGGGTTTCCTTCTTTGGGGCGCGAACCATTGGTGACTTGCAAGTATTGTCCGCCTACCGCTTTTACCAGTTTGGCATGGTTGAGGTGTTTTTCCAACTGCGCTTTTGCTGCCTCGGCACTTAGGTTGATGTCAGCATTACCGCTGGAGAAAACCGGTAACTGGAGCTTATTTTCAGTAAGTAAGGCCTTGAGTGCTTCCGGCTTGCTGCCATATTCTGGATAAATATTGGATCGAAGTTGAATGCCTTTAAACCCTAAAGAGGCCACCTCCTGAATAGCTTTGGTATCGAAGCCGCCCCAGGTGATGGCCGCACAGCCGAATTGAATGGACGATGCTGGATTGTAATGGTTAAGGCTGCCAGCTAAGGCAGTAAGAGGTAAAGCCGCAGTGGCCGTAAGCCCTAATTGGGCTAGAAACTTTCTACGGGAGATGGCTGATGACATGGTTTTAGTGGTTGGTTGTTGGTAGAAACGTGAATTCGACTACTTATACTCAAGTGAAATGATTAAGGCAGGCTCGTCGCCTCATAAGATGTTGGTTAACAAATTAATATCTAGCTCTCTCCCGGTCTGTGTCCTCACAGACCGAAGCGACCCTACGGATTTTCGCGCGATTCTGGTCTGTGAGGACACAGACCGGGAAAAACACCAACAACGGCATCAATCCATCATTCCTAATTCATTTTAGTAACCAGGGTTTTGAGGAAACGACTTTATCCCGCCCGCAGTCCGGTCAATTTGGTCTTGGGGTATGGGCCGAAGTACGTGATAATCCTTGATGTTAGGGCTGCCGTCAGGGTTATGCAATTTTACTCGCTCTAACAGCTTTCCCCAACGTTTCAGATCAAACCAGCGGAACATTTCGCCCAGCAACTCACGCTCGCGTTCTTCCATGATAAATTCCATGGTCAACTGGCCTTCGGTAATTTCCATAGCCATTTCTTTGCCAGGGAAAGCCGCCCGGTGGCGTACCGCATTGATGAAGAATATGGCCTCAGCCGCTTTTTCTTGTTGCAAAAGTGCTTCAGCGGCAATCAAATGCGTTTCGGCTAAGCGGAACATAATAAAGTCCCGGCTACCTCCTTCAAAGGTGCGGTCGGGACGAAGCGGATCCAGATACTTCTGCAAGACCGGAAAAAGGTTCGGCTTATATAGGCTGGGCACCAATACCTGGTACGGTTTCTTAGCCCTTTCTACTTTCGTCATTTCGTAACCTGGAATAAAGATGGCTGTATCGCCAGCAAGGAAGGAAACAGAGGTTTTGGAGTCGTCGAACAAGTTGGTATAGGGGCCGCCAGGCTTGTTAGATAACCAGGTGGCCTTAAATGTCTTCTTGTACCGGGCATCATTTACCTTGTCAGCGAAAATAACATTCAGGGTGTAATCCGTTGGCCGGAATCGTTTGAAGGGACGACCGTTCAATATATCGCGCTGCATACCCGCCTGCACGTCGTATTCCATACCAAAAAACAAGTGGGTTTGGTTACCAATAAGCGCTGCATTAGACATAGAAGTACCAATGTTTGTGATGGGATCGGAAGTATATTGGGTAGC
>JAZKGK010000213.1:0-18619 GCA_040385915.1 Bacteroidota bacterium
CTTATCTACTTTGAGTACTTTCCCCCTTTGTACACTTTTAAAACAGCTTCTAAGTATTTAGCTTGGAAAGATAGCCAACAGAGCCAAACAGATGGCTATGTTTACGAAAAGAGTTTTGTGGACTTTGTCCAACAGTTCAATAAAGAGCTTTTCGAACTCTCCTTACAATCCCCTACTGCTTAAATCACTCCTAGAAAAAAAAAGTCCAAACCAGCGTAGGTGACATTCTGGTTGATGGGCATCATTGTTTAGCTCCCAAGGGCAAAAAAGGTTTTCGGCAAAGTGCTTATTTGCAAGAGCTTGGCTGTTATTTAGGTCAGTTGGTTCCCTTTGATGAAGGCAGTATAGTGATGGAGAAGTTCAAAGGCATTTCCTTAACAGACAAGCAGACGGTTGGCCGCTGCCATAGAGCGCTTAACCCATCATTATGGACAGCTCTTGGAAGATTTACCAGCAGAAGAATCATTGCCCCAAGCCAGCGATGAAGAGCGTCATTATGCCATGATGGACGGGTCGATGATCTTTGTTCGTCAACAGGGCTGGAAAGAGATCAAACTAGGGCGTATTTTTCCCGAATCGGCTTGCTACCAAGACAAGAAACGCGGCTGTATTGCCCAGAGTACCTATGTGGCGCATTTGGGCGGGCACGAAGTCTTCCTGGAAAAGTTTGACCAACACATAGTTCATAAGAAGCAAGTAGTGGCACTGGGAGATGGTGCCCACTGGATTTGGGACTATTGGACGACCTTCTATCCAGACGCCATTCAGATTCTGGACTATTTTCACCTCCTAGAGAAAATAGGTCTTTGGGCCGTATTAGTGTTTAAAGAAGAAACTCAGCGAAAAGATTGGCTGGCACTTTGTGAGAAGTTGCTGCTCAATAATGAAGCGGCAGAAGTAGAACTGATGATTAAAGCTGTTGATTGCCAAGGGGATAAAAAGAAGAAGCAAGATCAGGTGCTCACCTATTTAACCAATAATAAAGACCGAATCAAGTATAAAACCTACTTGGATCAGGGACTCTTTATTGGATCGGGAGCCATGGAGTCGGCTAATCGGGAAGTGGTGCAAAAAAGAATGAAACTCTCAGGACAGCGATGGACTGGGGATGGCGCTCAGCAAGTAGTCAATGTAAGAGTCACTTTTAAAAATAACGACTCGAATAAGCTCATTCAGCAAATTAAATTAGCTGCATAAACAACTTGTCCTACACCCTATTGCAAATGGAGAGACTCTAAATCAAAACCGTTGGATTTCAGGTGCTTAAACCTGCTCTCAATGCGATAGCGTTGCTTATATTGTTGCACCGCCTCGGCGGGCGTCAAGGTAGTAATTAACCTCAAAAACTCCGTTTTTCCACTCCGGTTGCGATAAGCGACCATAACAAATTGATAAGTGTGGCTATTGAGCATAAAAGACTGCCAAATGACTCTTCCTACCTGTCCTTTGGCCTCACTTTCCAGCTTTCCTATCGACTTACCCCCAATTTCAATAGCTGCTTTATAATCACTCACTCTTAGCCGGATGACCACATCAAGGCCTGCTCGTTTCAAGGCCTTGAACCATTCTGTGCCAATATATTCTCGATCTCCCAACAAAATCTTGCCGCGTAAATCCAATAGGCGTATGGCACTTCGGATCAATAGCTGGCGATGCCATTGACTGCTTTGACCCAAGTGGTTGATTTCCAGCCACCAAATCGGCACACTTACGCCTTTGTAGAGCACACTCAGCGTAAGAAAATCATACACAAAGCCACCACTTTGCCAGCTACTGCCGTCGATAATTAAACAATCGGTGGAGCCGTTCAATAGACCCAAGGAAGCTTTCGCAATTTGAATCCAGACACCGGGGGGCTTTTTCCTGCCAGAGCCACCGTTTCAGCCGTTGATAATGAGAACGACTATCGACGGCGGTATTACCCAGTTGCCTACCGACGGCTCCCTTCAGCTTCCATAGGCTAACCGTCTTTTCGCTCAGAATCAAGGCTACCAACAGGAGCGTATTTTTAACTGTACTTTCTTTCCATTCTGGATGAAGCTGCTTAACTTGAGCCAATAAGTGGGTATACATTGTTTGTTGTCTTGGTTGCACAATCTCAACACACTTTGTATATGACTTATTTTATTTGTACAGCAATTGTTTTTCAATTAGTTGATTGATAAAGAATTGAGAATTTTTTTCGCCGTGTACCGTAGGATAGTGCTAGTGTTGCATTAAAAGTACGGAAGAACCAATTACTTACTGTTCCTGAGGAGTATTCCTTCGTTAGTTTTTCTATCTGACTGATATGTTGTTGGAAGTATTCAAGAAGGAATTGCTTTATCTCGTTAGCTCCAGTATAGATATCTTTGATAAGCTTCGCTGAGAGGGGCTTTTCATCGTAAATAAGCCGACGCTTTATATTGATGATATTATTTTTGATGGAAGTCAAATCTTCCTCCAGGATACTGTTTTTTTTCGATAAATATTTTTGAGAAGCCTGATCCCAGTTGTTAATTTCAACGAAATGGCCGGTAAAAAACTCTGCTTTTTTCCTTTCGACCGTAATCCGCCCATAGATTTTAGCAGTTATACCATCGGATTGTGCCAGAATAATGAACTTAAATGAGAAGGATTCTTGATTATTCATTGAAACATTGGGTTTGAATTGAAACATAGCTGACACAATATGTGAAAAAAGCTGAAACAAAGCAAATCCATATGAAAGCAAAAACCGCTTTAGAACGTATTCTAAAGCGGTTTGAAGCAATTTGAAACTCTAAATGTCGGGGTGGCGGGATTTGAACCCACGACCCCTTGCACCCCATGCAAGTACGCTACCAGGCTGCGCTACACCCCGAATTATATTCCCGACTGAAATCGGAGTGCAATGTTACACAAAAAATATTATTACCTAAAAAAATAGTCCTTTTTTATCTTTTTTCGGATGGATAGAATCGCACTACAAAACGCCAACTTACAAAGCCGCTTTGATGAGTTGAATATTGACGGCGAAGTTGCAGTTTTCGCACTCAGTTAGCTTGGCAGTGGCGATGCCTACCACTTCCCCCTGCATATTCATCACTGGGCTGCCACTGCTGCCCGACGAAATAGCGGCGTCAATCTGGATAAAGTCATTTTCCTGATTCCGGTTTCTGAACGCTGAAACTACGCCGCGTGTCACCGTGCTTTCCAGTCCTTTGGGATTGCCCAGCACGAAGATGTCTTCTCCTTTTTCGGGAAGCGCTTCGGAAAGTTTAAGGTACGGCGATTGGGGAATGTCTACTTTGAAAGTCAGGTAATCTGTCTCTTCATTCGAATCAATGACGGTCGTAACGGGGAAGGTTTTGCCCGCTTTGGTCTTTATCGCCCAGCGTTTGGCACCTTGAAATACGTGATAGTTGCTCACAGCCAGCCCTTCGCCATTCAGGAAGAAGCCCGTTCCTGTGGCGATTACGTGGTTAGATGCGTCCAGAGCCATGACGAGAAATACACAGGGCTCGGCCAGCTTCACCAACTCGCGCAACGACTTGCCTTCTAGCGGCTGGTAAGGTTTTTCAGGTAACTGAATCGCTTCTTTGGGAATTTCCTGGTGGGGTGTTTCTTCAATGGCTGTTTCCTTCCGCGACTTTCTAGTGGGCTTCTTCGTTTCGACAGTGGCTTCAAAATCTTCTTCTGCATAACTCCGAAAGGCCGTAAGACTATCGGTGAGGTATTGCAGATTGAGCGGAGAAAGGTGCTTTTTTAATAATTCACCATTGATAGAAATACCCCGGTTGGTGGTGATGTAAGCGTGCACCCGCTGATTGGCATGGGTGACTGGTTGCTTATTGCTGCGGTCAAGAATAAAGCGAATCTTCTCATTTAACACAGTCTTTTTCAGATAGTCGTATGCTTCTGGCGTCTCTTCAGTGCCAATCAGTTGCACCATCAGGCCGTTTTTCAACTGGATCGTGTTGCCATTGACGATATTGACTACCGTATGGCTTCGCTCCTCCACCGACCTACCACAAGCGAGCAAGCCCATCAGTAAAAAGTATATCCAGTTTGTTTTCATAGGGGTGAGCTTTGAGCAGTAAGCTATCGACTTTTAAATGGATTCAATTTATGAGTAGCTATTAGTCATTTTACTTTGTGAAGATAGCCCTTTTGAAGGTCGGCAGCGTTTCAAACGCTGCCGACCTTGCTCCAAATCAAGCTGAAAGCTACTTTCACTTTTCTATAATGCCAATCTTAGGAATGATCTGGATGAGGAAGCGCTTATTCTTGGGTTCTTGTCGGCCTTTGTAGCGACCCGCGCCAAAAAAACCGCTACCGGCAATGATTACTTCCATCCGTTTCTTATCAAACTTCACGCCCGCGCTTTCCCAGAATTGGAATAAACGTAACGCTCGCTGATAACTTAAATTATACGTTTCCTGTATCATCTCTGGTTTGTTATTTCTCAGATCTCCTTCGGGGTAACGGGCGGCCATTCCTTCTATAATTACCAGAAAACGAACGGGTTGATCGGTTTTAATATTTTGAATGGTGCGCGTCAGGGTTTGTCCTGCCCGGCGGAGGGGAATATTGTATTGAGGCGCAATGTCGGATCGGCCAGGTTGGAAGGCGATTTCAAGCTTCAGTTCGTGGCGCCGG
This sequence comes from Bacteroidota bacterium, assembly GCA_040385915.1. Classification (GTDB taxonomy): domain Bacteria; phylum Bacteroidota; class Bacteroidia; order Cytophagales; family ES-bin-26; genus ES-bin-26. Next base: position 4,621 of record JAZKGK010000213.1, read on the forward strand.
TTCAGGGAATCAAATTCGAAATACTCGCCTTCCAGGGCACCCAAGGCCGCTTCTATCTCCTGAAGTTTCTGGTATTGAGCCGCCATCACTTCTAACTCGCCTTGCCGCTGCTTAAATAAGCTATAACTTAAGACAAACAACACCAGCATGACAATAAAAAGGGCAGTCATCAGATCGGCATAACTGGCCCAGAATAGGTTGTTTGGCTTCTGCTTCATTGCCTGATCAGCATAGAAAACAGGTAGCCGATAAGTAAAGCCAGCACCACCGTATAAAAGGCCGCACTCACGTAGACAAATAGCTTGAATGGTACTGAATTGACGAAGTCGCGGGTTTTGGCGGGCTGCCGCAGGCTTTGCAACAAGGCGGTGGCTTCGTGCATGGATGCTGATTCGGGCGTAGCCAGGTTCTTTTTCTGTAATGTCTCCAATCCATTGCCCAGTTTTTGCATCTCACCCTGCAACGATTCCATTTGCCGAGCCAGCCGGGCGTGAATGTTGTCTTCTCGTAGGGTGGCAAAATAATCTTCGATCTGGACAGCAGCTTTCCGGGAATCTTCCATCAATACCTGAATCCGCTTTTCTACGAACTGAGCGATAGTATCGTTGGCTCGGTCAAAATATTTGCCCATACTATCAGTTGCCTGTCCAGCCGTGTTTATATAGGCATTCAGGTATTTTACCTGCTTGTCGATGAGCGTGTCGTTTTCCTTGATGTAATTGCCCAGCCCGTTAACGCCTTCCCGGAAACCGTGTAGGTCGTCCATAATCTGTTGAATGGATTGGAATGAATTTTTGGCTTGTTCAGTGAGCAAATTGGCTTCCTGAATGGATTGAATAAAGCGGTTAAAAATGGGCAAACTATTCTCAATCTTCGCAAATACCTCGATATTGGCACTGGCCATTTGGTTATAACCGATGCTTCTCAAGGTTTCGAGGAATTCTTTTTGTAGCGTGATATTTTCGCTAATGCTGGAAATGGTGCCTTTGAAAGAACCGATATTCTCCGAAAACTCGCGGTTGAATGCTTCCAGGTTGCCCTTCAGCGTAGTAAGGCTACCTGCCATATCCGACGTGAGCGAAGGCAGTAATTCCGATTGCAGGAAAGTATAATAGTCGTTCTTATTACGGTCGCGTTGCAGTTTGGCTTGTTTGAATAAGTAATTCCCAACGGTGGTAAACATCAAGCCTGCGGCGCTGGCGGTCATTCCAATCAATACGCCCCCTAAAAAAGATTGGATCGAAGAATCGGTAATGCCTTCAAAAAAAGCCAGCTTCACCAAGCCAATAATGACGCCGAGGAAGGTGCCCATCAGACCGATGTACAACGGCAGGGCAATGGTAGAATCAATTTCGCTTTCCAGGGTATCTGACTCACGCTCGGAAATGTCCCGTAGGATGTTAAAATCGGCAGCAGCACCTTTGTTCTTTTGCAAATACAGGTTCGTAGCGGCAACAATATGCTGAAAACCGTTGCTAAAACCGTTGATTGGCTCAATCACATCTACCTGTTCGGAAAACTCCCGGGCAATGCGCAGATCAGTTTCAGGATACAGCAACTCGAGGGTCGTAATCTTTGCTTTATTGCGGGAAAAGGAGAAAAGTTGTACGGCTACCAAAAAACCCACCAGCAAAATTTCTACCCCGATAATAATGTTCATTGTTTATGAAAATTTGATTTTGCAGTCGAGTGAATCTCTCACTGTGTCCTACTCACGCGCATGGCACGGCTTTGTTAAAGTTTAGAGTTTTCCCAGCAAGATATACATAAACTAATTCCATTAGCACCTATTCTGGCAAGCTCCTTTGGAGTAAATGCCAGGTTGCATTGACCGTTATAGTGATATACTGCCCATATCCCTTTTTAGTTGAAATCTCAAGAGTATAAGTGGCTCTCCTTATCATATCCTTCCAGGTCAAAATTCACGGGTTGAAATTTTATTCGGTGCGAGGTGTCTTTTAATTTAATATGGTGATTTTAGCCTTTTCAGCCGGTGTTGGGCGTTTTTATATCCAATAAAATTGCAACAACCTATACGGATAAAGTTGAAAAATTATATCACGGCAACGGCAACGGCCGACCGTCCTATGTTATATATTCTTGCTCCGTTCTATAATCATATCACCCTTTCAGGGTTGTGTTGTGTATTCGTGCTTAATGCTATAATCTTTTCACCCCTTCGGGGTTTGCAAGGCTGTTGTAGGGTTTGAATTTTATCTTTTAAGCCAGTGTTGGGCGTTTTTATATCCAATAAAATTGCAAGCCCTAAGTCAAGACGGCAAATCATATCACCCCTCCGGGGTTGTTTTGTGTATCCCTGTTTTTTGCTATAATCTTTTCACCCCTTCGGGGTTTGAACCTTATCTGACAAAAAAACGAACAGGCGTCCATCTGAGGCATAAAGCATCGATAAAACAAGCCCGAAGGGCTGAAATGATTATAGCAAAAACGCTAAGATGCATTAGTCGAAAACCCTGAAAGGGTGACATTATTATTCATACCATTCAAATAAATACTTTTCATCAAATTCAATTTCAAACTTATGCAAGAACTCAAAATATTCCTCTTTGAAGGTTTTCTTGTGGTGATGTTCTTCCTGATTTAATATGTATTGATACACTTGGTCAATTTGAGAGTGCCCATAGGAAAATGCGCCATACCCTTCCTGCCAGGAAAATTTGCTCTGAATAAATGGCTGCTCATTGATGAAATTGCTGGTATTATTTTTCACATCTCTGACCAGATCTGATATTGACATGGAGGGTTTTAAGCCAATAAACAAATGAACGTGGTCGGTAACGCCATTGACTATGATCGACTTTTGGTTTTTACCCTTGATGATTCCCGCCATGTATTTAAAAACATCCTCTCGCCAAGGCTTTTGTAATAGGTTTTCCCTGCCTTTTACAGCAAAAACAACTTGAATATACACTTGTGAGAATGTCCCGGCCATCATTACACAAACCTGATCTTAGCCTTAGAATGAATCTGCCAGGCATTGCCATCCAGTTTTAACGTGCCAGGTTGGATTACCTCGATACGGGCATGTTTGGATGACGAAATTTCGAAGTCGCAGGCATCCTTGAGTAAGCGTTCGCGGTTTTGGATGGCGTATTCGTGGATGGCTGGGTCGTTGACAATCGTAAAAGTGGCTTGCGTCTGATCGGGAGAAATATTGATTTCGTAGATGCTGCGCCGGTCGCTGGAATCAGAAAGCTGGGCAATAACAAATCCGTTCTCTTTCGGGTAATCGGCGTACTTGGTAATCGTTCGCGGCTTGGCTGGCTCTTGCACGGGCGACGTTCTTTTTACATCCAATTCTACTGTAGTGCCTGGCGTCGCCACTCCGGGCGTCGCGACTGGAGGTTTGGTATTTATGGGAGATACATTGGGTTTAGCTGAAGGAGTTGACGTAGCTTCCCGATGCGTATTGGTAACGGTGGCTGGTGGCGTTTTATCTCTTCCAGGTTGGGGCATTTTGTCAGCCGTTTTGCGTATTTCCCGTTTGATTTCCTCCAGTTCGCGTTTGAATTGCTCTCGTTGCGCGTCCATTTTGCGTTCTAACGCACCCACATTTTCCTTGATTTTACGGTTGATTTCCTCGGTCATCAAGCTGGAGCTAACGCTGGTTTCTGGCAGTTTTGTTTCAGACGAATGGTGTCTTTTTCTGTTTTTCCATTGCCGCAATAGCCAGTAATTATACACGGAAAGTGCGCCAACCAGCGCAAGTAATACATACACGTAAGGCGGTACGCCAGGGGGCGGAACAGGCATAACAGGCTGATTTGAAAGGTTATTCAATTGTTTGCGCAAATCGGCGATCTGCGTTTCCAAGCTTGGCGTTTGGTCGTTGGGTGCCGTAGCTGTCTGAGGCTGCGGCGTTGGAATAGTCGTTACTGGCTCCTTCAAAGCGGCTTCTTTCATGGCAATCAACTCTTTTTCCAGGGCTGCTAAATAAGGCTTGCCTTTCCGGTCATCTCGAATCAGTTGAATAGCGGCGGCAAATTGCTGCGTGAGCGGCTTACCAGCAATAAAATTGTTTTTTTGTTTGCTAATATTATTGCTCAGGATTTCGGTCTTCGAATTCTTTCCGTATATCTTCTGAATATCCGCTGGCAGTTGCGCCAGGTCATACGTGGGCTCTACTACCTTCTTGGCCAATTCTGCCGACTCCTTTTTCTCCTGATCTGCTGCCAGCACGTAGCGGATAGTCGTTCGGTTAAATTGGTCTATCGTTTTGTCAAAAACGGCTTTGCTCTCCTGCGCCCAGGCGGTCGTAAACAGAAGGCTGCTGAGAAACCAAGTGAGCCCGAGCATCTTCCAATTAGCAGCACGATAGGCTTTATTCAACTTTATCTTATTCATAATAAGTCGTGTTAAGCTCCTTCGACAGATTGAATAAACTATGGATGAAAGGGTAGAAAAATAGCGTTTCTTCCAATGGCTCCTTGCTGTGGGCGTGCGAACTTAATCCTTCCTGTAAGCCATCTTTCAGGTGTTGGCGGAGGCTGTTTTTTACCAATTCCAGGTCCGTATCAATGCCGAAGTAATTCTTCAGATTCAAGTCTTCCGTATCCAGCACCAGGCTAATTAAATGCTCGGTGTTTTCTAGCACGCTACTTTTTAGCTCTGGTTGAATATCCTGGTACTTGGTTTTGGCCGTTTCGTTAGCCGTATCCATACTGCCCGACAATACCACAGGTCTGATATCTGGTTCACTCGTCTGTTGGTCTAGCAGCACGCCACCGTTGGCCGTTGCCTCCTTGGGTTCGCGCGTCAGCACCAATTCGAAGTTGGCTGGAATTTGCAAATTGGCTTCTTCACAAACGTTGGCCAGAATATGCCTGGTTAAAGCTTTAATTCCTTTGCCATTTACGCCACCCAAGGCATTGAGGTACAAGCTGCCTTTTCCACTGAATACGAAATAGCGCGGAATCTCAATGGCGGGTTCTTTGTGCAGCTTGATATGGGTAATCAACTGCGCAATATGGTAGATGATGGCACTGTAATGCAGCAACAGAATGACTTTCAGGTGGCGATCGTTTTTGAGGAAATCCTGGAATCGCAACTGCGGTTTGGCCTCTTCGTCGTAGTTGAAGAGGAAGCTAATGATGTCGGAGGAGGCCAGCGAAATATCGAAGTCGTTGCCGTAGTGAATAAGGTCGTTGTAAAATTCCTCGATACTCTCGCCCATGGAAGTCGATTTGCGCGTGCTGGCCGCATCTTTCCGGGCTTGCTTCTTGAATGCTTGCAAAAAGCCGTTGCTCTTGTCGTGGAATTCGTGGGCGTTGAAACCGGCTCCCCAAATGGCATTGGCACCAAACTTAAAGGAAGAGCCAAACCGGGGCTGCTGTCCTATGAAAAACAGCGCGTCGGTCGTGCCTCCGCCAATGTCGATGTTCACAATGTTTTCTCCGGCTATCAGTTGGTTGGTGCGGCGAAGGAAATAGTAAGGCGCGACTGACTCGGTCGTATGGGTCAGTTTTCCGCTTCCGCTGAATATCGTTTCGAAGTTCCGCCGCCAGGTGTTTTCAAATTCCCCTTTCTGAAAATCGCTCATACTCAAGGGCGAGAACCACACAATGCGTGATTTAGCTGGATCGCCACCATTGAGGATAATTTTATTCTTAATCAACAGCAAGGTTTCTTTAAAGAAAGCTTCAATCCTTTGCTGGCCTTTTACATCCAGTTGCGTCTTCCATTTCAGGTTGGTTTTCATGGGAGCCTTCTTGTCGAGTCGCTCTTTTTCAAAGCTGAACGCCATGTTGATATTGCCCAGCAAAGAAGCGGGCTCGGTACTGAAATTTTCCGTTTCGCTGGTGGCTGTTCGGATAGGAAAGCGGAAGCTTGAACCGTAGTCAGCACCCAGAATGGAAGGCAAAAATTCCCTTTCCTGCAAAATTAAGGCCTCGCGCAAGCTGTTGAGCCCTTTGCTGTATTTGCTCGCTATCAGTGCCCTTTCGCTCGACTCTACTTCGGCAGGCTTGTTCAGCATCACTACCTGCAAATCGTCCTCCCCGATGTTGAACGGCTTCGGCATGGGTGACAGGTCGTCGGAATAGGCCACGTGGGTATTGGTGGTGCCAAAATCAATGGCGAAATTAAACGTCCGGCCACCAATGTTGACCATACGCCATTTCGGAATAATAAGGCCGCGAATGTCGTTGCGGCGGTGCCTTTGCGGATGAATCTCGATGAAATCAAAGGGCTTGTCCAACTCAAAATACGTAGAGGTCCCAATGATTTCCTCCTTCTTCGATCTTCGTGTATGCTGCTTTACGTTGTTCTGGATTTCGGTACTTCCCGCAAAGAATTTCAGGTCATATTCTTCCTGAATCAAGTCTTCCTTATCGTCTACGTCAATCAGCATCAGCTTATAGTAAGAGTTGTACTGGGGCTGATTGGCTACTTTGTAAAATGGAAAAATGCCCAGGCCTGCGTTGCAGGTAATTACCTCTCCGTCCTCATCTTTCCGTTCCAGCGTTGGGTACTCTCTAAGCTTGGGATAATAGGTCTTTTCAAAGTTGATTTCTCCCTTTCGTATCGGAATGTTCAGCCGCACCGTGATGCGTTCGCCCGCCAGACTCGATTCCTTGATTTCAAAACTCAACTGCCGTTGTAAGTCATTCAGGTCAAAATAATCGAAGTACTGCCGTTTGATGGGCAACAAATAGGGAAATACTTTTCCTTGGGTTTGCGCCGCATTGTGCTTGCCTGTAACAAAGTTCTTTTCATTGATGCCATAGGGCATTTTCAGGATCGTATCTTCCAGGAAATCGCCCGCACTCAAGTACGGATACACGGTATGGGTATCGGGCAATACGCGTTGATCCAACGGGAGCGGATCTTTGAGTGGCACGCGTGTATTCTGTTGCCATTCGCCCGCCGTGTAGATCATACCTGCCCGATCAAAGCCATTTTTCAGCACCAGTGGCTTCACGCCACTGATAGGCAGGCTGGCTTGCAATACAAAATCGCTTTTCTCTTCAATGCCGCCCGTATCTGGCCGCCGTTGACGAAACTCTACCGCGTTGATATTGACAATATTATTTTCCTCATCGCGAAGGAAATCGTATTGCTGATCGAAATCACTTTTCTGGTAGCTCGAATCGACCTTATACAAAAGGCTTTTTACTTCTGACGAAACGTATTCTTCGCGGCTTTTCACCAAGTAATCAAATATGGTGCGGCAGGAAGTCCGTAGCGAAGAATTTCCTTTAAACAACTTATGTATGTACACCTGAAAGTCATCACTCCGCTGGCTAAGCGCCACCGTCCGCTCGAAATAGCGATCACCTTTGGGCGTTTTCAGGTCGATGGGCTTCAGGTCAGGATGCGTAAAGAAGAGGGTCAGGGGCGAAGAGCCGCCAATCAGTTGATGGTTGTAGCGAATCAGATACACATCTTTCACGTTACTAAATTCGCTGTTGCCGCCTTCCTGCTCTAAAAACAGTTGCAACGTCCGTCCCAGCAATTGCTGGTTGGGGTGCCGACTTTCAAGCAACGTGCGGATTTCATTGTCCCGGTTCCACTTGGTAATGCTCAGGTCGGCCTTCGCTTTTCGGTATTCCTGGTAATTAAACAGCAATTCCAGCATGTCCAAACATTGCGAAACCATCCGATGATACACCGACTCATGCTGATGACCTTCTTTATTAACCATATCAAAAGCCGTATTGAACAGGTGCATCCGGGCAAATGGACTCGGCACGGAGGTGAGGCCACGGACAGCTTTGCGGCCTTCCGTATCGGCAATCTCCATAATCTGGTCGCTGTTGATAGCGCCACTGATCTGATGCCAGCCCTCGTCCGTGGGGTTTTTAGATTTGTGTAAAGTGAATTTATTATCGCTCATGGGTGATTTACTAATATTGTTATTCCAAGGTCTGTGTCCTCACAGACCTTTTTGCCTTTTTCTAACCATTTGATAGGAAAGGTCAGTGAGGACACAAACCTTGGTATGGCATTAATTTTTTAGTCGTGCGGGGCAATTTCTTTACGGCAGCGGCTTGATATTTTCATCGAACAGCTTAGCAGTTCCTTGGTACATCATTTCCATGAAGTCGCGCGGCGATTTGTCACGGACGATGGAGGTACGTAGGTTAGTAAATATCCCATCCAAGAAAGTGAAGTCTACGGCGGTTTTGAACACTTTCCCTTCTCGAATCTGTTTGCCTCCGTTGATGAGCAAGCTCAGGTCGCTATTGAGGTTGTAGAGGCGCAAAGCCCGGTCGTTGTCGTGCAGTTCGCGCAGCCAAGGGTAAAAATGCTCCCGGAAAAAGCTGTTCAATTCCCGGTAAAAAGGCTCGCTGTCCAGCTTCTTGTCCAGTTCCAGACTTTCGTGGTAAGGGTGGCGGCTGGCGTCTTTCAGGTGTTCGGTATAATGTTTGGCCAGCACATGCAACTGAGTAAGCGGTTGGCCGATCAGGTTTTTGGTTTCGCTTCCCAAATGCCCGAATCCAATCTCCTTCACCGCTTTAGCATCGCTTTTTAAGCCATATTCATGGTGTATGGTGCGGCCTTCCGTCAGTTCACTATCCCGGTATTCCAGAAAATCAATGACCGACAGCGCGCCTAGCAATTCGACTACGTGTGCCTGATTCTTCTGTTCTTCGCCGCCTTCGCTGTTGTTATAACTCTTGTTGATACTGTCAGCCAGGTAATATAAGGCATTCAATCCCTTCAGGTTATGTTGGTAATAAGAAAGAGCAGCTTTGGTCTTGGTAATGAATGTATTGGAGTCAATGGCGCTTTTGTCATTGTCTTGCAAGCCAAAGTAAGGCTTCACCGTCAGGGCACCGATGATGGCGTTGTTGATCGCGCCCGCGCCCGAATAGGTTGATTCCGGACTTCGGAATTTTTTCAGCAGCAAAGGAAAGCCAGAGGCACCTGTTCCACCAAAAATAGAGCTGATGATAAAAATCCGGTCGCCAGGATTGAATGCCTTCCCAAAAGCCTTGAATTCCGGCGAGTCAGTCAGCTTATTCAGCACAATGCTTCCAATGTTCGGATTGCCCTTAAAGCCCACTTCCAACGTACTTTCACGGCTCTGTTTGGCAAACAGCAGGCTTAACAAATCCTGCGACGCATTAGACAAGTTATGATAATCGACGAAGGATTCGAAAGTCTCGTTGTTGGCCAGAAAAGGGAAGTTGAAGCCCGAACTCAAACGGCCATCTTTGTCGTCCCACACCTCTTGCAGCGTAGCAATATCTGTTTTGAAAAACCCTTTTTCGCGGTTTCCCAACTCGGCATGCAAGCTTTTGTATAGTTTAAGCAGGTTGAGCGTGCGTACGGTATCGCCGTTTCGGGCATCGGGGTCAATCAAAATGGGCACAATCCGGGATGCCTTAATATCTACCCCTGCCGCCATCAGCATCACCAGCGATTTGATTACCCGTGCCCCGGTTCCGCCAATACCAAATAAAAATAGTTTGCTCATAAGTAGGTGTTAGCGGTTAGTAGTTAGTTGATTAGTCATTAGTTGATTTAGCCGCTTGTGAACATAGCTATCAGCCATTAGCTTGCTTTCAACATCAATTCTCACTTCAAAGGAAAGCGGAAGGGAACGTAGGGTGCGTGTTTCGACCAGGTTTTTAGCAATAGGGAAAAGAGCAGAAAGAATACCATACTATAGAAGGCATTTTCTACGGCAAACGTATAGAAATAAGACTCGTAATCGTCGAAATGAACCTCCAGTTTTTCGGCAATTTTATTCAAGGCAATAAAGAAGGCAATGACGCTATTGATCAGCATACAAATGGCCCAATAACCCGTATAGTTATATTTGGCGCGGGTGCTGAGGCTATTCATCACATAGTAATAGAACAAGACAAATAAAACGGTCACTCCTAAGGTCATCAGTCCGACAATAGCGAAAACCTCGCTTCTCACCAAGGCAGCCTGGTTCGGGTGTTCACCAATAAATAACTCGTAAAGAAACGTGAAAAAACCCTGCATATTTTTGCTGATTTGTTTGTGAGTGAGTAGGTGTTAAGCAATCAATAGTGAATAATGAGCAATGGTTTATTAGACTTTAAATAAGGAAGTTAACCTAATTCATTATCCCTTCCCCTGTTAATTGTTAATTGTTAATTGATTATTGTTTAGTGATTGGGATGGTGATTTTGAAGTAGTCGCTGTTGTCCTGGTAGGCTTCTTTTACGCCGCCAATGAGATAGGATAGGGCAAAGGTCTTACCTTCGTTTTCTTTTACCTGGCTGTCATCATCTACGCTCCAGTCCTCATACCAAGGCAAGTCTTTTTTGGGTAAAACCAGATCGAAGCTAGCTTCTTTGGCCTTCAAACTGGTGAGTTCAACGGTGACAAAGTGAGTCAGGTTATTCTTTTCAGCCAGGTTCATATCCTTTTGCATCAACTGCGCATTATTTAGAGGCGATACCGCCACCACTCTGCCATCCACATTTTTCCCACGAAATACCATTGTACGCGGATTCAGATAACTTTTGTGCATCAGCTTATCGGGGAAAGCCGACAGGTCAATGCCCACAGTTATTTCTATCACATCGCCTTTATATAACTTAGCTTCCTCAATACGCTGATTATCGGCACTTAGTATATATTCGCCTTGTTTTCCAGTATAATTCATCATGCGGTATTCCGGATGATCGTTGAAGTCAAATCCCAGATGCAACTCTTCTTCCGGCTTAAATCCTTCTTCTTTCAAGGCCTTGTTCAATGCATCAACCTCGCGGCTTTTGCCGAAAATCCATACATAATACGGACGATTTACTCCTTCATACGCTTGAATCCCTTTTGGGTACGGATAATAGTTTCCGTTAAACTGGGAAGTGAAGGCATAAATAGACGTAGCTGTACGGGATGACGCAAATTGGTTGAAAACCAGGGCTACTTCTTCCTGAATAATGGATTTGTTGCGGATGTCGAAATCAGAGAGAATACAGTCCGAGATAAATATATTGATGGTGCCAGGCTGGTTTCGGTTACTCAGCATGCGGAAAATATCTACAATCAGGGAGTTTTTCCCTACCGCCAACTGATTCTTTTTTAGCAAATTCAGCAACTGACTTGCGTCTCCTACCGCCTTGGCAGCGGTATCCTGAGGAATGAGAAAGTATTGACTATTGGTAATGGTACTTTTGGCTTCCGCCTTTTCTAACTGGGAAATCAATCGAGCGACAGTCGATTTAAACTCCGTGTCGCCGGTCAAATAGCCTTTCATGCTGGCGGAAGTTTCCAGGAATAAGTTTACCTGGTTGATGTTTACCGGTCTACCGGCTTTTTGTGAAACAGACTCGTTGGGAGAGTCTTTGTTTTTTTTTGTTCCACCACTGCATCCTACCAACCAGAGAAAGAAAAATCCACAAACAATTAATTTTGAAGGCATAGACAGGATATTAGCTATTGACTGTTGCATTTGTATTGGTTGATTGGAGAACGTATTATGCCGACAAATTACTATATAAGCAATAGATTTCTAATAAAATAAATACCCTCTTTAATAAACTGTGTTGTGCTAGATACAATCTGTAGTAAGCTCTCTCTTGTTTTATTTCTTGCTGATAGAACAGAAAAAGCCGCTAATTTTTAAAATTAGCGGCTTTTGACTAAACTAAAATGATTTCAGAAATACTTTCTGCTATTTGATGATACCGGCAAAGCGTTGGTAAAAAACAGTTTTACTGTTTTCATCTTTTGGCGCGTACTTGCCCGCAATGATAGGAATATAAATAACCCTTCTGCGGCTTTCCTCTCCAATCACGCTGGATTGAGCAACGCGGTGCCAAAGGCGGCCATCGTGGACTGTCAGATCACCTGCTTGTGGAACGATCGCTACTTCTTTGGGGTCAGGGGTATGATCGAAGAAATGTGTTTTCCGGAACAACATATTATATAAATTCTGCTTGTGCGTACCGGGAATAAGTCTCAAGCCACCATTTTCTGGTTTCAAATTGCTTAAATGAATTCCAACGTTGAGCATCGGATTCAATTTGGGGCCTTGGAAAAGGTCTCTTAAGCCATCAACGTGCCAACCCATTTGTGTAAATTTACTATCAGGGCCGTTTACGTAATGGTTCAATACCATTCCATCTCTCTCATTTTCACCCAATCGGGCACCTGGTCCAATTAAATCCAGTAAAGTTTTGAATCGCGGATCCTGCAAAAACTCAGATAATACCGGATGATGCTTATTGAGGAATGCAAACCGCTGAACAATTGGATCTCCATTGAGATCTTTACCAAATTTGATCGGTACACCGTTTATTTTTTGCACGCCATCTTCCAGCCATTTTTGCTGTACTTCTATCGATGCCTGAGTGATTAGCTGAACGGTTTCCGGTTTAATGAAGTTTTTGAAATGAATAAAACCGTGTTCTTCAAAAAAAATGATTTGTTCTTGGGTGAGTTTTTCTGATAAGGAAAACTTAGGATAGGAATTTACCATAATGCTTAATTAGCTAATGAAAATGAGCGTTAACCAGGTAACCAGAAGTTAAGGCTACCGCAATATTAACAATAAAGGTATAAAGAAATAAATAAGTTGTTATTGACAACAACAAGTACCCCTTTGAAAGCAAGGTGGAAGTGGATAAAGGAAGGAATGGGCGAATACAGGCATATAAAATCTACTTACTCTATAGAGATACGCAAAGGTAGGAGTTTTAGTTATACTTCCAACATTGCGTTTAATTAAATATTATTGAATATGCCTCTAATTACCTAATAAGAAGCCTCAATAGAGTAAAAAAATCCTGCTTGTTCGCGAATCCAACCGTCACTACAACCAACTGATGCCAGCCAATGGATGACGCTATTGCTAGCAAAAACAATACCCGAAGTACAGAAATAAGACAATACCTATAAACTGTTATGTCTTTTCTCCGTTATTGTTTTTTTCTCCGAAATAAATGCGCCTAATTTTAAAAAAATCTGAGCATTTATATTAGGGTGTATAAATAATTAAAAATTATGTAAAGACCGAGATTTTCGGCAGCAAAAGAAAAAAGATTATCCTTTTCAAACGGTCTGGAAACAAAGAATCCCTTGCATACGCACAAATATAGGCTGTTCTGCGTATAGATAGATGTGTCAGTGTATTTAATAGATTAAAGAATATGTAATAATCAAGAAGAAATATGTCAGATTGCCCAAAGTGGGATTGCTGGGTAATATTGTCAGGTTTTGAATTTCGTGTCAAGAAAGCGCCTTAGATCGCTTGTGAACGTTTGTCTGAGGCAATGCTAGCGTAATAGTTGAGAGGTAATCGTACCCAGTGCAGTCCACGCATTTTAGATACTTAAAGGGTAAGTTAAGGGTATGACTTGTACAAATAGGTTACCCATTACTCATGTATATAATAGTGCGTATTTATATGTAAAAGCGTCCATGGGTAGCGTAGGCATGTATTTTCTTCACCGAATGCTAAAGGTTCTCCTCTTCTGCGTGGGAATATCTTCTTGGAGCTTTGCTCAACCTGTGGCAAAAACGCAATTTCTTACACTCCGCCTAACGCCTTTGCCGTTTACCCCGCAGCAATTTTATATATCCGACCTCGTTGATGAGCGCGAAGATCGTCAGGCAGTAGCCTATCTAGTGGCTACCAACAAGAACCCAGCGTTGCCAGCGATAACCCAATCGGTTGACTTAACGGGCGGAGGACTGCATGCTATCCGGGAATTTATCTGGCAGGGGTTGGCTCGCAATATGCGTTTGCGCCCAGTGGAGGTTCGCTTACAAGAATGCCGGATAACGGAGACTGCTGGAACCGCTGGGCGTGTAAATGGCCGTATAGTAGTGGCTATGGCTTTCTATCTACAGCGCAACAACCACGCTGTTCACTTAGTCAACTACCGCGGTGGCGCTCGCTATGACCGACCGGCCAGCCGACTTACGAGCCTAGAACCAACCCTACGGCAGTCTTTGACCGATGCCTTGCAGTTTCTAAACACCTGGATGAATCGTGAGGCTTACCGAAACGAAAAACTGGCCACAGGGCTACAGTTGTCTTTTACATATG
>JAZKGK010000214.1:0-29780 GCA_040385915.1 Bacteroidota bacterium
TTCAATCCCTACACAGATGTGGATAGTCTGGTTAGTTATCTACTGAAATTAAAATAAGACGCCATTAATTTCGTCTCTACAAACATAACTCAAACCTGAAATCTTATGCAAACACGACAATTAGGCAAAAATGGCCCACAGGTATCGGCTATCGGGCTGGGCTGCATGGGCATGTCTGACTTTTACAGCGGACGCGACGACCAGGAATCTATCGCCACCATTCACCGGGCACTAGAACTGGGGCTCAACTTCCTGGACACGGCAGATATGTACGGGCCTCATACCAACGAAGAACTGGTAGGAAAAGCCATTCAGGGCAAACGCGCTCAGGTAGTGCTGTCCACTAAATTCGGCGTTGTACGTGACCCCAACGACCCGACCAAACGCGGCATTAGTGGCAAACCGGCGTACGTTCGTTCGTCCTGCGAAGGCAGCCTGAAACGGTTAGGTGTAGAAACCATCGACCTGTACTACCAACACCGCATCGACCCGAATACGCCCATTGAAGAAACAGTAGAGGCGATGGCTCAACTGGTGAAGGAAGGCAAAGTCCGGCACCTGGGCTTATCCGAAGCTTCTTCAGAAACCTTGAGGCGGGCCAGCAAAATCCACCCGATTGCCGCCTTACAGACGGAATATTCCCTGTGGAGCCGCGACCCGGAAGACGATACGCTGGCTACCTGCAAGGAACTGGGCATTGCTTTCGTGGCCTACAGTCCGCTGGGCCGGGGCTTTCTTACCGGGCAAATCAAACGGTTTGAAGATTTAGAGCAAGACGATTACCGCCGTCATGCCCCGCGATTTCAAGGAGACAATTTCCAGAAGAACCTGGAATTGGTGAAACAGATTGAATTGATGGCTAATGACAAAGGCTGTACGGCTGCTCAACTGGCCTTGGCTTGGGTATTGGCGCAGGATGAACATATTATCCCTATTCCTGGCACCAAAAGGCGCCAATACCTGGAAGAAAACCTGGGTGCGCTGGTGGTATCTTTGACCAAAGAAGATTTACAGCGCATCGATTCCGTCGCTCCGAAAGGCGCAGTTGCAGGCTTACGTTATCCCGAAATAGGGATGCGGCTGGTGAATGGCTAGTTGAGATTTTCTTGCTTTTCACTAATGGCTTTGCCTTAAAATTGGGTAATTTTACCCTCCTTAACTTTACTCCAATATAATTATGGCCGTCTGGTTCCAGTGCAAAATCCGTTACCAAAAAGAGCTTGAAAATGGTAGTCTTAAAACCATCAATGAAGCCTACCTGGTTGATGCTATGTCTTTTACCGAAGCAGAAGCCCGCCTTCACCACGAACTGAGCAGCACGATCCGGGAGTTTGAGCTGATCAATGTAGCCCGGATGCGGCTAGCCGACCTCTTCCATTATGACGACGCAGAGCAGTGGTTTAAATGCAAAATTGTCTACGTTTCGGTAGATGACCGCAGCGGCAAAGAAAAGAAGGTGAATAATATTATGCTGGTGAGTGCGGCTACGGTAAAGCAAGCCTACGAACGCATTGAAGAAAGCCTGAAGACGATGATTGTTCCTTTCGATATTACGGATGTTAACACCAGCAATATTCTGGAAATCTTCCCTTATGTATCCAATGATTCCTTAGCCATTCCAGCTAATATGCGTCCCTTGAGCGAAGTATTGGCCGAGAAGGCACAAGCCGCCGTTCAAGCTGATAGTTAATCCTTGAAAGTTTTGACCAAGTATTGAAACACGAATGAATTTCCACACAAAACCCGCTCGGATAAATCATCTGAGCGGGTTTTGTGTGTATATAAAATCTCTTCTCTTCCTCAAAAATATCAGATTAGCCTTCAATCGGCCAGGCCGTATTTCTCCTTGTATTTCCGGTAGAGTTGCTTTTGCCGATCATCCAGCGTTAACTTCTTGCCTTGGATGAAGGCCAATTCCACTTGATTGCTGCGCATGTCGAGCAGGTCTCCTTTACTTATGACCAGAGTAGCGTGTTTGCCTTTTTCCAGGGTGCCAACCATCTGGTCTATTCCCAGAATTTTGGCGGTGTTGGAAGTAATCATTTGCAAAGCTTCTTCCTTACTTACTCCGTAGGCTGCGGCTGTACCGGCCAGGAAGGGAATATTGCGGGCACGCCACCATTCGCCTTCGTAGCTCAAACTGACCAACACACCTGCTTTATGCAACAAAGCTGGCTGCTTGTAAGGCAAATCCACGTCTTCATCGACCCGATTAGGCAGGCTATGCACACCTGAAAGAATGACCGGAATATTGTTTTCCTTCAGAAAATCGGCTACTGTATAGGCTTGGTTTCCACCAGTAATCACGATTTGCTTTACGCCGTGCGATTTGGCAAACTGCACGGCTTCGATAATCTCCTTGCCGTAGTCGGCATGGGCATACAAGCGCTTGCTTCCATCGAACAGGCCGCGCATGGCTTCTAATTTCAGGTTAGTTGGTAAGGGATTTTTTTGCTCACTGTAGGCCAACGCATCCTTAAATATCCGGTCTAGCTCGCTAAATACCTCTTCACGGGCCTCATTCTTTTTGAGGACAACTGGTCCTTCTGCCGGATTACTGAACGTGAAAAAGCCAGGCCAGTTCAAGTGTAATCCATCATCTTTTTTGAGCGCGGCATCTTCCCAATTCCAACCATCCAGTTCCATTACTGACGAACACCCAGGCACTGTTCCGCCAACGGGAGTAGCCTGAGTAAGCAAAATGCCATAAGCCCTCACCGTAGGAATCACTTCAGAATCGGTATTGTACGCCATGAGCGATCGAACATGGGGATTAATAGAACCCGTTTCGGCGTAGTCAATGGTAGCTCTTACCGCCCCGATTTCCTGCAAACCCAAAGTAGAAACAGGCGCAATCAGGCCGGGATACACGTGTTTGCCAGTCACATCAATGACTTCGGCGTTGGTTTTATCGTAGGCAGTTGAGGCATCGCCTACTGCAGTTAAGATGCCTTTATCGAAGGCAATTACCGCATTTTGAATCACTTGCCCATTGCCTAGGTGAGCGGTCCCTCCTGCCAATACAATCGGTTTGGTCTGGGGCTTGGCCGGAGTCGGGTTCTGCGCGAAAGCACTTAGGCTTGCCATCGCAGATAATATAAATAAAAAGGAATATTTCATGTTGGATCACAAATCAATTAAAATATTTATCACTAGCTCATCAGCATATCTACTCATCTGCACACCTACAAATCCTCGTGTTCTTCGCAGTGCAGGACTTGCTTTACTTTTGGGGCTGGCTTGATGGTAGCAGCGCCGCCAGCCTTAGCCGATAGCATTTTCTGAATCAGTCGGGAGCGCTCCTTTTGTAAGTCGATTCGCTTCTGGTTGTCCTGATCCAGATCATAATACACAGCTCCATCAATGATACTGGTCTGAGCTTTGGCATAAATGGAAAGCGGATTATCGGTCCACAAAACCAAGTCGGCATCTTTGCCTACTTTAATGCTTCCCAACCGATTGTCCAGGTGCAGCAGCTTAGCGGGATTGAGCGTAACCATTTTCCAGGCCTCCTGCTCCGACATCCCACCATTGGCTACCGATTTGGCCGCCTCCTGATTCAGTCGACGCGCCATTTCCGCATCATCAGAATTGATGGCTGTGACTATGCCAACGCCCGACATTAAGGCCGCATTATAAGGAATGGCATCGTGTACTTCCATTTTGTAAGCCCACCAATCGCTGAAGGTAGAACCGCCAGCTCCGTGTGCTTTCATCTTGTCGGCCACTTTATAGCCTTCCAGAATGTGCGTAAAGGTGTTGACTTTAAAGCCCATAGAATCGGCTACGTGGATGAGCATGTTAATCTCGGACTGCACATACGAATGGCAGGTAATGAAGCGCTTCCGGTTCAGGATTTCGACCAGCGCATCGAGTTCCAGATCGCGGCGCGGTGCGGAGATATTCTTCTTATCTTTCAAGGCATTGTATCCTTTCCAGGCTTTTTCGTACTCTTTGGCGCGGGTAAAAGCATCTACGTATACTTGCTCCACGCCCATGCGGGTTTGCGGGAACCGAATGGTATTTTGATCGCCCCAATTCGACTGCTTTACATTTTCTCCCAGGGCAAACTTGATAAAGCCATCGGCGCCCTTGATCTTCAATTCTTCGGGCGAACCGCCCCACTTCAATTTTATCAAGGCCGACTGTCCGCCAATGGCATTGGCCGAACCGTGTAGCAGTTGGGAAGAAGTGACGCCGCCGGCCAGTTGGCGATAGATGTCAATATCTTCCGAATCGAGCGCATCTTCCATCCGTACTTCCGCCGTCACCGATTGCGCCGATTCGTTGATCGCTTCCAGGGCCATGTGCGAATGTTCGTCAATAATACCGTTGGTGAGGTATTTACTCGATCCATCGATTACGCGGGCGCCAGCAGCATTCAGATTTTTGCCCACTTGAGCAATCTTCCCGTTTTGGAGCAGAATGTCCGTATTCGATAATATGCCCTCTTTTTCATTGGTCCAAACGGTCGCATTTTTTATCAGGATATTTTCAGAGACGGGCTTCTTTGCATTACCAAACGCCACAAATGGATAGGTCACCTGCCCCAATTCCAGCCTGGCTTTTTGGGTAGAATCTTTCTTAGCTTCCGTTTTGGCTGCTTCGCGATAGATTGCCTGCCACTTTACCACCGTTCCATCAGCCGTTTGCCCTTCTCCCTTCAAGGTAATGGGAAGTCTCCCTTCTTGAATGTACCCAGTCAATCGAGTGTTTTCCTGCGGCTTTTTCTTATCTGGCGCAAAAACTAAAGTAAGAAGCTCGTGGGTGCGGGTAGCTTTCACAGGAATTTTGCTTGTATCGTTCTGCACTACTTGAAATTCGGGAGCCAGCGGTTTGCCGGTAATGTTGAGCTTGAGCCTGGTCTGATTTCCAACGGTCAAATCGTAAGTACCTCGGATATCAACAGCATTCATATCTCCAACAATAGAATACCTTTTGCCCCGAATCCAGTTTTCATAAATGATATTATCGGCACTAAACAGGTTATCTGAGGTAATGAGGAAATTTGCCAACATACCCATTTTCAGGCTTCCCACTTGATTATCTGCCTTAACTAAGCGAGCAGGCGTAGCGGTCAGGGCTTTCAAGGCTTCTTTTTCATCCAAGCCATACTCGATTGCTTTTCGAAGGTTAGCCATGAAATCAGCTTTATTCTTCAGTCCAGATGTGGTAAGCGCATAGATAATGCCCGCGCCAGCCAATATACCCGGATTGGTTGGAGCTAATTCCCAGTGTTTCAATTCGGCCAGACTAACTACTGAGGCATCCGTAGGATCTTCTACATCGTAAGGCTGGGGAAAGGTAAGGGGAATAAGCAGCGGGGCTTGGGTGGCTTTTATCTCGCGCAAGCGCTGGTATTCATCTCCCCCACCTTTGATAATATACTGAATGCCAAACTCATCGCCGACTTTATCTGCCCGCAATATATTCAGCCGACTGTTGGCTTCGATCATTTGCGGCAAACCAGCCAGCTGATTGAAGGACTGGAGCGAACTATTATACTCAACCTTTTCCTTAGCAGACCGATTTTTATACCAGTCTGCATCGTAGTAAGCTTGTCGCAGTAAGAAAACAGCTCCCATCAGCGAAGTTGGATACGTTTGGGTAGAGCTTCCCTTATCGAACGAATAATGCGCAGAAGCCCTGTCATTCAATATGGTATGGATATTCTTTTCATTGGCTAAGGTTACCAGCAGCGATGTTCCCCGCACAATGCCATCGGGCGAGTGCGATAATACTGTCCCAAAGCCCAGTTTGCGCAGTTCATCCGCCTTTTTAGGATCGGCATTGAATACTTCGTAGGCATTTACCTCGGGATGAATGGCCTGATTCCAGTAATAAGGTCCATTCTTCTTCGACTCCATTTGGGGCGCAGTAGAAAAGAAGGAAGGTGTTTTTTTCACTTCCGGCATTCCATATTCGGCATAGAGGTCAATCAGCGAAGGATAAATTCTTTTCCCTTGTAAGTTTACTGTGACGGTGCCCTCCGGGAGTTTGACCGTTTTCCCCACAGCTTCCACCAGTCCATTTCCAATGAGCAAAGTAGCGTCTTCCATGGTCGTCTTATAATCTACTACGATGGTGGCATGGGTAAAGGCAAATCGCTCCGGTCGTTCGTCATACACCCCATTACGAGGAAAAGTAGTTTGTGCATAGGCAGAACCTGCTAGCCCGCACCCACCAATCAATAATTGAAAAAATTTATTCATTTTGGTTTGTAAATAGGTTATAGAAAATGAGTTTGTAAAAATTACAATATGCACTATTTACCAGAAGAAAGCACGCAGAGCAGGCCGGGAATGCAGAGAAGAAAAATCGGACGTATAAATTCAATCTTTCATCCAAAGCCATTGCAACCAAACAGCCATCCTCAACATCTGATAGATGCCGGGGATGGCTGTTTGATAACTTGTGATTTTTGTTTCTATTTGGCTAACAAGCCCTCAGCCAATCTTCTCTACAATCAAATTATGGTTGGTATAAATACAGATGTCAGCCGCAATATGCAAGCTTTCTCTCACAATCTCCTCTGCTGACAAGTGTGGTGCATGCTTTTGCAAAGCTAAAGCCGCAGCCTGGGCAAACATACTTCCCGAACCAATGGCAGCCACATGATTGTCAGGCTCCAACACATCACCCGTGCCAGAAATCACCAGAATTTCGTCCTTATCGGCCACAATCATCATGGCCTCCAGGCGGCGTAAGTAACGATCCATCCGCCAATCTTTGGCCAGCTCGATGGCTGCCCGTTTCATATTTCCACCATAAGCACTGAGTTTTTCCTCAAACCGTTCGATGAGCGTAAAGGCATCGGCTGTAGAACCAGCAAAACCAGCCAGTATCTTTCCATCCTGGAGCTTGCGTATTTTCTTCACATTGCTTTTGGCAACGGTATTTCCCATAGTTGCCTGTCCATCAGCACCCAGAGCCACTTGCCCATTGTGAACAATGCCCAAAACTGTGGTAGCATGTATTTTAGCTGAAAAGTCGTAAGTCATAAATTAGGTGGGGTAAAAAAGCTTTCAGCGATCGGCTATCAGCAACGTAACGCTGATAGCCGATCGCTGAAAGCTGATATCTGATCGCTGATAACTAAACTAATATCCGCATTGGTTGTTCTAGCAATTCTTTTAGGGTTTTCAGGAAGGCAGCGCCTAAAGATCCATCGACTACGCGGTGGTCGCAAGAAAGCGTCACTTTCATAATATTGCCAATTACAATCTCTCCATTCCGAACGACCGGCATTTCTTTGATACCACCAACGGCCAAAATACAAGCATCTGGAGTATTGATAATCGCAGTAAATTCGTCCACGCCAAACATACCCAGGTTAGAGATGGTGAAAGTGCTTCCCTCCCAATCCTGGGGTTGCAGCTTCTTGCTTTTTGCTCTGGCTCCCAAGTCTTTTACCTCAGCCGAGATGCTGGAGATGGATTTATTATCGGCAAAACGCACGACAGGCACCAGTAAACCTTCTTCTACGGCTATGGCTACTCCAATATGAATATGGTGATTCTGGCGAATCTTGTCGCCCAACCAGGATGAATTGATTTTGGGGTGCTGCTTCAAAGCCAAAGCCGTTGCCTTAACAACCAAATCATTGAAAGAAATTTTTACCGGAGAATATTCATTCAAGCTGTTACGTACTTCAATGGCTTTATCCATGGCGATTTCCATGGTAAGATAGAAATGAGGCGCACTAAACTTGCTTTCACCTAAACGGCGAGCAATCACTTTACGCATTTGCGACACCGGAATCTCGTCGAAGCTTTCTTGTCCGAAGGCCGAAACGGCTGGTGTAGTGGGTTTGGCAGCCGGGGCAGTAGCTTGTTGTACAGTTGGTTGTGGTTGTGCAGTTGGCTGGACTTGGGGAGTAGCTTGGGGCTGGGTAACTGGTTTGGCTTGAGGTGCAAAACCTTCTACATCGCGCTTCACAATGCGGCCTTGTTCGCCGGAGCCTTGTACTTGGGCTATGTCAATGCCTTTTTCTTTTGCCAATGATTTGGCTAATGGTGAAGCCAATAATCTTCCATTCGCTTCATTGGCGGTAGCAGCCTGGGGAGTGGTCGTTGGTTGGGCAACTGACGCCGCCGAGGTAGCAACTACCTGGGCAGGATCCTCGCCACCGCTTAGCAGGGCTTGATAATTAGCATCCTTTTCACCCACAATAGCCAAAATGCCATCTACTACTACCGATTGGCCAGCCTCTACTCCTATATAAAGCAGGGTGCCATCTTCATAGGATTCTAACTCCATCGTAGCTTTATCCGTTTCTACTTCCGCCAACAATTCGCCTGATTTCACGGTATCACCTACTTTCTTATTCCACGCTACAATGGTACCATCCGTCATTGTATCGCTCATTTTGGGCATGCGAATGATGGTAGCATTTACATTCGTGGGAGCAGCAGAAGTTACTGGTGCGGGTGCTGGTGTAGCTACTGCCGCTTCCTTCTTAGGTTGTTCAACAGCTTGTTGCCCACCCGAAGCGCCACTTAGCAAGCTTTGGAAATCTTCTCCATTCTCGCCAATGACCGCTAATACACCATCTACCGGAACGGCGTCTTTCTCTTTGGGGCCAATATAAAGCAGGATACCATCATTATACGACTCTAGTTCCATCGTGGCTTTATCGGTTTCTACCTCCGCCAACAAATCTCCTGACTTTACTTTATCACCTACTTTTTTGTGCCAGGCAGCGATAACTCCTTCGGTCATGGTATCGCTCATTTTGGGCATTCTGATTACTTCAGCCATATTATGTGTTTACTAGATTTATGTACCAAATACAAAGTAATAAACAAACTGAGTCTGGTAAATTCAGCTTGGTTCCGATTGATGATTCCTAATTACTTGTGTTGCCTCTATTATTATTGTTGGTTTCGGATAGGTCTAAGCTCTTGCTGATCTTTTACATAAATTGTCCGTATAATCAGATTTGCAGGCAAGCCTATTCATACAATTCTATTGGCAAAAAATTACGTGCAAAGAAACGAGATTTTTTGGCATGGTCAATGGAAAAAACACCCCGAATTTAAAACATACGTGCCTTTAATGCTGGGAGAGGCTTTTCAATACACGCAACACAATAGAATATATACCCTTTCAGCAAATTAACCTTTAGGTAAATATGTCAATTGCTACCATTAGTCATGCTTTTTTTCCTTTGAACAATATTACCTGGAATGCTTCTTTTTATTTGTCTTCCTTGGAATTGTGCTGAATAGCAGTATAAATGAGTAGCCTATTCATTCTCTCTTTCACCAAAACCTTCTAATTCCATGGCCTACTTTTTCGCTCTCCAACTGACTTCCTGGCTGACTGTCTTGAACCTAGCAGCCTCAGCTTCACTAGTGGAAAAACGCCCTCCACTCTCCGAGCCTTCTATCCATATTTCAGCACATACGCGGATCAACAAAATAGCTACCAATGGTTTACAGGCTGATTACTATAATGGAAGAAACTTCAACCACAAGGTATTTTCGCGCATCGATCCACGCATTGATTTTGAGTTTGACAAAGGAGGTTTGCCGCCAGGAATGAATTCAGATGATTTTTCGGTTCGCTGGAGAGGAACGCTATTTGCTCCCGTGGCAGGCGTATACAAATTAATTGTTCATGCCGATGATGGAGTAAGGGTATGGATGGGTGGAAAGCTGATTATGGACCAATGGCGCTGGCAATACGAAACGGTTTTCACAAAAAATATTGCCTTGGATGCTGGACGGTACTACGACCTGAAGGTAGAATATTATAACCATCCAGGATTTTCGGTCATCAAAATGTCCTGGCAGCCACCAACCGAAGAAGAAGAAGAAAGCACCAGTTTGTTAGAACGCATTACTAAACGCCCCACTTCAGTTATTCCCACAAAATACTTATTTCCCTCCAAACCGAAGGCTATCGCCACCAAGACAATCATTACCAAACCTGAATTTAATCCTCAGATTACCCCGAAGAAAACTGAGGTAAGTGTAGTGCCCAACCAAGCGGTGCAAAAAGTACAAAAGGAAGTAATTTTGAAACCTAACCTGCAAGCAGCTTCCCCCAATGTACCTGCCATACCCAAACAGGAGGTGTTTGAAAACCTGGAAAGTGGCCGAGCGATTATTCTGCAACACGTACTATTTGAGCAAAGTAAATACTTATTGATGCCCGAATCCTATACTGAACTGGATAAACTGGTGCAAACACTCCTAAAAAACCCACGTATCCAAATCGAAATTGCCGGACACACCGACAATATGGGTGATCCGCGGCTCAACCAGGTATTATCAGAAAACCGAGCGAAGGTAATTGCCAGCTATTTGTTCCGACATGGCATTGAAGAAAGTCGGATCGAAGCCAAAGGGTATGGAAGTAGCCAGCCCATGGCCGATAATACGGATGAAAACGAACGAGCCAAAAACCGCCGGGTGGAGTTTCGGGTTAAATAAAAATCCCGGCGGATAGGTATCACGCCGGGATTTTTATTCATTTACATAATTATATCTAAGCTACGGCTACTTCTCTTTTTCTGTGAACAGTCAGGTGTTGTTCCTGATAAGCCTCCTTACCCAATTTCCTTAGCATCCGGTAATGTGATTGCAAGGCTGAGAAGAAAGTGGCGTTTTCTATATAGGGTACGTTAAATTCTTCCGCAGTTTGCTTCACAATATCGGAGATAGCAGAATAGTGAATATGGCAAATCCGCGGGAAAAGATGGTGTTCAATTTGTGTATTTAAGCCCCCACAAATAACATTTGCTAACCAGCTTTTTCGAGCAAAATTAGCCGTGGTTTGCATCTGATGTATTGCCCAAGCTTCTTCGATATTCCCCTCTTCATTGGTCAAAGGAAAAGCCATCCCTTCTACTACGTGCGCTAATTGAAAGACCAGCCCTAACACTAAGCCTTCGGCCAGGTGCATGACAACAAACCCAATTATAAATTGCCACCAGGTAATATCCAGTACATATAATGGCAGAATGATAAACAAAAAATAATAAACAGCTTTATAAAAAAACAGGTTAAAATACTCAATCTTGGGGTGGTTGGTATTGTCATATTGCCCAATTTTCTTTTGAAAAAACTTTTTATAGTCTTTCCGCAATACCCAGGAAATAGAGGCAAGTGAATAGAGAAAAAAAGCATAAAAATGCTGATAGGTTTGCAATTTGTTTACCTTTTCTTCTTCCGAAATTCTGACTAGACCTGGTGCTATTTCAATGTCTTCATCATGCCCAGGAATATTAGTGAGCGTATGATGAACTTGGTTATGGGTAATATTCCACATATAAGGACTTGCGCCAAGAAACGCAAAAGTGAGACTCAAGAGCTTGTTAACTTTACTACTAGCCGAGAAAGCACCGTGGTTAGCATCGTGTCCTATATTGAATGTCACGAAGGAAGTAAACATTCCCAGTAATATAGCCAGTCCTAGCATCGGCCACGCACCGAAATGCCCAGCCATAATCAATACATAGAGAGTAACCAAGCCAACAAAGAAGAAGATTGTCTTGCCCCACATGGCACCATTGGCGTGTTTAGAAAGGTTATTTTCTTTAAAATAGGCGTCTACTCTTTTTCTAGTCGTTGCAAAAAACTCGGAGCGGGAGGAATCAATAAACTTTACTTTTTGAGACATAAGATTCTAATAAGTTACCAAGGTGATGCGATAACCCTTGGATTTTGTTAATTGATAAAATGAGCTTTACGAAAATAATTCAACCAATGCGTTAAAGAAAACTACTTTAACTTATTTCATCTTGTAAGTGATATAATCGGTCAACACCCAGGAGCAATCCGTTTTTTTACCTAAGAGAAAACTAGGCTATAATAATTCAAACCCAATAAAATGGTTTTTAGTATAATCTAAGGCATAAATAAGAAATATGGCAACTAGGTATTTTAACGGGAAATAAACTTTTTTATCCTTTATAAGCAAACGATCAATGCAAAATTTCTAACAAAGGCATGTAAGATAAATACTGTTTATGTTAAAATAAATACAATTACGCGAGCATACCGCTGGTAAACCAGACAAGCCTCGTACGCGATTTAGACAGAGAAGTTAAAATAAAAGTTGGATTAGGACTAGCCTAATCCAACTTCAGGACAGCCATGAAGGCTTCTTGGGGAATTTCTACATTACCTACTTGGCGCATACGCTTCTTCCCTTTTTTCTGTTTTTCCAACAGTTTGCGTTTCCGCGAGATATCACCACCGTAGCACTTAGCCAATACGTTTTTGCGAAGGGCTTTTACTGTTTCACGCGCAATAATCTTCTGACCAATGGCTGCTTGAATAGCAATTTCGAACATTTGGCGAGGCAGCAATTCGCGGAGCTTTTCGCACAGACGCTTACCCCAATCATAGGCTTTATCGCGGTGTACGACGGCAGAAAGCGCATCGACCCGCTCCCCGTTGAGCATCACATCCAACTTCACCATAGTAGATTCCCGGAAACCGATCAATTCGTAATCCAACGAGGCATAGCCACGAGAAACCGTCTTCAGTTTATCAAAAAAGTCGAACACGATTTCAGACAAAGGTAAGTCAAAACTGAGTTCTACCCGATCGGAAGTGAGATAAATCTGATTCTTAATAAGACCCCGTTTATCCATACAGAGCGCTATAATACTACCCACGTATTCGGCCTTGGTAATAATTTGCGCGCTGATATAAGGCTCTTCAATCCGGCTGATGGAGCTTGGATCAGGCATTTCAGAAGGGGCACTCACCTTGATGAGTTCATCTTTGGTTGTGAGTACGTGAAAACGCACGGAAGGCACCGTAGTAATCACGGTCATGTCAAATTCCCGTTCCAATCGTTCCTGCACAATTTCCATGTGGAGCATTCCCAGGAAACCACAACGAAAGCCAAAACCAAGCGCAACAGAGGTTTCAGGTTCCCATACAAGAGAGGCATCGTTTAACTGCAATTTTTCCATCGCAGTCCTCAATTCTTCAAACTCGCTGGTTTCCACTGGATAAATACCAGCAAATACCATTGGTTTTACATCTTCAAAACCCACAATCGCTTCTGTAGTAGGCCTATCTACATGGGTGATGGTATCGCCTACTTTTACCTCGCGGGCTTCTTTGATACCAGAGATAAGGTAACCTACATCACCTGCCTCAATAATATTTTTTGGTTCTTTGGTCAAACGCAGCGTACCAATTTCGTCGGCATTGTATTCCTTGCCAGTAGCTACGAATTTAACCTTGTCTCCCTTGCGGATGCGACCGTTGAGTACGCGGAAAATAACTTCAATGCCTCGGTAAGAATTAAAAGAGGAGTCAAAAATCAGGGCTTGTAATGGCTCATCAGCATTACCTTTAGGATGAGGAATACGTTCAATCACTGCCGTTAAAATATCTTCTATACCAATGCCTTCTTTACCACTGGCATGAATAATGCTATCACGTTCGCAACCAATCAGTTCTACAATCTGATCCTTCACTTCTTCCGGCATTGCTCCGGGCAAGTCAATTTTGTTCAATACCGGAATAACTTCCAAGTCCTGACCAAGCGCCAGGTAAAGGTTAGAAATTGTCTGTGCTTCAATCCCTTGCGAAGCATCGACTACCAACAAAGCACCCTCGCAAGCCGCAATGGACCGCGACACCTCATACGAAAAGTCGACGTGGCCAGGCGTATCTATCAGGTTAATGACATAATCCTCGCCCCTGAATGAATAATTCATCTGAATGGCGTGGCTCTTAATAGTGATGCCCCGCTCCCGCTCCAGATCCATATCATCAAGCAGTTGTGCTTGCATATCCCTCTTCTGAACCGTTTGGGTAAATTCAAGCAGACGATCAGCCAGGGTACTTTTTCCGTGGTCAATGTGGGCAATAATGCAAAAATTCCGAATATTTTTCATAAGTATAAGTCGGCGCAAATGTAACATGTATCAATGAACAATGAACAATGAACAATGAACAATTATCCAGGTCGGTCTGATCGGTCTGATATGGGTGGCATCCCGCATTTATGGTGATGGAAAGCAATTAGCCAATGAACATACAGTATTTTAACCTGATTAAGCATTTCATTCCATTGTTCATTGTTTTATTGTTCATTGTTCATTGTTATTCAGCTACCATTTGCATTAATATGGCTGTCAGGTACCCTCCATAAGTACCTACTGCGTTGCCTAATACCGCCAGCAATACACCTACTGAGGCCAGTGCCGGATGAAAGGCTGCTGCTACAATAGGGGTGGAAGCAGCGCCTCCAATGCAAGCCTGGCTTCCGACGGCAGTAAAGAAAAAAGGTGCACGAATAAGCCTTGCCACCAATAACAAAACTGCCGCGTGTATCATAACCCAAATCAGCCCTACTAAAAATAAGCTAGGATTGTTAAGGATTGCAAGCAAATTCATTTTCATTCCAATCGTGGCTATTAATATATAGAGGAAAAGGCTTCCTATTTTAGAAGCACCTATACCTTCCAACTCGCGTGCTTTGGTAAAAGAGAGCAGCAGCCCCAGGGTAGTAGCAATAATAACCACCCAAAAGAAAGGTGAAGTAAGGCTAAATTTCTCCAGAAAGGGTAAATGAATCTGAATCCACGGAGCAAGTACATCGGCTAAGCCGTGCGCAATAGCGGTCGACCCAAAACCAATGGCCAACAGTACCAATAAATCCTTCAAGGAGGGATTACGGGCAATACTCTGCTGGTAATTTTCTATTTTCTTTCTTACTTCGTCGATAGTGCTGGCATCGGCACCCATGCGGGCATCTAGTTGCTTGGCTTTCCCTGCCGCATAAATCAGAATGGCCATCCACACATTGGAGGCAACTACATCGACTGCAATAGCCGCAGAAAACAATTTATCACTGGGCTGAAAAACCTCCCGCAGTGCCGCCTGGTTAGCCGAGCCACCTATCCAACTTCCGGCAATGGTAGCCAGGCCGCGCCATACAGCGTCATGTCCCGAACCGCCAACCACACCGGGAGCAAAAGTTGATACAATCAGAATGGCCAAAGGACCGCCGATAATAATGCCTAATACACCCGCCGCAAACATGACAATAGCTTTAGGGCCTAATTTCAATATCGCTTTGAAATCTACACTAAGCGTCAGAAAAACCAGGCTGACGGGCAGTAGATAACGAGAAACGACCGGATAAAGCTGCGACTGTTCGCCAGAGATGACACCGAGGGAATTAAGAATAGAGGGAATAAAATAACAGAGCAGTAAAGCAGGAATGTAGGAATAGAATTTTTTCCAAAAAAGGTTTTTACTCTCAGCAGTCGCAAAAATAAACGCCAATAGCATAAGTAAGATACCCAGCACTACCGCATCGTTGGTAAAAAAAGGCACTACTGGGGCATTGAGAGGATCCATGTCGCTAAATTTAACAGCCTAACTCAGACTAATATAGGCGACGAAGTAAATCAATTTCTACCAAAAATCGTAAGAAAACTCATAATGCAAAAAAGACTATCCTATAAGTACTACTTCTGGAATGAAATTTGTAACAATCAAAAGTAGGTTTAAGGTTAGAAAATTAAGAGGTGTATTGTTTATGCTTCATCAAAAAGTCCCGTCTTGTTTAAGAGACGGGATTTTTTCGTTTTTAGGCAAAAAAAAACAGGCAAGTCTCAAAATGGACTTGCCTGTAAACCTTACACTTCATCAACAAACTAAAAACCAAATAAAACTACCGCTTTGCGGCGGGCCGCCTATTTGATGGCTGTAGGAGAAGGAGTCGAACCTCCACGGAGCAGTTAGTTAGCCTTAGAGGGCCAATTTTTCCTGAGCTCTCCACCCCCGAGACAGGAGGGCACGTCTGCCAGTTTCATCATCCTACAATTAAGAGAACCTTATTGTGCTTATTACCTTAAGGTTAATACAAAAGTAACAAAGAGATTAATAAATTAAAAATATCTTACAAAAAATAATAAATTTTTACAGCATTTAAAAAATAGTGTTAATTTTGGTTCGATCTTTCAAAAACAAACACTTCAAAATGGACAAAAATTCAGAAATTGACAATGTTGATTACAAGATACTGTCTCTCCTGATGGAAGACGCCAATATGCCTTACACTGAGATTGGCAAAAAAATCTACGTTTCGGGCGGAACAGTCCACGTTCGAATGAAGAAAATGGAACAACTGGGTATAGTGAAAGGCTCCCAGTTGAATATAGACCACTCTAAATTGGGTTGGGATATCAGTGCCTTCCTGGGCATTTACTTAGATAAAAGCTCCTTGTACGACGATGTGGTAAAGCAGCTGGAGAAAATACCCGAAGTAGTTAATATCCATTATACGACGGGCATTTACAGTATTTTTGCTAAAATCATTTGCCGCGACACCTTGCACTTACGGCAAGTACTGCACGACAAAATACAGAAAGTCAGTGGCATACAACGGACTGAAACGATCATTTCGTTAGAAGAAACCGTTAACCGCCCCATTCCGTTTGATTTGTAAGCAACTCTTTTTGCCCAAAAATGAGTGAAAGCAGGGAACATAAAAGATTTATATTTGTTATTGTCGTATATTGCAACTTAAAATCATTCTAAATAATCTAATCTCGTCATGGGCAAAGACACAGAGATTTTAGAAAGCATTACCAATTCAGACTACAAATATGGTTTCGAAACCAAGATTGAGACTGATTCTGCTCCCAAAGGGCTGAGTGAGGACATCGTTCGGTTTATCTCGGCCAAGA
This sequence comes from Bacteroidota bacterium, assembly GCA_040385915.1. Classification (GTDB taxonomy): domain Bacteria; phylum Bacteroidota; class Bacteroidia; order Cytophagales; family ES-bin-26; genus ES-bin-26. Next base: position 16,676 of record JAZKGK010000214.1, read on the forward strand.
AAAATGAGCCTGAATGGATGCTTGAGTGGCGTTTGGATGCCTATCGGCACTGGTTAACCTTGAAAGAGCCAACCTGGCCTAATGTAAAATATCCTGAAATTGATTATCAGAATATTATCTATTACTCCGCTCCTAAGCAAAAAATTTCATTAGACAGTCTGGATAAGATCGATCCTGAACTACGCGCTACCTTCGAAAAACTGGGCATTTCTCTCAATGAGCAGAAACGCCTGACCGGAGTGGCAGTAGATGCAGTAATCGATAGCGTATCCATTGCGACTACTTTTAAATCGACTTTGGCGGAAATGGGAATTATCTTCTGCTCTATGAGCGAAGCAGTAGAAAATCATCCTGAAATAATACGTAAATATATTGGGTCAGTAGTGCCTGTAGAAGACAATTACTTCGCTGCACTGAATTCAGCCGTTTTTAGCGATGGCTCTTTCTGCTATATTCCTAAAGGCGTACGTTGCCCGATGGAGCTTTCCACGTATTTCCGTATCAATGCAGCCAATACCGGTCAGTTTGAGCGCACGCTGCTTATTGCTGATGCAGGTAGTTATGTAAGTTACCTGGAAGGCTGTACTGCTCCTATGCGGGACGAGAATCAGCTACATGCCGCTGTAGTTGAATTGGTGGCACACGAAAAAGCTGTCATTAAATACTCTACAGTCCAAAACTGGTATCCTGGTGACAAGAATGGCAAAGGTGGTATCTATAACTTCGTAACCAAACGCGGCATCTGTTTAGGCGATTCGTCTAAGATTTCCTGGACGCAAGTAGAAACTGGCTCAGCTATTACCTGGAAATATCCATCGGTTATCCTAAAAGGTGATAATTCGATTGGGGAATTTTACTCTGTAGCGGTCACTAATAATCACCAACAGGCTGATACGGGCACCAAAATGACCCACATTGGCAAGAATACCAAAAGCCGGATTGTATCGAAAGGTATTTCAGCGGGACGGAGCCAAAACTCTTACCGTGGCTTGGTGAAGATATTTAAAAGAGCAGAAAATGCCCGTAATTATTCCCAATGTGACTCTCTGCTGCTAGGCGATAAATGTGGTGCACATACTTTTCCCTACATTGAAGTAGATAATAAAACTGCTCAGGTAGAACACGAAGCGACTACTTCTAAAATTGGTGAAGATCAGATTTTTTACTGTAACCAACGAGGCATTGATACGGAGGCGGCAGTCGCCCTGATTATTAATGGCTATGCCAAAGAAGTACTGAATCAATTGCCTATGGAATTTGCCGTAGAAGCGCAAAAGCTGCTGGCTATCAGCCTCGAAGGTAGCGTAGGTTAAGTTGAGTTCTCATATAAAACCCCGTTAGATTGACTCTAACGGGGTTTTTTCTTTCAAGCCATGGATTCTGCTGTTCATTAGCATTACATCGGAAAATACTCCTTAGACGGACTAATCCAATAGTTCCATCTGCTCTTCGGAGGTTTCGATGTTATGATATACCTTCTGCACATCATCGTCATCTTCCAGCACTTCAATAAATTTCATTGCCTTTTTAAAGGTTTCATCATCAAGCTTGGCTAATACGGTAGGAATGCGCTGCAATTCAGCATTTTCTACCGTAATTTTCATCTCATCGAGTTTCTTGTGTACGGCTCCAAAATCTTCCATGGCTGAGGTAACATTAATATAGCCATCTTCCACGTCCACATCTTCCGCACCAGCATCGATTAGTTCAAGCGTAAAATCATCTAGATCGATGCCATCGGGTTGAACAATGGTAAATACGCCTTTGCGGGAGAACATAAACGATAATGAGCCATTAGTTCCCAAGCTCCCACCGTTCTTATTAAAAGCAGAACGGACATTTGATACTGTGCGATTGAGGTTATCGGTTGTACACTCTATGAAGATACCCACGTTGCCATAGTTGCCTTCGTAAGTGGTTTCAATATAGTCAGCCCCATCGGTACCTGCTCCTTTTTTAATAGCCCGTTCCATATTATCCTTGGGCATATTGGCGCCTTTCGCATTCTGAATAGCTAAACGGAGACGGGGGTTGGCATCAGGATCGGGGCCGCCCATACGAGCAGCCACACTGATTTCCTTAATTATTTTGGTAAATATCTTTCCTCGCTTGGCATCGAGCGCACCCTTTTTACGCTTAATGGTGGCCCATTTACTATGTCCTGACATACGGCTTGCGTTTGTTATGAGTTTATTGGCAAGTTAGAACATTGCCTTAAAATTTAAAAGTGAACGCTTCCTGTTACGGAGGATAAGATAAAATCAAATTTTTTTCCTCCCAGGTGTTCACTAATGAACATTTTTTGTAATGAATACGGACACACAAACGATCACAAGTATTTCAATTAATTAACAACCAACAAGTTACATATATGGCACAGCGCTTGACTAGGGTAAATCAAAGAATTGAACTGATAGTTAGGAAAATGTCTGCGATAGGTATGAGAGGAAAACACAAAGCTGACTAATATCAATTAAAACAAATGAATTTAGCTTTCAAATAATCTAACAATGCGTGCAACCTTTCAACTTGATCGCGAGTCTTTAAAACAACAAGAATAAATCTGAATTACTTTATCTTCTACCGTTTAATCTTTATTTTTAACCCTTCATCAATCAAAAGCAAGAACATGGTGCTATATATTAAGGTATCGTTCCTGTATTTTTTAAAACGTTAATTTACCACACTGATGCGATAATAATGCTGAGGCCATGAAAACGACTATATTATTTCTCTCTTTGCTTTGCTTAATTGCTTTTGCCAATACCTATTCTACGGGTATGGGCTATCCTCAGGATATGTTTGCAGAGCATTTGACTGTAAAAAAAGTGCCTGCCATCCGCCAAACTAAGGATACGACTAAGAAAAATGTTGACCAAAAGACCACCACTAGCCCAGGCCAACAGAGGTGTAACAAGCCTGCACAAGTTACTTGCCCAACCCAGACTGAAAAAAAACTATCTTCTAATCAAGAAGCCAAGTCAGCTCCGATAGTTTCGAATTTTAATAGCGTTAATATCATCACAATGAAGGTATTTAACTTGGATGGCAATGAAGTAGAGGAACAAATGATCTCCGAAGATGAATGGGCAGAGAAGAGTTACATCAATCAGCCTCTACATACGCTTATTGAAATGCTTGGCAATAATATCCATTCTATTTTTGTCAAATAAACAACTTTCTATTGATGACAATTGATGTAGTATTTGCATAGCTGTCACTATACGTTAAGGTTAGAATTCTATTGAGCGGAAAACCCGCTTCTCTGGACATCCGTAATTCTATGAATTACGGATGTTTTTCTTTCTACACAGGTATTACTTTCCCGTCCTCCAGATAAACCAGCCACTTCTCTATCTGTTGGAAACCCATCTTTGTAAACGATTCCTCGTATTTTTCCATCGCATCCCGGTGCCATAGTTCGGGGCTTCCGGTTTTGTAGTCGAATATAATTATCCGGCTGCCTTTCCAGACTACTCTGTCAGGCTTGAGTACCTCTTTCCCTCTTAATAATATCTCCCGGCATAAATCTACCCGTAACCCTTCTTCGAAAAATGCCTTTAACTCGGGCAGGGAAATCAGTTGCTGGATCTGGGTTCTCAACTGAGCAGATTCGGTTTTATCAATCATTCCTTCACTCACCAGCATGCGCAGCACTTTATCCAATTCCCCTGCGTGCCTCAGTCGACTGATGGCATCGTACAATTTGTGTCCCCAATCCTTCTTCTTTTCGAATGTATCAAGGTCGAAAAGCCGGGAGGCAGAACGGCTTAGCCTGGCACTGTCCGTCTTGTCGTGGCTGATGATATGGGTCAATTCCAGTATATTTTCATCGGGCAGTGATTCCGTTTTTGGCGGCTTTTCTGCTCCTTCGCACCATACATAGGTGCACGTGTCCTCTTTCCAAAGTTCTTTTTCCTGCAAAAAACGATAGAAAAGGTAGCTCACCCCGTTACGGTAATTGGCTTTGGTAAAATCGTTTCGCTTAGCCAATACATACAGCCGATTGATGGAGCGGGTCATGGCTACGTAAAGCATATTCAGGCTTTCGATATATGTGCGCTCCATTTCGCGCTGGTACTGCTCCTGCAAGGGCGTATCGCCCAGGGCACTGATGATGGAAACGGAGGAGGAAGATAATCTTTTGTCCAGGGTGTGTTCATCATCCGACAGGAGCGTCAACTCATCGTATTGTATATCTTCCAGATCGACCCACATAGCAGCATTGCGCATTGGCGTTAACGACCAGTCGGCGAAAGGAATGATTACTACCGGATATTCTAATCCCTTGGCTCGGTGAATGGAGGTGAGGGTGATGGCTCGGCGGTTTCTGGGCGTATTGATGGAAAGCTTGTCTTTTTTTTGCTCCCAGTAGGCCATAAAATCTGCCAACTGGTTGCTCTGCTTCGTGCTGAATTCCAGGACTACATCCAGGAAACGGAAGAGGTATTCGGCTTGTCGTGCTTTGGCAAACAACTGAAAAGTGTCGATAAGCTTCTCAGTAATTTCGTAGATGCCAATTTGCTGTAAGCGAAATGCCTCGATAAAAAAGCCCTTATCGACGAAATAGTCATAGAACAATTGGGGTTCTCCACTTTCTACTACGGTACGAATGTGCTCATTGACTACATTATCAGGAATTTCCCGAACAATAATGCGCGAAAAAAGGTAGAGGGCTTCGTACTTGGCCAGTTTGTTCTCCGGATTATGCACTACTTTCAGGAGAGCAACCAGCAAATTGACGGCATCGGAAAATTGGAGCGAAAGGGAATCCTGGGAGATAATATCATAGCCGTGCTCTTTCAAAAAGTTAGCAATATCCTTACCTTCCTGGTTCTTACGGCTCAAAATCGCAATATCCGTCCATTCGTAGCCCGCCCGTTCCGCTTCTTCTATCGTTTGCAGCACGGCTTGCATCATTACCTGTTCGTAAAAAATTTCCTCCTCCGGGCCTTCTACTTTGTCTAAAAAACTGATTTGCACATGGCCACCGACCTTCGGTTCGGCAGGCAGTTCCTGCTCAAAATCAGCGTCATAAATGGAAGCCAGCAGTGGTCGGTCGAAGTGGCTAAAGTCGGCTACAGCGCGAAAGAAGGCATTATTGAAGGCAATAATTTCTTGTGTGCTTCGATAATTGGTACGCAGTTGGGCTGGTGTGAGGTACTGACTAATGCCAAAATACCGCTCCTCCACCAGCTCATTGTGCGTTCGGTTCATCGCCATCAGTTGGTCGGGCTGCTGTTGGTACAGGTGCACAATCTGCTCCATTTCACCGCCCCGCCAACGATAAATGGCTTGTTTGGCATCGCCCACGGCCATATTGAAATGGGCAGAACCCAGGCTATTTTCGATCAGGGGCAACAAGTTTGTCCATTGCAAAACGGAGGTATCCTGAAACTCATCAATCAGAATATGATTGTACCGCTCTCCCATCCGTTCGTAGATGAAAGGCACCGGTTCGCGCAATACAATGTCCAGAATAGTCTTGTTGAAGTCAGAAATGTGGATGGTGTTTTTGTCGCGCTGTATTTCTCTTAACTCTTGCTTTAGCTGATTTAAGACGGAAAGCTTATAGAAGGCAGGCAGCAATTGTTGAAAAAGGCTGTACTTGGCTCCCGTTTCCCCGCGAATATTTTCAATGCAATGAAAACACTCGGCCAACTCACTCTTTATCAAATCAATCACCTCCCGCTGAGTAGACTTGCCCGTATACCAGATGTCTTCCTCAATGGTTTTGCGCACGTAGGAATTGGGCGTATCAGCAAAATACATTTTCGTACCATTCCACTTACCAAAAAATGCCGCGATGCCTTTATCACCATAGTAAAAATCTTTGTTCGTTAATCCGTTTGCCGCAATCAATTGGATGGCTTGCTGCGCTTTCACCCGAAGACAGCGTTCTACTTCAGCATTGTGCCGGGTCAGTTGTTCACGAATGCGCATGAAGTCAAGCACATTCAAGTCCTGCACTTTGGATACGGACGAAAACACTTGCTCATTGAACAGGTTCCGGCCAAAACTAGCCAACTCATCAGGCAATTGGTTCCAATTGCGCCCCTCTTCAGCCTTCTCTTGGGCGTAAGCTTCCATCGCTTCGGTCAGTTGGGAATATTCCTCGCGCCCTACTTTGTCGAGCAAGCGTTCTACGGCTGCATTAAGCAAAGTTTGGGTGTCCATATCCACTTCATAGTTGAAGGGAATATTTAATTCTTCGGTAAAAGCACTCACGATACGGTTCACGAAACTGTCAATCGTGCAAACGGCAAAGTCAGCGTATTCATGAATGATTTTCTTGTAGGTCTGTCCAGCCCGAAGCCGCAATATTTCTTCCGTAACTGTATCAAAAGCGCCAGAGGGATTGCCAAATTCGTTCATCTCCTGCATCACCTCGGCCAGGAAGGCATCGCTCTTGGCTTTTTCTTTTTCGGAAAGGTCACTGTCATCGGAGAAATTGCGCAGGGCTTGCAGGATGCGCTCTTTCATTTCGTTGGCAGCATCATTGGTAAAGGTGATCGCCAGAATGCGCCGGAAATAAAAGGGACTGTCGGTTTTGAGCGCTAGTTTGAGGTATTCTTTGGTCAGCGTGTAGGTTTTGCCCGAACCGGCAGAAGAGCTGTATATTTTAAATTTGGGCTGCATTAGGGAGTTTATGAGTTAAAAGTTGAAAGTGTAGAGTGAAAAGTTGAAGAGTTCTTTTGCACTATTTTGAAGTCACGAACTCATCTACAAATCTACACATCTGCACATCTGCACATCTACAAATCTGCTTAATCCTGGTCAAATCCGTTTTCCCAGAATAACCACGCTTCTTTCTATCCCATCTAATACCGCAATATTGGGTAGGAAACCCCATTCCTGAAATCCTGCTTTCTTGAAAAGTTGCAAACTGGGTTCGTTATGAGCGAAGATGAATCCAAGCAAAGTATTGATGCTGAATTGATATGCCTTATCTATGCAATGCTGTAAAATACGCTTGCCAAAGCCTTGGCTCCTGGCCTCTTCTGCCAGATAAATACTCACTTCTGCTGTGGCAGCATAGGCGGGTCGACCGTAAAAAGCTTGCAGACTTACCCAACCTACCATTTCCTGATTACATTCTACCACCCAAAGCGGCCATTTATCGGCAGTATGTACCTCAAACCATGGTATCCGGCTGGCAACAGAAACCGGCTCGGTATCAGCAGTCACCATCCGTGAGGCAACAGTTGAATTGTAAATGGCTACAATACCAGGCAAGTCAGCCAGGGTAGCATTTCTGAAGTGTAAAGTATCCATTGGGTGGAAGTTAAAGTTAAGAAAGGTTTCTACCAAGAATGGGGCAGTATCTTTTGCAGAGCAGTTGCGTAAAGAGACAAGATTAAACAAAGCCGCCATTTTCTACATACGTTTTATATGATTGTCAATACTGATATCCAAGGATGGGAAGTGATTTACCAGCAATCGCACGCTTTATTGGCGATGAAATTAGCTAGCCAGTGGCGATTAGACCAGCGCCCTGCCCCGTGGTTGGAAACGCTGGCTGCTATTCTGGAGCATGACGATGGCCAAGCTGACTGGCAGCATGATACTTATTTGAATAATGCTGGCGCTCCATTAGACTTTGCCTTTCAGCCCATAAGCATGACCCAAATGCAGCGAGTGACTGAACTGATGCAATACAAAAGCCGGTGGATTGCGCTCATGGTATCCATGCACATGAGCTTTTTGTACGAAAAAAACCGGGGATCTAATCAGGAAGTAGATGATTTCTTAAACCAACAGCAAGCCAACCAGGAAAAATGGCGGAAGGCATTGAAAATAAATAAGACAAAGACGCAGCAAGCCTATGCCCTGGTTCAGTTCTGCGACCGTTTTTCGCTGATTCTCTGCCGACAAGAATTGCCTATGGACGAAAGAGCCCTGGAAATTACCAAAGGTCCCGATGGACGCCGGTACGAAGTGACCCAAAGGGCTGACAAAACCTTGCAAGTAGAGCCCTGGCCATTTGAAACCAACGATTTTACGGTTACAGTAGAAGCAACATACCTCCAACAGCTTCACTTCAATAGCGATAAGGAGCTACTAAAAGCCTTACGCGATTCACCCGTAAAAGAGAAAACCTGGCGGTTGTTGAAATCAAAAGGTGCCGCTTCATTGTAAAGGAAAATCCAGTGGAATTTATGCTTACATTCAAAAAAACAATAGATTATTTTGGTTGTTCAAAATGCCTGTAGTAGCTTCGCAAAGCTTATGAATATCGCATCTACCTCTGTTCTAGTACTGTCTATGGTTGGCACTTCGCTACACCATGCACACCACCATTCCTCGTAAGAGGAAAAACACTACCCTGTTGCTCTGGGTGACACTTCGCCTGGCAACGCTTCGCCTTCTACTTATCTCATAATTTTTATTTTCTTGATGCAAGGCTCCTACAGCCCTGCGCTATTTACCTTCAACATGGATAATATCCTTCGAATTGCTATTCAAAAATCTGGCCGCCTGAGCGAAGACTCGCTCAACCTCATTAAAGAGTGCGGTATCCAGTTCAACAACGGTACGGGCAAACTCAAATCCGATTCTACCAACTTCCCTGCGGAGTTCCTCTTCCTGCGCGACGACGACATTCCTGGTTACGTAGCTGATGGCGTGGCCGACCTGGGAATTGTGGGCGAAAATGTAGCCGAAGAAACAGCCAAGCATGTAGAAACAGTTAAAAAACTAGGTTTTTCCAAGTGTCGCCTGTCCATTGCTATTCCTCGCATGCAAGCATATAATGGCGTACAGGATTTACAAGGCAAAAGCATTGCTACCTCTTACCCACGCATACTGGCTGGCTTTCTCCGCGATAATCAGGTAGAAGCCGACATTCACGAAATTAGCGGCTCAGTAGAAATTGCGCCTAGCATTGGCCTAGCCGATGCCATCTGTGATTTGGTTAGTTCGGGAAGTACGCTGTTGAGCAATGGATTGAAGGAAGTGGAAACTATTTTCCGCTCAGAAGCCGTGATGATTGCCTCTCCAAACCTTTCGGAAGCCAAAAAACAGACGCTGGACAAACTACTATTCCGCATTAAATCGGTGCAGGCGGCTAAGAACAACAAATACATTCTGCTGAATACACCTAATCACGCCATTGACAAAATCATTAGCATTCTGCCCGGCATCAAAAGCCCGACGGTAGTGCCGTTGGTCATGGAAGGTTGGAGCTCCCTGCATTCCGTCATTAACGAAAACGATTTCTGGGAAATCATCGAAGCACTCCGCGAAGCCGGTGCCCAAGGAATACTAGTCGTCCCCATTGAGAAAATGATATCTTGAAAGGAGTTTATGAGTCTATGAGTGGAAAGTTTATGAGTGGAAATTTCATTTTTCCAATTATATCCCAACTCATAAACTCATAAACTCATAAACTCATAAACTTACATGCAACTCATATCTTATCCTACCATTGATACCTGGCCGGCCATTTTGCAGCGCCCGGTACAGGATTTCAGCCAGATTGAGCAGATCGTCGCCCCTATTCTCCTGCGTGTGAAGACGGAGGGCGACCAGGCAATCAAAGAACTGACCGCCACCTTCGACCATGTACAGCCTACCGACCTGCGGGTGAGCGCTGTCGCTATTCAAGCAGCGGCGGCACAAGTAAGCGAGCAATTAAAAAGCGCTATTCAACTGGCTAAAGCCAATATTGAGAAATTTCACGCTGCCCAAAGAAGCCAACCTGAAAAGATTGAAACCACGTCAGGCGTTGTTTGCTGGCGCAAAAGTGTGGGCATTGAAAAGGTGGGCTTGTATATTCCAGGGGGCACTGCGCCGCTTTTTTCTACGGTATTAATGCTCGGCGTACCAGCGCAATTGGCTGGCTGTCGGGAAGTAGTGCTGTGTACACCCGTCGATAAACAAGGCAACATTCACCCAGCTATTTTATATACTGCCAATCTGGTGGGCATAAGGCAAATATTTGCTATTGGTGGCGCACAAGCCATTGCGGCGATGGCCTACGGAACGGAAAGTGTGCCTAAAGTGCATAAGATTTTCGGGCCGGGCAACCAGTACGTAACGGCGGCCAAGCAGTTGGTGAGTAAAGGCGGCATAGCCATTGACATGCCCGCCGGGCCATCGGAAGTAGCCATTTATGCCGACGATACGGCAGTACCTGCTTTTATCGCTGCCGACTTGCTGTCGCAAGCGGAACATGGCGTGGATAGCCAGGTTATTCTGGTGTCGGAAAGCGAGCAGTTGCTTGCACTAGTCAATACGGAATTAGAAAAACAGCTCTTGACATTGCCCCGCCAGGAAATTGCAGCGCAGGCATTGGCCAATAGTAAAGCGATATTGATAAAAAGCCAGGCCGAAGCCATTAACCTGCTGAATGAATACGCGGCTGAACACTTGATTCTGGCCGTGAAAAATGCCGATGAGGTAGGCGAGCAAATAGTGAATGCTGGCTCTATCTTTCTGGGTAACTATACACCCGAATCGGCAGGAGATTATGCTTCTGGCACTAATCACACCTTACCAACCAACGGTTTTGCAAAAGCCTACAGTGGCGTATCACTGGATAGTTTTGTGAAGAAAATCACCTTCCAGCGCATTTCCGAGCAAGGTTTGCAAAACATTGGACCTGCCGTAGAAGTGATGGCGGCGGCTGAGTCGCTCATTGCGCACAAAGAAGCAGTGAGTGTACGGTTGAAGGTCATCCATTCACAATCAGTGGTAGTGGAGAAAGACAATCAAAAAAATCAACCTCCTGCTTCTAGCATCCAACACTTGCTCCGTCCACACATTCAGGCACTGGCACCGTATTCTTCGGCCAGGGATGAGTATTCGGGCAAGGAAGGCATTTTTCTGGATGCCAATGAGAATTCTATTGGCTCAATCACGGATGCTCCTTTCAATCGCTATCCTGATCCCTATCAGTGGGCAATAAAAGAGAAACTGGCGGTTATTAGAGGTGTGCATGCCACTCAGATTTTCCTGGGGAATGGCAGCGATGAAGGAATTGACCTGCTCATGCGCGCTACTTGTACGCCCCGCCAGGACAATATTCTGATTATGCCTCCCACCTATGGTATGTACGAGGTAAGTGCGGCGGTGAACGATGTGGAGATAGTTAGGGTGCCGTTGACACCAGACACGTTCCAGATCAATACCGAAAAAGTACTAGCTTCAGTAAATGAGCACACCAAGCTTATTTTTATCTGCTCCCCTAATAATCCAACTGGCAATGTGCTTGATGGCGCTTCTATCCGTCGTATTTTGGAAAGCTTTTCGGGTATTGTGGTCGTAGATGAAGCTTACGTAGATTTTGCTCCTACGCATACAATGGTAGCAGAACTGGCAAAATACCCCAATTTAGTGGTGCTACAAACGTTCTCGAAAGCCTGGGGATTGGCTTCGTTACGTTTGGGAATGGCGTATGCATCGGAAGAAATCATCTACATTCTGAACAAAATCAAGCCGCCTTATAATATCAATGGGGTGACACAACAACTAGTGAATGATAGTCTGAAACATGGCAACCGGAAAGAGGAAATGGTAACGCAAATCATTCAAGCGCGCGAAAACTTGCGGACTGCTTTGCTTACGATCCCTTCAGTGGTGTATGTTTATGCGTCTGATGCCAATTTCCTGCTGGTAAAGTTTGTCCAGGCCAAAGCAGTTTTTGCTTATCTTTTAGAACAAAAGATTATTGTTCGCGACCGCTCGAAGGTAATTTTATGCGATGATTGCCTTCGCATCAGCGTGGGTACAACAGAAGAAAATAGCAAATTACTATTGGCTTTGAGGCAGTTTGGGCAATAAAGCGTCCTTTGTCTCGACAGCCGATTATTGTCCCCAGTTAGTGTTAAGTAGACATTCCAATTGATCTGATTACGTCCTTTGACAAGGTTAATTCCAAAGATGTAGGATTCTTAGAAAAGTAAAAAGCACCGCCTGTAACGAAACCGATAATTTTGCGTATCTAAACAAAGGTGTTAACTTATAATCCTATTTTATGAAAAGACTATTGACAATTGGTTGTGTGTTGGCTCTATTTTTCACTGTTGCCATTCCTTCTTATGCCCAACAAAAAAGCTGGGCTATTGGCTTGCGGCTGGGTGATCCAACTGGCTTGAACGTGAAAAAATATTTCGGAAAAGACCACGCATTAGATATTAACATTGGTGCTTACGGGGGCTTATATGGTGTAAACAGAAGCTATCGCAATGGCAACTATCGGAATGCGGGTTTTGCTGTAATGATCAATTATTTATGGCAAAAGCCAGTGGGAGATGCGAAAGGCTTGAAGTGGTATTTTGGTTTAGGGGGGCAAGTAACTTCCCGCAGATATTACTACTATTATAAGAATAATTACGACTATTACGAAAACAACGTTAGTACGGGTATTACTGGAATGATTGGCCTGGAATACTTCATTCCTAAGTCTCCTATTTCTGTGTTTGTTGATGCAAGCCCTTATATAGAGCTTTTCCCCTCAGCCTTTGCCCCTAATATTCAAGTAGGTATTGGTGGACGAGTTAACTTTTAAATAATAGTGATGAAAAAAATCTTCTGGATAGTAGCGACGATCTGTTTAATTTCTGCTTGTACAAGGCATACGACTGTTGTACAAAACAAGACAGTAGTAAAAAAAGATAACGGAAAACATAAAGGCTGGTATAAAAACCCTCACAATCCGCATCATCCATCTAATAATACCACTACAGTTGTGGTAGTAGAGAACGATAATGGCCACGGACATGGACACGGACACGGCAAGTCAAAAGGCAAAGGCAAAGGCAAGGGACATAAGTGATAATCGCTTTTCGTTCGCATAAAAAGGCCACAGTTTCATTACTATGGCCTTTTTTTATGCGGTCTCATAGACTAAAAAAGAAGGCAACATAGCTATTGAGAAAACCCGGCAGGTTTTGGATGTCAATGCCTAAAAATAAGTTGCTTTTGAATAGCTCCCTTGGCTGGTGTCCCAACCAGTCCACTATCCTTTAGGACGAAAGCATAAGTAATTATTTAATCACATATTGTATAAAAACGGGTGGACTGGTGGGGACACCAGCCACGGGGAGAAGCCAAACGTTGTAGGTCTGGTTGGGTTGTAAATCTAATTCCTCAATTTTTTTGA
>JAZKGK010000215.1:0-37143 GCA_040385915.1 Bacteroidota bacterium
GCCCAATAAATAGAATGAGCAATACCCATTTGATAATAGATTTTGCCAGCCGAAAAATGACAAACACTACGATAATGCCCAAAATCAGCCACAAGAAACTCTGGAACTCCTGCATAACAAAGAAAAGTAACAGATTGATTCAGTAAAGTAACAAAAATTACGGAACCAATTCACCGTGTAAGTCAAACTCTGTCGCATCGGTTATGTGTACCTTGGCAAAATCACCTAGGCGTACGTAATTTCCCGGCACAGGTACGAGTACTTCATTGTCTACTTCGGGCGAATCAAATTCCGTGCGTCCTACAAAATAGCCTCCCTCTTTTCGATCGAATAATACCGGAAAAGTTTGGCCAATCTTCTTCTGATTCAATTCATAAGAAATGGTTTCTTGCAAGGCCATAATTGTATTGGCTCTTTCCTGCTTTACTTCTGCTGGAATATTATCCTCCAAGGTATAAGCGTGTGTATTCTCTTCGTGCGAATAGGTAAATATGCCCAATCGATCAAAGCGTATTTCCTCAACAAAGCGGTACATTTCCTCAAAATCCTGTTCGGTTTCTCCTGGATGACCAGCAATCAGGGTAGTGCGAAGCGCTATCCCAGGTACTTTCTCCCGGATGGTTTGTATTAAGGCTTCTGTTTTCTCCCGAGTAATACCCCGACGCATCAATTTCAGCACCTCTGTAGAACCGTGCTGAAGTGGCATGTCTAAATACTTACAAATAGTTGAACGCTCCCGAATCACGTCAAGTACCTCTAGTGGAAAGCCGGCTGGATAAGCATATTGCAATCTAATCCATTCAATGCCTTCGACATCTGCCAAACGATCTAATAATTCGGCCAAGCTTCGCTTTTTGGATAAGTCTAACCCGTAGTAGGTCAAATCCTGGGCGATAAGAATGATTTCCTTGGTACCGCGTTTAGCAAATGATTTTGCTTCCGTCACAATTTGTTCTATTGTTTTGGATACGTGACCGCCTCTCATCAGAGGAATGGCACAGAATGAGCAAGGACGGTCGCAACCTTCAGATATTTTCAGGTAAGCAAAGTGGGCTGGCGTGGTCAGCAAGCGCTCGCCTACTAACTCGTGCTTATAATCGGCTTTCAGGTTTTTGAGTAGGCGGGGCAGTTCGTTGGTACCGAAGTAGGCATCTACCGTTGGAATCTCCTTTTCCAGGTCATCTTTATAGCGATGAGAAAGGCATCCCGTTACATAAAGCTTATCAATTAAGCCATTGTCCTTGGCATCAGCATACCGTAAAATAGTATCGATAGACTCCTGTTTTGCATTGTCAATAAACCCACATGTATTGATAATCACGATATTAGCATCGTCTTTTTTAGATTCGTGCGTAACGTTGAAGCGGTTGGCTTTTAACTGTGTATATATTTCTTCTGAATCTACCAGGTTTTTAGAGCAACCAAGCGTCACAATATTGACCTTCGGTTTAGAAGTTCCTTTAGTTTTCATAATAAGCGTTTGAAATGGGGCATCAGTAGCGGGCAAAAAGATATGCCAGGAAAAAACTATTAGTAAGCTGCTTTGTAATCAACGGTAATGTTGATTTTTTCTACTTTACCCTTTTGAATAGTAATAGGAAAGATATTATTTTTATCATCAAATGAATTGGCATACAGGCCTTTATCCTCTTCCCAGACAAAAAGTGAATATTGGCCTTTTGGTAAGGCGATACAAAAATTGCCATTGGCATCTGAAGTAACCTTTTTCACCAACTTTGTTTTAATATTCCGGTGAAATCCGCCTTCTGAAGTTACTTGATCGGTTGTAGTCAGTTCGTATACTACTACATCGCGTAACACACCTTTGCCTTTTGAAACCGGTCTATCCGGAGAAGGCATAAGGTTTCCTTCCTTCCAAATTACTGTTCCACAAACCCCCTGACTGATAGAAGAAGTGGTTTTAGAATCTGACAAAGCTTTAGGTTTCTGACAATAGCTGAGTGTAAAAGTTAAGCCCAAGAAGAGATAGGCAAAGCATATTTTTTTCATCTCTAGAAAAGAAAGAGCCAATCTATTTAGTTTCTTTTAAACAAAGAATCGACGAATTCCCATTTATTAAATACCTGCAAGTCGTCTATTTTCTCTCCTACGCCAATGTATTTGACTGGTATTTTAAATTGATCAGAAATGCCAATGACAACGCCTCCTTTAGCCGTGCCATCCAGTTTGGTAATAGCTAGCGCGGTTACTTCTGTAGCGCGGGTAAATTCCTGGGCCTGTATCATAGCATTTTGGCCAGTACTACCATCAAGAACGAGTAAAACTTCGTGTGGAGCGTCCGGAATAAATTTTTGAATGACACGTTTTATTTTGGTCAATTCATTCATCAAATTGACCTTGGTATGTAAGCGACCAGCCGTATCAATAATTACGATGTCCGCTTTCATTTCTACTGCTTGCTTTACTGCATCAAAAGCAACAGCCGAGGGATCGGTATTCATTCCATGCGAAATAACGGGTACGCCTACGCGTTGTCCCCAAAGCTTCAACTGCTCTACTGCTGCGGCACGGAACGTATCCCCAGCGCCTAATACTACTTTTTTTCCTTTTTTATGAAATTGAGCCGCTAGTTTTCCAATGGTAGTAGTCTTGCCTACCCCATTTACACCAACGACCATAATTACATAAGGGCCATTAATGACAGGTATTGAAAAATCAGCGACATCGTCCGAATTGTTCTGGGCTAATAATTCGGCAATTTCCTCCCTCAAAATCTTATCTAGCTCGTCGGTTCCGAGGTATTTATCAGCGGCTACTCGCTTCTCAATGCGGCTAATAATATTGAGTGTAGTATCTACTCCGACATCAGAACTAATGAGAATTTCTTCCAACTCATCGAGCACTTCTTCATCTACTTTCGATTTCCCTACGACGGCTTTGCTTAACTTGGAGAAGAAATTCTCTTTCGACTTTTCAAGCCCTTTGTCTAGGGATTCTTTCTTTTCCTTGGTAAAAAAGCTGAATATACCCATAGCGATATAAATTTAAGGGTTCGTGATAGAAAAGGCGTTAACCTATTTCCCAATAGGCCTCCCAATCCAATTAACCTTAATAATAACAAAAAAGTCCCATGTGAACGGGACTTTCGTGTCAATGAAGTATAAAATATCTTTTTATCTTTTAAGTGCCTCTTGCAATAGGTCAAGGGGAACCATCTCTTCTTTAAAAGTATAGGCACCAGTCTTAGGAGACTTTACAGCCTTAATAACTTTAGCGAAATTTTTTCCTCCGCCTTCTTTTTTCAGGGTTGCAACTACTTTTTTAGCCATTTCTGTAAAAGTTTTAAGTTTAGAGTCTTTTGTTTAGAGTTATAAAAGATAGACAGCTCTAAACTCCAAACGCTAAACAAACAACAGTCAAATTATTTTATTTCCTTATGAACAGTAACTTTTTTCATAATGGGGTTGTATTTTTTCAACTCCATTCTTGCAGTTGTATTCTTACGGTTCTTGGTAGTAATGTATCTGGATGTGCCTGGCAGACCTGAATTTTTATGCTCTGTGCATTCCATGATTACCTGAACTCTATTGCCTTTCTTAGCCATGATAATTTCTGAATTGAATTGGGAACGCAAATGTACAGTATTTACATGGGTTACAAAAATAGTTTGAATAAAATTTTTCCAGATAAATCTTCCAGATCGCGTAAAAAGATTGCGTACTTGCCCTCTGAAAATGAAAAATACCCCAATAGTGTACCTATGAAGCCCATCCAATACCAATATAAACCAGCGCATCTTCTCGTTTCAGAACCCAACAAATATCGAACGGAGAATCTAAAAACGGAAGAAATGATCCTAAGCTTAGGTCCGCAACATCCGTCTACCCATGGGGTGCTAAGGTTAGAAGTCATTACTGATGGTGAGATCATTGTTGATGTTATTCCACATATAGGATACTTACACCGTAGCTTCGAGAAACATGCCGAATCAATGCCTTATAACCAAGTCATTCCCTACGTAGACCGGCTTGATTATCTGGCTGCGATGAATTGCGAACATGCCTATGTTATGGGTATTGAGCGGATGTTGGGTATTGAAAAGGAAATCCCCCGCAGAGTAGAATACATTCGGGTCTTGGTAGCTGAGTTAAATCGGTTAGCCTCGCACTTCGTCGCTATTGGCACATATGCGTTGGACATTGGCGCTTATACCGCATTTCTTTGGCTTATGCGAGACCGAGAGCATATTCTTAGATTGCTGGAGTGGACTTGTGGTGCGCGAATGCTATATAACTATATCTGGGTTGGCGGGCTTTTTTATGACTTACCCGTTGGTTTTGAACAACGATGCCAGGATTTTGTGCGCTACCTTAAACCCAAGCTTGTAGAGCTGCAACGTTTGGTGGTAGAAAATAAAATATTTGTCCAAAGGACTGCCAATATAGGCATATTGCCCCTAGACCTAGCCATAAATTACGGCTGTTCTGGCCCTGTGCTCCGTGGGTCTGGTTTGAAGTTGGATCTGCGTCGGGTAGATGGTTATTCAGTCTACCCTGAATTGGATTTTGACATACCCATGGGTAAAGGTGAAATGGGGACTTTAGGAGATTGCTGGGACCGCAATTACGTGCGGGTGCGCGAGTGTGATGAGTCCGTAAAAATAATAGAACAATGCCTAGAGCGGCTTTCGAGCGATTTGAAAC
Organism: Bacteroidota bacterium; assembly: GCA_040385915.1. Classification (GTDB taxonomy): domain Bacteria; phylum Bacteroidota; class Bacteroidia; order Cytophagales; family ES-bin-26; genus ES-bin-26. Next base: position 4,665 of record JAZKGK010000215.1, read on the forward strand.
GGACGGTGGAGTTTGACCCTCAGGCGATGGTACCGAAGAAAATAAGACCCAAAGCGATGGATTTCTATATAAGGGCAGAAAATCCTAAAGGGGAACTAGGCTTTTTCTTCCGCAGTGATGGCAAATCGGATATCCCTATGCGGGTGAAAGCCAGGTCTTGTAGTTTCAGTAATCTGTCTGTTATTTCAGAGATTTCGAAAGGAGCCATGCTGTCAGACTTGGTTGCCATTATTGGCTCCCTGGATTTGGTCATGGGCGAAGTAGATCGGTAAAAGTTTCTTGATAAGAACCTTAATCTGCTAAAACATATAATTCGGACAGGTTCCTACCCAAACCGTTATAATCGAGACCGAAGCCTACGACAAATCGGTTGGCAATTTCGAAACCTACATAGCGTGGCTGGATGTCTTTCTTCAAAGCTTCAGGCTTGAAAAGCAAAGTAGCAATTTCTAATGATTGAGGTTTTTGTTGCTGTATATTATCTATTATATGGTGCATAGTAAGCCCTGTATCCACAATGTCTTCTATCACAATAATATGTCGACCAGTAATCGCTTCTTTCAAACCGATCAATTCTTGTATTTGACCAGTACTGGTCAGTTGCTTATAAGAGGCTACTTTGATAAAAGTAATTTCGCAGGGGATAGAAATACTTTTCATCAGGTCGGAGGCAAACATAAAGGAGCCATTTAACACTGCTACCAGTAATGGACACTTCTGATGGTAATCCTGGCTGATTTGGGTTGCTAAGGCTGAAATTCGTTCTTCGATAGTTTGTCTACCAATAAAAGGAGTAAATACCTTATCTCCAATTTTGATCATAATTAAAAAAAGAAATCCAGAAGCCTATAATGCTCCTGGATTTCAAAGATAAGAATGAGACCGCTCTGGACTAGCTGATTGGTGAAAATATTTTTCTACTGCGTACAATTAACTTTTCCAGTTCTGCTACTTCTGACGAGAGTTCGGTACGCAAATTGGCTTGCATGGTCACAATGGCTATACAAACTCCATACAGGCCAACCCACTGGTAAGCCAATAGAAATGCACTAATTAATAAAATTAGAGGAAGCACCGCAGAAAAAATACGTAACGCATTATGCATTGCTTTGTCTATAGCCGAAACGCGGTACGATTTCAAATAAAGGTATTCAACAAATATTTTTTCAGCCATTTCATATAAATGAATAAGCTTACTAATAAGCAAACCACAGATTAACCCCACTTGAGCAGCATAAAAAACTTGAATAGCACTGTATTCAGTCGTTCCGAAAACCCAAACTTGAGGTAAAAAGAATTTAACTCCAACAAAAGATATCATTATCATGATTAGAGTCGTCACGAGCTTTTCAGCAAATAGCGTTTGTTGAGACGATTGGCCGGAAATCAGTCTCATAAATGTGGTGCTGGCAGCTGACAGCAGTGTACCCGATAAAGTTAATACTATAGGAAGAAACAAGCCCCCTAATCCATTAAATTGGCTATGAAATGCTTGTAGATCTATAAAGGTGGTTCCTAACAATACGCAGGCAATCACACCGCCAACCAGAAGCTCCATGCGATCATTACTAATAAGAAAACTGTTATCCACACTTGTTGAGGTATCTTCCGACTCGTTGGAAATGCTGAAAAGAAGCTGTATGATAGAACTCCCTAGCGCATAGGCCGCAAAAAGATTAAAAACGAGGTAAGGGGTCCAATTCAGTATAGACTGATAACCAATGAACAGCGCCAAAAGGCTGATGGTGCTAAAAAACAAGGTAATTACATTAGAAGGATTCTTGCCTTCGAGTACAACAGCCAATAATGATCTAACTTGATTGGAGTAATTTTCTTTGAGCCAACTATCAAAGACACATTTTATAGCATAAGTAAATGCGCCAATGAGCACCGTAAAATAAGTAACGGGTCTTGCATTAGGCAATATCCAGCTATCGAGAACGAGTAGAATCAGTAATGAAAGAAAGGAAATGGATAATGATTTGTAATGAGCCTCGACAAGAGAAAGAGACTTGTGGGTGAGGGTAACAACTTTAGTTACCGGGATTTTACTTTTAGAACGAATGGAACCACGAACATATTCCCAAACTACTTGTGAGGTGGTTGCAAATACTGCTGCAATACCCCAGAATGACATACTGGTTAGTAAATTTTCCATATCAGTAATCTTTGGTGAACTAATAGGACTGTCGGGACAAAGGTAAGATATTTGCCTTATTATGCAAATCCCTTATTCCGAAACCGCCCACAAGCTAGTAAAACAGGTGTTTTATTGTGTTTTACCTGTTTTAAATTGAATATTTTATTCCTTAATCGTAGTCGTTATATTTAATGATGATTTTCAAGGGGAAGTAACCACGTGTAATTTTTTTTATTTTTATGTACGTTATTAAACTCTATAGGCACATTTATTTGCCCAATTTTGCGTTTATACAGACAAGCAAAATCTCTTCAGCCAGATCCGGCTATTTCCTCAAAAGGCATATGAAAACTTGTTATACTCTTTTTTTGAGCTTGGGGTTACAGCTTTTATCGCTTCTTGCCCTAGCTCAACAAGGAAAGACCCCTTCAACAAATGAAGTAATGGGCAGTAATGTAACCGATGCTAATCCCAAAAATATGCTGCTACTTAATCAAAGTGTACAGATTGAGGCTACTGATGCAGTTAATAATATGTACAATTTTAAATTTGAGAAGGCTGAACGGGATTTTCGGTGGATTCAATTTCAATATCCTGAGCATCCTCTCCCTTATTTTTTATTGGGCTTGAGCGAGTGGTGGAAAATTGTACCTAATATTGACAATGAGCAATACGATGAACGCTGTATTGCGTACCTGGACACTACCATTGAAAAGGCCGAAAAATTATATGACGATGATGAAAACAACTCAGAGGCAGCTTTTTTTCTGGCAGGTGCTTATGCATTTAAAGGACGTTTATATTCGGAAAGAAGTCAGTGGCGAAAAGCAACTTTGGCAGGAAAAAATGCTTTAAAGTACCTTAAAAGAGGCCAAACCTCAGAATTAAACCCCGAATTTCTGTTTGGAGATGGACTGTATAATTATTATGTAGAATGGGTTCCCGAAAATTACCCGGCGCTCAAGCCTATATTCTGGTTTTTTGATAATGGAAATAAGGAGTTGGGTATTAAACAGCTCCAATCCGTTGCCAACAATGCCTTTTATACGCGTACGGAAGCTCAATATTTTTTGATGCGGATTTATAGCGAAGAAAATCAGTCAGAAAAGGCTTATGATATAGCAAAGTACGTATCTAATACCTTTCCTGATAATGCTTATTTTGAGCGGTATTATGCTCGAATGGCTTATACACTCGGGCAAATGGGCGAAACGGAAAAGGTATCTTTAAGTATTTTAGAGAAAATTGATCGAAAAATGCCAGGGTACGAAGGTACGAGTGGCCGATATGCTAGTTTTTACTTAGCCTATATTTATCAGGGCTATTATCGCGACTCAGTGAAGGCTAAGCAATATTATGAGAGAGCCGTAACTTTTGCTGAACAAACCAAGGCGCTAGATTCTGGTTACTATCTAATGTCATTAACGGCATTAGCTCGCATGGCTGACAAAGAAGGTGGCTACGAACAAGCTAGAAATTACTATCAGATAGTATTGGATCACTCAGAGAAAAAGTCTAGTAATTATCAGGAAGCCAAAAAATATCTTTCCAAAAAACCAGGTAAAACCAAGGCTTAAAGCTAGTTACGTGCTTTTAGGAAAAAACTAATAGGGGACAGGTAGTACCTTGCTATCTTTAAATGTAGATAAAATAACCATTGTCTGGGTACTAGCTACTTCTTCAATTTCATTGACTCGTTCCAGCATTAATTTTTGGTAAGCTGTAATGTCTTTTGAAATCACCTTTAATAGAAAGTCACCAGTGCCTGTAATATGGTGACACTCAATAATTTCGTCAATCTGATTTATTTTGACCACAAAAGCATCCGTAAACATTTTCTTGTGCCCAACCAAGGTTACTTGGACAAAAGTAGTGATTCCCAATCCGATTTTTTCAGGATCTAATTGCGCATGATAACTCTTAATAAGGCCAGAAATTTCTAATTTTTTTACCCTTTCTAAAGTTGGAGCTGGAGATAGCCCTATCTCTTTTGATAGTTGAGCGTTAGTAATTTTTGCATCGCTCTGTAAAATTTCTAAAATTTTACGGTCTATTTGGTCTAATTTAATGACAGCACTCATAAGTATTGTAACGAAATAAATATGCGCAAAAATAAGCACTTTCATCAAATCGCCTAATATTCGTCTAACTTTTAATGAAAAAATAAAATAGTATTTTGTAAACACTTATTTTGACAGCTTTTAAGTTTGAAACCTTATGCACCTATTGTTGTCCTGACAAGGTAGTTTTAGTCAAAGTAAATGTAGTTATCCTATCGATGGTTTTAATACAATCATATATTCGCAGCATAAATTTGTACATTGGCTTTTGCTGATTAATTTAAATTCGATTTGTTACATATAGTATAGTAATAGTATTAACTTCAACCAACCAAACCAGTATTATGAGTATATCTAATGTTGCCTCTACTGGCTTGAGCTTTCAGCTTTCCGAAGAGCAACTGGCTGTGCAGGCCGCTGCCCGTGAGTTTGCTCAGGTGGAGCTTCTGCCAGGTGTTATCGAAAGAGACGAACATCAAGTTTTTCCTGCTGAGCAAATCAAAAAAATGGGAGCCTTGGGCTTTATGGGTATGATGGTAGATCCCAAATATGGAGGAGGTGGGATGGACACCATCTCTTACGTACTAGCGATGGAAGAAATATCTAAGGTAGATGCTTCGGCGTCAGTGGTAATGTCGGTCAATAACTCACTGGTTTGCTGGGGATTAGAAACCTATGGCACCGAAGCCCAGAAGCAAAAATACCTAACGCGGCTTGCCACGGGTGAAATTATTGGTGCTTTTTGCCTGTCTGAGCCAGAAGCTGGTTCAGATGCTACTTCGCAAAAAACTACTGCTGAAGATAAGGGCGATTATTACTTGCTTAATGGTACGAAAAACTGGATTACAAATGGAAGTACGGCCTCAGTTTATTTAGTTATTGCCCAAACCAACCCAGAAAAAGGCCATCGAGGCATTAATGCGCTGATTGTTGAAAAAGGTGCAGTCGGCTTTGTAGTAGGCAAGAAAGAAAACAAACTGGGTATTAGAGGTTCTGATACGCATTCGTTAATGTTTACGGATGTAAAAGTGCCCAAGGAAAACCGCATTGGAGAAGATGGCTTCGGTTTTAAGTTTGCTATGTCAACGCTGAATGGCGGCCGGATTGGCATTGCTTCTCAGGCTTTAGGAATCGCTTCAGGCGCGTTTGAATTAGCGCTTAAATATTCTAAGGAAAGAAAAGCGTTCGGAAAAGAAATTTCTCAACATCAGGCCATTCAGTTCAAGCTAGCAGATATGGCTACTGAAATTGATGCCGCTCGTTTGCTCTGTTTACATGCCGCGTATCTGAAAGACACGCACGCAGATTATACGAAAGCGGGTGCCATGGCTAAATTATTTGCCTCTCGGGTGGCTATGGAAACAACGGTAGAAGCAGTGCAGATTCACGGGGGATATGGATTTGTTAAAGAATACCACGTAGAAAGGTTGATGCGTGATGCAAAAATTACTCAAATTTACGAGGGCACTTCTGAAATTCAGAAAATAGTTATATCTCGAGAAATATTGAGGTGATCTGTAAGCACTTTTTCCTTTAAAAAGTTAAAAAATGTACATTTAATATTTTAAGGGCTTAGTTTTTTTATTATATTTCGTTTATTACATTTTTTTATTAGATTTGTCCAAATATAAAGGATAAAAACACTTAAATACTAACCATTGCCTATTCATGGAAGATTATAATAAGATAATCGAGTCATTAGGGGTAAGATTTATTAAGTCAAAGAATATAAAGGTCTTACAGCACGTCACTATTAAAAACTCTTATGACGTCGAAAATACAATTGTTCTTCTTTACAAGGGAGATATTAGTTTTGGTAAGGAAAGTGAAAAAGTAGGCGAAGGCGATATTCTATTTATCCCTGGAGGTAAAATGCTTTCTATTTCTTATGGAAACCAGCATCCGATTGTGCTCTCGAACGAAGATTTCATGAGTAATAAGGAAAAATATTTTGGTGTAAATAAAGACCTGAATAAAGTAGGCTCCTTGTCCGACTCCTTCGGTTATATCACATTCGAGGCCAAAGTATTTGATTCAGTCAATTTTTTCGCCTCGTTGGATATTCCCCCTTTCGTTATCCGAGATGCCCCTGACTTAGCGCGCACCATCCATGAAGTCGTGATGGAAGAGCTACTTGACTTGCCAGGCCGGGGCAGGGTTATTAAGATCAAAACGGATGAAATTGTAGTAAAGGTAATCCGCTATATTCTGGAAAACCGCCTATTTGTTGAACAGTTAGCGACCAATAGCACGTATTTTAAAGACCCCAGGCTCATTGATATTTTTGCCTATATTAAAGACCAATTAGGTGGTGATTTATCGAATAAAGTACTGGCTGGTGTTGCAAACGTTTCTGAAGATTACGTAGGACAGTATTTTAAAATGCTTACGGGTATTAATCCGCAAGACTATATCGAATACCAGCGTATGGAAGCGGCCGTTAACCTGCTTCGAACTACCAAAAAGAGTATACGAGAAATTGGCGCAGAGGTAGGCTACAAAGATACCGCCTATTTTTGCCGGAGATTTAAAATGATGTTTGGTATTCCAGCAGGAAAAATGCGTCGCCGGGAATCGCTGATGAATGTATAAGCCAACCCTGATAAAATCAAAAGCGCCTTGAAATAAGTAATTTCAAGGCGCTTTTGATTGGTGATTATTGTAAGCTAACCTTCCTATTAATAGCGGCAACTTTTTCAGAAATATCGCTTAGCAGGTGAGGATTTTGTTCAATACCATTTCCCACCACAATAATATCAGCTCCAGCCTCCAATACCTCTACTGCTTTTTGTACAGAATTGATACCGCCTCCCACAATCAAGGGAACCTCTACGCTTCTCCGAACCATCTCAATCATTTGTGGCGACACTGTTTGTTGAGCGCCACTCCCTGCATCCAAGTAAATGAGTTTCATCCCTAGCATTTCTCCAGCCATAGCAGTACAAGCGGCAATGCTAGGCTTATCGTGCGGAATAGGCATGGTATTACTAATATAGGAAACCGTTGTCTGTCGTCCGCTTTCTACCAGCATATAACCAGTAGAAATAATTTCCAGGTTACTTTTTTTCAAAATTGGCGCCGCAATTACGTGCTGGCCAATAAGTAAATCAGGATTACGGCCAGAAATCAGGGAAAGCAGTAAAATAGCATCGGCCGCCGCATCAATATGCAAATTACTACCCGGAAAAAGGATAATTGGGATGTCGCAGAAATCCTTAATCGTTTGAATCAGTTGATTAGTGGCGTAGTTAGTAAGTAAGCTGCCACCAACGAAAAAGAAATCAACTGCGGCTGATGCTTTGGTTGATTTGGTATGATCAGTACTAATGTTAAGAATAGGAAGACAGGTTGTTGCATCAACTGTATCTGGATCCAACAATACTGCAAATGACTTTTTTCCGATAAGTCTATTTTCTACTATCTTTCTTAGAATCTCCTTCTGTATCATTCTCTTTGTAGTGCGCAATTATTTCTTGCAATTTCTGCTGAGCAAGAGAAATTAAAAAAGTAGCAATATAACCTTTTATTGTGCGCACAATAACTGATTCTTCTTTATAATGTGGTTGCACAGGCACTGTTCCTGGTCCAGAAGCATATAATACTTTTTCTTTTTTTCTACTGCGCGTAAATAAGCGTACCAGCAAATAGGAAACTGCCAATGTGCCACCAACGACCAGAGCTACTTTACTAATTTGGCCCGCATTTTCCTTCAAGATAGTAACTTGTTCCTCAATTGCTTGCTTATACTTCTCTGTATTCCGGTGTAAAGATTCTTTTCTGGAGAAAATATTATTGCTTACGTCTTCAGAATTCATATTTTAAAATATTTTAAAGTGAGTAAATTAAATAAAAAATCTTAACAAAAAATTCTTACAGCATTACTATATATCTGTTTCCTCCGTAACGGGTTCTTCTTGAGCCTTGCGCGCCTCTTCCTTGAACATAGAAGCCATAATTTTTGCCTTAAAAGAAGTGCTATTTTTAAGCACTATAGCAACAATTAGCAGAATACAATAAATACCTGCTACGATAAAAAACCCTAAGAAATGGCTTTGTAATACGTCATTAAGGAAAAGCGCTAATCCGATACTAAGAAAAGTAAAAATAAATAGAGACAAAATCAACAATGTAACTATCTGTACTAGGGAAATTACAGCTTCAGTGATGGACTCTTTCGCTTCAAACTTAAATAGATCGATACGAGCTTCAAGATATTTATAAAAATTATCGAATAACTCATTAATATTCAGTAAACTCATAATATTTTTTTGGATTTAGGATCAGTAAATAATACAACTATCAAACTGATAAACACATACGGAATAACTCAGCTTAAGTTGGCCTTGATTTAACAATTGGATCTTAGTTAAAGCGCAATATCTGAGAAGGCTAGAAATCATTGCTTTCGCCCATTTCATTTTCTGGAATGGCAAAATCCTTAGGCTGTGGCAAGTCTCTTAAGCTATTGATTCCAAAATACTCCATAAATTGTCCACTGGTGCCATAAAGGATAGGCCTGCCGGGGGTCTCAGCTTTTCCCTGAATAATAATTAACTCTTTATCTAGTAGTTTTTGGATGGCATAGTCACAATTAACTCCACGAATGCGTTCAACTTCTGTTTTTGTAATCGGCTGTTTATAAGCAATAATGGCCATGGTTTCCAATGCAGAAGTAGAGAGTCGTTTTTTTGATTTCTGCTTAAGCAAAATCCCAATACTGGCCTGATAAGCGGGTTTAGTCAGAAACTGAAATCCATCTGCTATATGACAAATATGAAAGCAGTAATCATCCGAATCGTATTTAGCCACTAAGGATGCTATAGCGGCTTCAATATCTTCGTTAGGTATTTCCAGACCAAACATCTCGGCTAGGCAAGATTTAATTTCGTTTTTTGTAAGCGGAGAGGTTGCACAGAAAATAAGTGCCTCTACGTGGTTTTGTAAAAAATTCAAAAGCGCAAGGAATATAGATGAATCAACGTACTAAAAACAAAAAGTTATCTGAGTCTCCCGCGAAAAAGCGAAGAAAACCGGATAACTTAATAACTCAGATAAACCAGACAACGGTTGCCAGCTACTGGCAAGAAAATCTAATTCTTTTTCAATTTTGCTTCGATTGAATGCTGCGTGTGGGGTACTGCCCGCAATCTTTCCTTAGGAATTAATTTACCCGTATCGACGCAAATGCCATATGTGCCATTCTTGATTCGTATTAGCGCATACTCAAGCTGCTGGGTGAACTTTTGAAGCCGAGCAGCCAGTTGGCTCAGGTTTTCTTTTTCGGTGGTGTCAGCACCATCTTCCAGTAATTTAGACGTTCCAGAGGTATTGTCAGTACCACTATCATTTCTTTTGCTGAGTGCTTCTTTGATATAGTTCAGCTCCTTCCGAGATTGTTCTAACTTATAAGATATTATTTCTTGAAATTCTTTTAGCTCCTCTTCAGAGTAGCGTAAATTTTCATCTTGGTTGCTTATTTTCATCGCTGTCCAGAAGGTTTTATACGAAATGATAAAATTTATTGATAAAGTATAATTTTATGCGGCCAATAATGCTGCAAAATTAGAAATCTTAACGTGAAAGAACAAAGCCTTTCCTCAATTTAAACATACTTTGGTTATAAAGGTTTAAAATGAAATCGAAAATATTCTATAGGTATCTGATTATAAGTTGAGTAACTAGATTCATGAAAGCAAATGCGGTTCAAATAATTTATAACCAAGGCTTTTAGCTCAGCTTACACTAATCACGTATTTTGTAGTAAATATGAAATGTGGTAAAATTGTAAACACTAAATTAGTTGTATGCCCTTACTGGCAGTAACTTACACTTAGACAAAACAAGGCTTATCTACATAACATATTAATTCTGAATGGTTTATATTTAGCAAAGGCAACTTTCCTAGCAGCTATTTCTAAAATTATTTATCGAATTATTTTACCCTACCTCAAGAATTTCAGTATTGCCCTCACCGTGCAATGTTGGAATAGTTCTCATCGCCTTTGTATTTGTAGAAATATCTAGGTGGATTTGAGTAAAACAGGTTGTCTTTATCGGTCATAGTCTTTTGTTCGTTTATTTACCCTTTTCTATTTGTGGAACCATTAAAGCAATTCCAGCAGCGGCAGCAGCAATTTGAACAGCAAGCCCAGAAATATCAATTAAAATATAACCAATTTGGCTGGTTGAGAGTTTTTTTATTTCTAACCGGTTTTTTAGGCACTTATTTTCTGTTCCAGTCGCAAGGGGCTTTGGCTATGGCCGTAGGTGGATTGTTATTCTTATTGGCTTTCCTTTTTAGCCTAAAGGCACATAATCGCATCGAATACCAAAGAGATCACTTTCGCTTTCTTAGCTATATTAATCGTGATGAATCAGCCAGGCTACACAATGAGTTTATTCGCGACGAAACCGGGGAAGCATACACAGAACCCAATCATTTTTATACGAGTGACCTGGATATTTTTGGCAAGCATTCAGTATTTAAATTACTCAACCGAACCCGTACTCTGGGTGGCGCACAAAAGCTAGCCGCTTGGCTTAAGCATGCCGAAACAGCGCCTGAAATTAGACTCAGGCAGGAAGCGGTAACCGAATTGACTCCTCGATTAGACTGGCGACAAATGCTGGAAGCCAATGCCATGCATTATAAAGAAGTAAACCAGTCGACCCATAGTTTACTGCAATGGATGGCTGAACCAGAAATAGTTAGCCAATCCTTTGGGATGCGATTAGCTAAATGGTTACCCATGATTACTATTCCTTTGACTGTAGCCTGGCTGGCGGGTTTTTTATCTTTACAAGTACTGTTTTTATTTATTTTAGTCCATTTATTTGTTCTGGGAAGGATTTTTAAGGCAGTAAAAGATACTTGTGATAAAACCAATACTATTTCTCAAACCTTAATGGCTTATGCTAACATTATTAAAGTAGTGGAGAAGGAGAAATTTACTGCGGCTAAGCTACAGGCCTTGCAGCATGCTTTTGTAGATAAACATACAACAGCTTCTAAAGCCATCCAACAGTTTGCCATAATTTTACGTAACCTAAACTATCGCAATAACCCCTATTTCTATTCATTAATTGGCATTATTTCGCTCTGGGATCTACAGTTTTTTATCCGTACAGAGCAATGGAAAAAACAGCACCAACAAGCGTTAATAAACTGGTTTGAGGCAGTAGCCGAGTGGGAATCTCTTAACAGTCTGGCCGGATATGCTTTCTCGAATCCAGAATTTATCATGCCCATACTTAGCCCGGAGCCTATGGAATTACAAGCAGAGCATTTGGGACATGTATTAATCCGGAAAGATAAAAGGGTAACGAATCACGTACAGCTTTCAGGCTTAGGAAAAACATTAGTAATCACTGGTTCCAACATGTCAGGCAAGAGTACTTTTTTGCGAACGGTCGCTGTAAATGCCGTATTAGCCTTGGCAGGAGCTCCTGTGTGTGCCAAATCGTTTACCATTTCTGTTATACGCGTGTTTACCAGCATGCGGACGCAAGACTCCTTAGAAGAAAGTGTATCGTCTTTTTATGCAGAATTGAAACGGCTAAAGCAACTCATAGAACAAGTAGACAACCCGGAACCCGTTTTGTATTTTCTGGACGAAATACTCAAAGGAACCAATTCGCAAGATCGGCACCATGGGGCAAAATCGTTAATCAAGCAATTACATCAGCACCCTTCATCCGGCTTTATTTCTACGCATGATTTGGAGTTGGGTCGTATGGCTGATGAACACCCGGATTTTGTACACAATTATAGTTTTAATAGTGAATTAATCAATGAAGAGCTTTTTTTCGATTATACCCTGCGTGAGGGCATTTGCCGTAGCTTCAATGCAAGCCAACTCATGAAACAGATTGGTATTGAGGTATAATATAGACCGGGATTGTTATAAAAAACACCAATGAATGAGAAGCCAGGGAGGCTAGAAAACAAAAAACCTTCCAGCTAGTAGTTGGAAGGTTTTCTATGTGTGAAGTGTGGTGACGAGTGGGATCGAACCACCGACTCATGGATTTTCAGTCCATTGCTCTACCGACTGAGCTACATCACCAACAAATGCTTTCAGAGAAAAATGCTAAATAACACTGTTCTCTTTCAAACGGTGTGCAAAGTTAGGTATTTTTGATACCTTACCAAGAAGATTAAGAAAAAATATTATTCAACAAGCGTAAAATACAAACGACACCTTATGAACTATCTACCACAGATACTTTTCCTAGTCTGTCTGGGCATAGCTAGCTATCTGATTTCCAAGCGGGTAATCCGTATTTGGAAAAATATTCACTTAGGGCGACCCGAAGACCGCAGCGATCGGCCTAATGAAAGGCTAAATACTATGTTGCTCATATCGCTAGGGCAGAAGAAAATGTTTGATAAGCCTCTGGTGGGTTTTATGCATTTTATTATCTACGCTGGTTTTATCATTATCAATATTGAGGTCTTAGAAATTATACTTGATGGCCTTTTCGGTACGCATCGGCTATTTGCTCCTTACCTGGGAGGCTTGTATAAAGGCTTGATTAATATCTTTGAATTTCTGGCATTTGGTGTTATAGTAGTTTGTATTCTATTCCTGTGTCGGCGCAATATTTTGAAAGTAAAACGGTTTCAGCCTGAAGCGCATCGAGAAATGACTCGCTGGCCACGAACCGATGCCAACCTTATCCTGACCTGGGAAATTTTACTGATGTGCGCCTTCCTTAGCATGAATGCGGCGGATGTGGTATTGCAGGGACGAAGCGAAGGTCATTATGCTACTATACAAACCGGTGCTTTTGCCTTTAGCCAGGCTTTGATGCCAGGCTTTAATAGTTGGAACACTTCAACCCTGGTACTATATGAGCGGTTCGCCTGGTGGTTTCATATTCTGGGTATTTTAGGATTTGCCTTGTACGTTACTTATTCTAAGCATCTTCACATTTTCCTGGCTTTTCCTAACACCTATTTCTCGAAGTTGGCTCCTAAGGGTGAAATGAAAAATATGCCTGAAGTAACCAAAGAGGTACAACTGATGCTAGGCCTTACGCTAACCGATGGCAATGGCACAGAAGTCGCGCCAACGGAACCAGGCCGTTTCGGAGCTAAGGATGTGAAAGATTTGACGTGGAAAAACCTGATGGATGCCTATAGCTGTACTGAATGTGGGCGCTGTACAGCCGCTTGCCCAGCCAATATCACTGGTAAGCAACTCTCTCCGCGTAAAATTATGATGGATACCCGCGACCGCTTGCAGGAAGTTGGTGACAATCATGAAAAGCATGGAGCCGATTACAGCGATGAGAAAAGCTTGTTTGGCGATTATATCACTTCGGAAGAAATTATGGCTTGCACCACTTGCCAAGCTTGTGTGCAAGAGTGCCCGGTTAATATTGACCCGCTATCTATCATCTTGCAACTGAGGCGGTATCAGATTATGGAAGAAGCCAAAGCGCCGAATTCCTGGAATGCCATGTTTGCCAATGTAGAAAATAATATGGCTCCTTGGAAATTCTCACCAGCAGACCGCTTCAATTGGGCCGAAAAGCTAAAGTAAATCATCAATCATTTACTCATTAATAAATATATAATTGAATGACAGCCGAAACGACTTATCAAGTGCCAACGATGGCGGAAATGGCAGCCAATGGACAGTCTCCGGAAATCCTTTTTTGGGTAGGTTGTGCCGGGTCTTTCGATGACCGCTACAAAGCTGTTACAATTGCTTTCGTGAAAATATTGAATAAAGTAGGGATCAACTTTGCCGTGTTAGGAACCGAAGAAGCCTGTACTGGCGATCCAGCTCGGCGGGCGGGGAATGAATTCCTTTTCCAGATGCAAGCGGTCTCTAATATCCAGGTGCTAAATGGATACGGAGTCAAGAAGATTGTAACGGCTTGTCCACACTGTTTTAATACCTTGAAAAATGAATATCCGGCATTAGGCGGCCAATACGAAGTAATTCATCACGCTACCTTCTTACAACAATTAATTAATGAAGGGAAGGTAAAGCTGCAAGGAGGCGGTGATTTTAAAGGCAAGCGCATTACTTACCACGATTCATGCTATCTGGGTCGAGCTAATAATATTTATGAAGCGCCGCGCCAAGTGCTACAGGCCTTAGATGCTGAACTGGTGGAAATGAAACGGTGCCGTACCAAAGGCCTTTGCTGCGGCGCTGGTGGTGGACAAATGTTTAAAGAAGCTGAACCAGGAAAGAAGGAAGTCAACATTGAGCGAATTGAGGAGGCATTAGCAACCAAAGCTACTATCATTGCTGCTGCTTGTCCTTTTTGCATGACTATGTTATCGGATGGAGTGAAAAATAAAGAAAAAGAGACTGACATTAAGGTGTATGACCTAGCAGAACTTATTGCGAAAGCCGAAGGTTTGTAAAATATGTACTTATAAACTCATAAACATGTGGATACCTTTTGACGAAATGCCTGCTCAGGCAAGGATATGGATTTATCAGGCTAACTGTAGCCTGTCAGCAGAAATGCAACAGACGATCGAGACTTATCTGGAAAATCAGATCGCGGCTTGGAGTAGCCATGGCTCACCTATAAGAGGTTCGGCAAAAACATTGCACAATCGCTTCGTTGTGGTCGCCGCCGATGAAGCCTATCAAGCCCCGAGTGGCTGCTCCATTGATAAATCAGTACACTGGTTAAAAGAACTGGGTAATATGCTAGCCGTTGACTTCTTTGATAGATCTGTTACACTTTTGAAAGAGAATAAAGTAGAAAGTGTACCTTTAAACAGCATAAAAAAGCATATAGACACTGGTATGATTGGTTTAGATACAATCGTGTTTAACAATACCGTTATCAGTAAAGAGCAGATGGATAAAGATTGGTCTATAACTGCCAAAAAATCCTGGATGGCGCGATATTTTGTAATAAGCCAGGAAAGCGTATAAATTCAAAAATACAGTAGCTTAAAAAATGTGCCAGGCAAGTTATACTCATAAAAGAGTCAGCTTGCCTTTTTTAATTCTTTTATTAAATACTATAATTTAATAAAACGCTCCTGATATGCTAATTTAGAGAGCAATCCCTTTTATTGAAAGGTAACTTGATTTATATTTTTTTGCTGGCAGTTATTTCTGAAAAATATCTTTCTTTGCTTAAAATGTATAGCATTGTTCTCAGTTGAGAACCCTATCTTACTTGAATATTTCCAAGAAATAATATAAAAACGTATTTTAAATTACATTGACAGGAAAAACGCCCCCTTTTTAGAACTTATTCACGTTAGATTTGACATTTTTTACTACATTGCCTCATCAATTATAGGTTTCATACAAGATAATAATCAATAAGGCGTTCAAGAGTTATACCTATGGCTAAGCTAAAAAACATTATTAAGCAGTTGTCTGCCGAAGATTACAAGGCGATTTACGACTCACTGATGGAGAGCAATGCTGAAAAGTCTGCTTTTTTGCTGAAGTATATGCGTGAAAGGCAACTGTCTGACAGCAAGATTATGGAAGGACTGGATGTTAACACCAACGCCTACTATACTCTTCGATCAAGGCTCAATCAGAAAATAGAAGAGTACCTGCTTCAGCAAATGGAAAGCCCTCGCACGGATTTGTTGAAAAAAGTAGCCAATATCAATGAGATCATTTTTACTAAGAAAAAGACGATTGCGATTGCTACCCTCAAGAAATTGGAGAAGGAGTTGTTGGATTATGATTTGTCCAATGAATTGACTGTAGTGTATAAAACACTAAAAAAACTGCACATAAATGCCCCTGATTACTTCAACTATTCCCAGTTATACAACAGGCACGTAGCCTATATGCTGGCCTTAGATAAAGCAGAGGATTTATTAGCGGAATATTTTAAAAAATACGGCTTATATACTTTGTCAGGAACGGAAACGGAGAAGTTAGAATTGTCTCTGCTAAGCCGTGAAATGGATAATGTATGTAAGTTGTACTCGTCGCACCGCTTATACGTCTATCAAAGTTGCATGAGCATTTTTCACCGCCTATTTGTAGATAATACAGAGTCGGTCAATGATGATATGGAACCGATTGAGGACATACTGAATAAAATTGAAGGCATATTTATGCAGTATGACAAGGACTCCATTTACTATCACTTGAAGTTAGTATTTGAATTCCTGAAAATGGAGTACTATAACCATTATAAGGTATACAAGAAGGCTGAGAAATATTTCGACGAAGTAAATGATGCGGCTAGTAGTTTATTAACTAACTATAGCCTTTATACTTATCCTTCTCAATTCTTGTTGACAAAAGTAAGCCGTCACAACCGGATGGAGACTGAGGCTAGCATGTATGAAGAAAATGAAACGCTGTTTCATGATTTCGAGACCGACGCTGCTGACCTGCCTAAATACGTGACTTACATCACTTACCGGGCACTTTGCTGCTTCTACGTAAAGAAATATGATGAGGCATCGAAATGGGTAAACAACTTGCTCAACGAGATGAGCTTAAAAAAATACCCGTACGCACAGTTGGAAATAAAGCTACTGCTGGCCTTGCAATATTGCATGCTGAACGACTTTGAATTATTCAGCCAGCTTCTCAATAGTATTCAGCGCCAGATTCGGTTATTGGGCAAAGAAAACTGCGAACGGGCTATTCTCTTCACTAAAATCCTCAAAACAGCGATTTACGATAGTAAAAACGATAAGCTAGACAAGTTGAAACCTTTGATTGATAAGTTGAATAAAACTTTCGAAAATGGTTTCTCCATTTCTAAGTACATCAAAATGGATCAGCATTTTATTGTGAGTCTAGCGAACGCATAACTAATTTAAGCCTAAAAAAGAATAGGTTGCATGTCTAGCTGACATGCAACCTATTCTTTTTTAGGCTATTACCTGGTAAGTTGATACTTTGGAAATTAGTTATTCAATGCTGCAATGACCGTTTGGCCGCCCTTGGTTTTATCGCCGATATTAACTAATACTTTGGCATCTAGGGGAATGAATACATCTACCCGAGAACCAAATTTAATAAACCCAAACTCTGCTCCTTGTTGAATGGGTTGTCCCTCCTTTACATACCATACAATTCGTTTGGCTAAAGCACCTGCAATTTGACGGAATAAGATTTCTACATTATTTGGCGCCTTGATAACAATCGTTGTCCTTTCATTTTCGGTGCTGGATTTGGGGTGCCAAGCGACTAAGTATTTGCCTGCGTGGTATTTAAAGTACTGCACCACTCCGTTTACGGGGCTCCTATTCACGTGAACATTAATAGGAGACATAAAAATAGAGATTTGGCGACGGCTGGCATGAAAATATTCATCTTCCATTACTTCTTCAATTACCACTACTTTGCCATCAGCAGGCGCTATGATATGGTTGGCATCAAGCGGGGTTAAGCGTTTAGGGCTGCGGAAAAATTGTAAGAATAGCAGAAAAACGATGAGGCTACTAAGCAGTACGACGTTATGCAATATAGTGTTGGCAGGCAAACCATAAATGACCAACAGGTTGATAATGCATAGGACGAATAATGATGTTAATAGAATTTTATAGCCCTCTCGGTGAATAGTCATATTAAATTAGAGTAAATAACTGGGATAAAAGATGGGTGAAAGTAAAGGTCAGAAAGCGTAAAAGTACGAAATAAGAAGAAATTCCATAATTCTCCTACTTCGTACGCTATATCAATGTTACTTAAAGAAATAGTATTAGCTGCTTAACTGAAACAAAAGCTTGGGCTTCAGGCCTGTATACCCTAATTCTGCCAAATCTTTGCTGTAGTCACTGATAAATTGATTGTATTGCTTTGCATATTTATCGTAGTGAATGCGGTGCAGTAAAACCGCTTGGCTGGCAGCATCTATTTCCTGGCTTAACTCAGCACACAATGGATAACGTTCCAAATCTGGTACGGAGGCCGTTAGCCGGGGCAATTGCCCAAGGAGCAAATCAGTTGCTGCGTCATACGCATCAATTTTGTCAGAAGTCATTGTTTCTATGGTATAGCGTTTTTCTAGTAAGGCTGCTTGTTGTTGCATGAGCGAATCCAACAAAGGTTGATTATGCACCTTAGAGTATGACACTTCTTGTAATAGCCTTTTAATATTGCCCAGTTTAGTACTGTCTGAAGTCATCATTACCTGCCAACTGGAGGTAATACTGTCATTTAATGCCGTGAATTGTGTTTTGAGTGAATCCGCATCTTTGATGCGATTGGTGTTTTGAGTTTGTTTGCAGGAAACAAGCAAAGCAATACTTAGGACGAATAAGAGCAATCGGTTTTTCATAAGAACGTTTTGAAGGATACGGGACGGTGAATACTGTGAATTTTTCTACAACTTACTACTTGTAACTAGCCCTTCAAAATTAGTTGAGACCTAAATAGAGAATAATTTCGCCCCTTCTACGCCATTGATATGTGATGTTTTCATCGGTTTTCTATAAATGATCTAGCTATTTGGTACAATCAGCCATTTTTAAGAAGAGAATTTTTTAGGAGATAGACTGATATAAACCCGAGAAGGCAATAAAGTAGATTAATGACGACAGGGAAATATTGGCTCAGTTTGTCCAAGCGGTTATTGCCCATGCGGCTGCCAACAAGAATTAACTTTTCGATGTTTTGAGGCCATGAGATTGATAATGAGTACTTACTTTTCACCTTTACGTTCTATCGGATGTCTTTACTTTTTCCATTGAGCAGAGTTGTATTAATCAATCGTTTATTCCTCTTGTTCACCTTCCTTATATCTGCGGAGGTTAGCTATGCCAAAGACGGCCCTCATAGTAAAGTGCTGGTGGCTCCCAAACCTGCTTGGGTAAAGCAAGCAGCGTTGACTGAACCTACTCAAATTAAGGCTGACGATGCTTCCAATGGTTTTTTATTCCTTTTGAAAGACTACCAGGTGAATTTTTTGCAACAGACTCATTATTACCATCTGGTGAAAAAAATTTATTCAGAAACGGGAGTACAGAATGGCTCTGAAATTGAATATTCATACGACCCTTCTTACCAGAAACTTATCTTTCATGAAGTCAAGATCATTCGCGAGGGAAAGGAGCTCAACCGCTTGGATGTGTCGAAATTCAAGGTTTTCCAGCGAGAAAGCAGCAAAGAAAGTTATCTCTACGATGAGTCATTAACAGCGCTACTAATTTTGGATGATATACGCGCAGGTGATTTGGTGGAATATTCTTTTTCGTGTGTTGGTAGAAATCCTATTTATCAAGACAAATACTTTGCTTCTTTTTATCTACAAGATTATGATCCGTTTGAAAAGTTATTCATTCGAGTTATTACATCAGCGGACAAAAACCTGAATATTACTTATGAGAATACGGACTCCAAACCGAAGATTTCTACGGAAAATGATAAGATAATGTATGAATGGGATCTTATCCATGTGCCTGGCTTGGCAGTAGATGCCGATGTCCCGCAATGGTACGATCCTTATCCCCACGTTTGGCTGAGTGAATTCAATTCCTGGTCAGAGGTGAAGAACTGGGCGCTAACATTGTATCAGACTCCCCTAGTAATGAATTTGCTATCCGAAAAAGCCGCTCAAATTAAAGCGATGAATGCATTGCCTGAAAAAAGGTTAGAAGCTGCTTTGCGCTTTGTACAGGATGAAATACGGTATACCGGCTTGGAATCGGGTATCAGTGGATATAAGCCGCATTCACCAGAACGCATAATGAAGCAGCGATTTGGCGATTGCAAAGATAAATCTCTTTTGTTGTGTGCCTTACTTCGGCAGCTAGACATAGAAGCGTATCCAGCCCTGGTGCATTCTACTTTTCGGCAGGAAATTAAAAAATGGGCTCCCACGCCTAGTTCATTCAATCATTGTATTGTACAGGTACAATTTAAAGGGGAAAATTACTGGTACGATCCAACCATTGCCAACCAACGCGGGACTTATGAGACTATCTATTGCCCAAATTATAGAACAGCCTTAGTGATCAAGAAGGATGCAGAAGGATTGGTAGATATACCGATTAACCGCTACGCCAAGATTAGGGTGAATGAAAACTTCGTGGTAGATACAATAGAAGGGACAGTTCAACTATCCATTGAAACCCAATATATAGGTTACGAAGCAGATGCTCAGCGGCAATATTATGCCAATAGCAACCTCAAGGAAATGGAGAAAGGTTACCTGAATTATTATGCTAAAAGGTATGCTAAAATTCAGGTGAGTAAGCCACTGAAAACCACGGATGATAGTCAGTCAAACATCTATACTACCTACGAGAATTATAAGATAGAAAATTTCTTTTATGCTTCAGACAGTAGCCAGCCCGAAAATCTTGAATGTGCATTGTTTCCTCAGATGTTGCGGGACAAAATTCTTATTCCTTCTAACTCAATACGAACAATGCCTGTTGGGTTAGCTTTTCCCACTGACTATGAGCACATAACCCGGGTTTGCCTACCAGAGCATTGGAGTATAAAGCCGGAGAAAAAGACTATCGCAGATGATATGGTCACTTTTAGTCGGGAGATTAGGTATGAACCCGACACAATTACTATTCAATATAAGTACAAAATACTGGCCGACCAGGTAAGCAATAGCCAAGTAGCCGCTTATACAAAAAAGCAAAATCAAATTATTGATCTACTTGGGTATGGACTGACTTATACTGTAACCGCAACACCAACGGAAGACTTCCAACTCAACTGGATGTTGGTACTGATGATGCTATTGTTTGGAATCATTGCCGGATTTTTGGTCTATCAGCTTTATTATTACGATCCGCAACCGGAGCAGTTGACGGGATTTCGGGAAGAAATAGGTGGCTGGTTGATTGCATGCGCCATTGGAATAATCATTTCGCCTATCCAAATTTTAATAACATTGTTAAGGAACGATTATTTCAACTTGACGAACTGGGAAAATATTGCCTATTCTGCTTCTCAGAATTATAGTCCCAGTTTAGTGATGATAAATATCGCTGCGCTATTTTTTAATATCGCTAGTTTATTGGTTTCACTACTGGTAATTATTTTGTTTTTTAACAAACGGAGCAGTTTGCCAAGAGTGATGTCTGTGTATTTAGCGGCAAGCTTGCTTTATACGATCATTGAGGCCGCGTTATTGGCTAGTCTGGATATTTCTCCTGGTACAGAGGCAATTAGGTATGGGCTTTATACTATTATTTGGGTGTCTTACTTTAATATTTCTAAAAGGGTGAAGCGAACGTTTGTGTATACCTTAAAGCCCAATGAAACGATGACAGAAGTCTATCGGTTTAGAGTATAAAAGCCCTCCTGTAAATCAATTGCTTAAATACAAAAAAGACTTATATTTTCTATACTTTTAATTTTAAGCCAATATGAATTAGATGGTTGAAATCGTGATCTGTAGTATGTAGTTCTAGACTAAAATACAAAGCCATTGCTGCAATCCAGATATCATTCTTGCCCATATTCCTGGCAGAAAGGCCGGTGGGCAACGGGTCGTTTGCAAGTACTCCCTGGCTGAAGGCATCTACATGGCATATATATCAGTAATATTGGAGTCCAAATCGAGGATGGGAGTAGCATTAAGAAGGGTACTCAATACTGTCATTTTTCGATAGCCCCAGTTATTCCTTAGGGCAAAGGCTTTTATTTCCCCGACGGTAATAATGGAGATAAAGCTATCCGCTGGTAGGTTCTGACCCAAGCGAGCGTACTGAATTAGAATATTGGTATCTGCCAGTATTGCCACCTATATTCCCTCCTTTAGCATTTTTTCCCATTCTTCGCTTGTGAAACCAAAATCGGGAACTGCAATCGGCTTATCATTGCCAATCGCTTTACTGAACAAATCAATGCCTCCTAGGGCATTGATTTGTTCAGAGTTATATATATTAAGTTTAATACCAGGCAGAAAAGGGGGAACGCATACCTTTGGGGGTACAGTTGGACGCTTCTCTTTCTTGTTTCTGGTTGTTGGCATACAAAGTCTTTATTCCTAAAATACAAATTTTTCTTGAATAACGATGACAGAAGTCTATCGGTTCAGAGTATAAGCAGTAAAAAATGGCCTGACGAAAAATTCGACAGACCGTTTTAGAGCAATAGCGCTTGTTAAGAAATCTCTACCTTGCCTACATTGACGAATACGATTTCGCCGTTTTCATCCAGCATCATGCCTACTACCGAATCTTTGATGATTCGTCCAGCCAGAATCTCTTTCGATAATTCGTTCAGAATACGTTTTTGCAACACTCGCTTCAGCGGACGGGCACCAAACTGGGGATCGTACCCTTGTTCGCCTAACAAATCCAGCACGTCATCCGCAGTTTGCAATTGGATGCCACTTTCTTCCAAACGCTTTTGAATCAGCTTGAATTGAATATCGACCACTTTGCGTATATCCTCTTTGCTTAACGGACGGAACATCACCAGTTCATCAATCCGATTGAGGAATTCAGGGCGAATGGTTTTCCGTAAAAGGTCAAAAACTTCTTTCTTAGTTTCTTCTAGTACCTCCTCCTTATTCCACTCCTCTATACGAGAAGCGTTTTCCTGAATAATGTGAGAGCCAATATTAGAAGTCATGATGATAATCGTATTCTTAAAATTGGCTATGCGACCTTTGTTGTCCGTTAAACGTCCATCATCCAGCACCTGCAAAAGTATATTAAACACGTCGGGATGGGCTTTTTCTATTTCATCCAACAGCACTACGGAGTACGGTTTCCGGCGAACAGCTTCGGTCAACTGGCCACCTTCATCATAGCCCACGTATCCGGGAGGCGCACCAATCAAGCGGCTTACGGCGTGGCGCTCCTGGTATTCGCTCATGTCGATCCGCACCATTGAATTCTCATCGTTGAAGAGGAATTCGGCTAATGCTTTGGCTAATTCTGTTTTACCTACCCCGGTAGTACCTAGGAAAATAAACGAGCCGATGGGACGCTTAGGATCCTGCAACCCAGCACGGCTACGGCGGACGGCATCGGCAATGGCCTCAATGGCTTCATCCTGGCCTGCGACACGTTTACTTAACTCTGCTTCTAAGTGGAGAAGTTTATCGCGTTCGCTTTGCAGCATCCTAGAAACTGGAATCCCAGTCCATTTAGCCACTACTTCTGCTATATCACTAGACGTGACCTCTTCTTGTAACATTGCATTTTCGCCTCTCGCATGCATTTCTTTTACCTGCGCTTGAAGTTCATTGAGGCGTTGTTCGCTCTCACGCATGTGTCCGTAACGCAATTCGGCTACTTTTCCATAATCCCCAGCGCGCTCAGCTTGATCTGCTTCGAGTTTATACCGTTCAATGTTTTCCTTTTCCTTCTGAATGCCTTCAATAATGCCTTTT
This sequence comes from Bacteroidota bacterium, assembly GCA_040385915.1. Classification (GTDB taxonomy): domain Bacteria; phylum Bacteroidota; class Bacteroidia; order Cytophagales; family ES-bin-26; genus ES-bin-26. The sequence continues at coordinate 28,146 of JAZKGK010000215.1, forward strand.
TCATTCTGCCATTTGGCTTTTAGGGCGTCCCTGGTTTCAGAAAGATCCGCAATTTCTTTAGAGAGCATTACTTCTTTATCCCGGTCGTTTTCGCGGCGGATGGCTTCGCGCTCAATTTCCAACTGCATAATTTTCCGTTGTACTTCATCTAACTCCTCCGGCACCGAGTCAATTTCCAGGCGAAGTTTGGCCGCCGCCTCATCCATCAAGTCAATGGCTTTATCGGGTAGGAAGCGATCAGAAATATAGCGGCTGGACAGTTCTACTGCTGCAATAATGGCATCATCTTTTATTCGAACACCGTGGTGTAGTTCGTACTTTTCCTTAATACCGCGCAAAATAGAAATGGCATCTTGTATGTCCGGCTCATCTACGACTACAGCCATAAAACGTCGCTCCAGCGCTTTGTCTTTCTCAATATACTTTTGGTATTCTTTCAGCGTAGTGGCTCCAATCGCATGTAGTTCACCTCTAGCCAATGCCGGCTTCAGCAAATTGGCCGCATCCATAGCGCCTTCGCCTCCTCCAGCACCAATCAACGTATGGATTTCATCAATAAACATGATTATTTCTCCATTGGCATCGATTACTTCTTTGATTACCGCCTTGAGTCTTTCCTCGAACTCACCTTTGTACTTGGCTCCAGCCACGAGCAAGCCCATATCCAGCGATACAATAATCTTAGATTTCAGGTTTTCTGGCACATCGCCGTCAACAATGCGTTGAGCCAAGCCTTCTACGATAGCGGTTTTACCAACGCCAGGCTCACCCAATAAAATGGGATTGTTCTTGGTCCGTCTGGACAAAATTTGTAACACCCGACGGATTTCTTCATCTCGGCCAATAACTGGGTCAATCTTTCCTGCTCTGGCTAGTTCGTTCAGGTTTTTAGAATACCGTTCCAGCGAACGGTACTTGGTTTCGGCATTTTGGTCAGTAACTTTGGCATCGCCACGCAATTCTTTCAATGCCTTTTTCAAGTCTTTTTCACTGAAGCCAGTATCGCGCATGAGGTTGGCGATTTTGTCTTTACCGCTTAACAGCCCCAGAAGGATGTGGTCGATGGCTACGTATTCATCCCCAAATTCTTTCAGGAAATTGGTCGCTTTTTGCAAAGCTGCCGCTGCCTCATTGCCCAGGTAGGGACTTCCACCACTCACTTTAGGATAAGCTTGAATAATTTCCTCCAGTTTGCTATCCAGGATGTTGCGGTTGATGTTCAGCTTTTTCAGCAAAAAAGACATCATATTTTCATCTGATGTCAAAACAGCTTTTAATAAATGCCCTGTTTCAATGGCTTGTTGCGTATTAGCAAGCGCTATTTCAGAAGCTTTCTGAATAACCTCCTGCGCTTTGATGGTATAATTATTAAAGTTCATGGTTGTATGGATATATCTAAAGAGCTATTGTCTCACTTCTACGCAGGGTATCAGCAAAGGATAATCCAGCGTGAATTTTTTGTTTTAATCAGAAATCTTGTCAGTGATTAGCCCGTTTTTATACAAAAACAAGACAACCTGTCGGACTATTACCATGTAAAGTAAGTTTGTTGAATAATTGTCTTTCCCCGGTCTGTGTCCTCACAGACCTAGGCGACCCCACCGCTTTTCGCACGATTCCGATCTGTGAGGACACAGACCGGGGAGAGCTTACCAGAAAAGCTAGAGAAAAATTTAAAACAACTTGCTTTACAGTGTACTATTACCATGTAAAGTAAGTTTGTTGAAAGGTCGCCTCCACCCTGGGGCGAGGCAGGCCTGGGCATCCATGGCTTAGCCGCGGGTTTGTGGCAAAATAAAAAGCGTTTATTATTTTGCTACAAGGTTGTAGCAATTGTTTTGTGGCATTTTAAATTGCTACAAAAAAATTGCCACAAACTTGTATAGTAGTGATCGCGATCCCGGCGGGGCACCGCATGGGGAGTCACCAGTCCGCCGGTGCGGTCATCACCTAGTGAAGAAATGGCCCCTACTGGTTATCTGGTACCTCATCCCTTGCAAGCACTGGTTTTCTCCCATACACTGGTTTCTACCATCCCATTAAAGAAAGTCTTAGAAGCCTTTTGCTGCAATGGATAGCTAGCAAAAAGCGTGGCATACTCAGGCAGTTGCCGCGCTTCAATAGAGCAGAGCTTTCCAAAAAACCAGTACATAGTTTTGAGTAAAAGCTGATGAAACTTGTGTGGAGGAGGCATAAAATCAGTAAATAACCACAGGCCTCCTGGTTGCAGACTAGCGAACAATCGAGGCATAATGGCCTGTTGTAGGCGTTGCTGGGTAAACAAATCTAAAAAGAAGGGAGTAATCACCACACTAAATTTATCGGTGGGTTGAATAGCCGATTCATTTCCCAAACGGAAATCCACAGTAGCAGTGGCTGGAAATAAATTTGACTTTTGCTGGGCAAACGAAAGCATCTTAGCCGATGCTTCCAGATAAACAATTGAAGCAGAGGGAGCTTTTTTTACAAGCTTTTGCAGTAACCAACCTGAGCCACCACCAATGATGAGGATGGACGAATAATCAGGAATGTAATGCAACAAGGCCGTTTGCGCCTTTCGGAGCGATTGGCCAAAGACCAGAAAAGCCAGGATGTCATACACCCTGGCAATCCGATCGAAGCCATTATCAGTGGGAGGGAGATTAAACATGCTGAGAATCAGAAGCCTACTAAAGCTGGACTTAACTCAAGCCGCTAAATTGCCGGAGGAAGCGCACATCATTTTCGGTAAAAAGGCGCAAATCCTTAATTTGGTATTTCAGCATTGTGATCCGTTCGATACCCATTCCAAAGGCGAAACCAGTATATTTCTTTGAATCGATTCCACAATTTTCTAACACGTTGGGATCTACCATACCCGAGCCGCCAATTTCTACCCACCCCGTGTACTTGCAAATGTTACAACCGGCGCCTTTACAAATCAGGCAGGAAATATCAATTTCGGCACTAGGTTCGGTAAATGGGAAGAAGGAAGGACGAAAACGAATTTTTACGTCTTTGGCAAACATCTCCTTGGCAAAATAATAAAGGGTTTGCTTCAAATCTGCAAAGCTCACATTTTCATCAATATACAAGGCTTCTACCTGATGAAAGATGCAGTGGGCACGTGCCGAAATAGCTTCGTTGCGATACACCCGCCCAGGCATAATGCTGCGTATAGGCGGCTTCTGTGTTTCCATCAGCCTTACCTGCACTGACGATGTGTGGGTGCGCAAGGCAATATCCGGATTCCGTTCAATAAAAAAGGTATCCTGCATCTCCCGCGCTGGGTGATTTTCAGGGAAGTTAAGGGCGGTAAAATTGTGCCAGTCATCTTCAATCTCCGGCCCTTCGGATACATTGAACCCGATGCGCTCGAATATCTCAATAATACGTGCCCTTACTAACGTGAGTGGATGTACTGAACCCGATTCGTTGGGTATTATGGGTAGCGTTAAGTCGAACTGGGGAGCTTGGTTGTTCTTCGTTTGACTGCTTTCCAAGACGACTTGTCGTTCGGTAAATTTATTCTGAGCGAAGTTTTTCAGGTTATTCAATTCAGCACCGAGCGCCCGGCGTTCTTCCGGTTGTACTGTTTTTAGGGCATCGAATAAGTCCGCAATAACGCCTTTGCGACCTACGTAGGCTATTCGGAACTTTTCTAGTTGCTCCGGAGTCTCTACGGTATAGGAGTCTACTTCCTGATATATTTCCTTTACTTTGTCCAGCATAGACACAAATATAAAGAGTTTTAGTATTTTGAAACTCCCCGACGAAGCTAGATTTACTTTTGTACTTAATTTTTTGCTTCCTACTTATGAATGACACCCGCCATGTAGAAACGCATTTTACTGCCGGGGAAACCGTTTTTACTGCCGGGGAAACCGTTCGGGATATCAGTATTGGTCAGTCAAAAATTTACTGGTAAGCCAGTGGTCAAAAGCGGATAGGAAACTATGTTGATTGGCGGAATAGCTGTTTCTGCCTTTAGTATTGCCAAGCTCGTTGGTTGAAACGCCTTCGTGTTTACTTTACCAGCATCCGGTTGTTAGCGCGATTGCCACCAAACATGACGTGTAGACCTAGTTGTACGCCCACCAGTAAATTGCCTCTTCTGCCAAATATATCACTGGATTTACCGCTCTGTACCTGGGTTACAAAATCCTCATTACGCATATCACTAATGGTATAGTTACCCCGAATTTGGGTTGTTAAGTATATATAGTTGCTGAGGTCAATGTTCAGCCCCAGCGCAGCCGCTACTCCGAATTGAGCTTTTTTAAATTGTTTCAACGGATCTGTACTCTCAGAGCTGGCAAGCGTTTGTGTTTGGGGAGAAACGGTATACGTACGTGTTTGGGGATTATAGCTTCCTGGATCAGCATACGCAGGTGGCTCCGAGCCCTGAGGCACGGTAAAAGTGGCTTTCTGCGTTTGCTGATAGGTTTCCAGCCCATTGGTAAGGAGCGAAAGCTGAGGCCCCAACATAAAGCTAGCCCGAGCCCGGGCATCGCCTCCACTCATAAAATTCAATAATAAAGGTATTTGTAAATATTCCAGGCTTATTTTTCGTTCTCCAACGGCTTTGACTACGTTATTTACCTGCCCGATGATTTCATAAATTTGTCCTTGTTTAGCATAAATTGACTCCAGATTCAACCCAAAAGTAGGCGTAAAGTCTATGCCCAAGGCAAATCCGATTGGTGCAAACTTATAGGTCATGGTAGAATTATAACGTGGGTCAGCAGACAGGCCTTTATCGAGGACGAATGAGGCATTTACGGCGGTCGTTAGTCCAATGTGCGCTTTCGGTTGAGCGTTGGCCATGGGCGCCCAAAGTAGGCCTGCGCAAGTAAATAAAGAGTAAATAAATTGCTTCATACTGATTTTCAGGCTAATGTAAATTGACGGCGTAAAGCTATAGGATAATTTGTTCACAAAAATAAAAAAGAGGTTTAAAAGTGGAACGAGTAAGATAAGGCTCGTTTTTGCACGTTATTTGCCCTTACATTGCGCTTACTTCTTATTTTAAAACTCCTTTCATGGCCAAGATTAAAAGTTCTTATTTCTGTCAAAATTGTGGTCATCAAGCGCCTAAGTGGCTAGGTCGTTGCCCAGCCTGTGGTGAATGGAATACGTTTGTCGAAGAACTGATTCAGAAAGAGGAACCCGAAAAAGGTGCTTGGCGCGTAAGTACATCGCAGAAAATAGCCACCCGTCCCAAAGCGCTTCCAGACATTACCTATGTAGATCAACATCGCATTCTTACCAGCGATGCCGAATTGAACCGAGTGCTAGGCGGCGGTATAGTCCCAGGGTCCATGGTGTTGATTGGTGGAGAACCAGGTATAGGCAAATCGACGCTGATGTTACAGATTGCTTTGCAATTGAATGGGCATCGGGTACTGTATGTCTCCGGGGAAGAAAGTGAACAGCAAATCAAAATGAGGGCAGAGCGTTTGGGTATTGATGGAAAAAATTGCTTCATTCTGACGGAAACCGGCACCCAAAATATATTCAAGCAAATAGAAATGTTTGAGCCCGATATGCTGGTGATTGATTCCATCCAAACCTTGCAATCGGCTTTTATAGAATCGGCAGCCGGTAGCGTATCTCAGGTGCGGGAATGTACGGCAGAACTACTCAAATATGCTAAGGAAAGCGGCACACCCGTTTTTCTGATTGGCCACATTACCAAAGAAGGCACGCTGGCGGGTCCTAAGGTGCTCGAACACATGGTCGATACTGTCTTGCAGTTTGAAGGCGACCGTCATATGGCTTACCGAATTTTGCGAACAACTAAAAACCGCTTTGGCTCTACGTCTGAATTAGGCATTTATGAAATGATCGGTTCCGGTCTGCGGGAAGTAAGCAATCCTTCCGAGATCCTGATTTCTCAGCGGGAAGAAGACCTGAGTGGCATCACCATTGGGGCAATGCTAGAAGGCAACCGCCCATTGATGATTGAAAGCCAGTCGCTGGTAAGTCCTGCTACGTATGGTACACCTCAGCGGAGTAGTACCGGATTTGACGCCAAACGCCTTAATATGCTTTTGGCCGTATTGGAAAAGCGCGGAGGCTACCGGCTGGGCGTACAAGATGTATTTCTCAACATTGCTGGGGGCTTACGGGTAGAAGACCCGGCGATTGATCTGGCCGTCTGTGCCTCTATTGTCTCCTCTTATGAAGACATTAGCATTCCAAGCTCCGTCTGTTTTGCAGCCGAAGTGGGTTTAGGCGGTGAAATACGCGCTGTTAACCGGGTAGAAAACCGGATTTCAGAAGCCGAAAAATTGGGATTCAAGCAGATTTATATTTCTAAGTACAATACCAAAGGGCTGAATTTATCACAATTCAAAATTCATGTGAAGCCCGTAGGAAAACTAGAAGAAGTATTCGCAGAGCTATTAGGCGGATAAGAATGAGGCCAAGCACAAATTGGGCTATCGGTTGCATCATTCCTTTTCTATCGGTTTTATTTTGTTTTCATACATCGTTCCCCAAAGCTATCTCAACTTACTTTTGCGAGTCATTGAACCTTATTGTTATTTTCACATCGCGTATTAAATATCAAAATCGCTTCGCCTACTCATGAGAAAACAAGGCTTATTCATCCTTCTTATCGCTTTATTTATTCAGGTAAAAGTATTCGCACAAGCATCAGACACCATTAAGGTGAACTTAATTTTCCCCGATCAATTAGATTGGAATGTTGTTAAAGAGGGCACAAAACTAGAATTCCATCTAAAAGCGCTGGGAGGTAGTAATGGTCAGTACACCTTCAGTATCCCTTCCGGGAAAATAGCGGGCGTAAAGCTTGACTCTGTAGGCAACTTTTCCTGGACGCCCGATTTTGATTTTGTCGATCGCTTACAAGAAAGTAAGGTAGTTCAAATGCTTTTTGAGGGAAAAAATATCCTGGGCGAGTCAGCCACCCAGCCAATAGATTTTAAAGTAATGCAGGTAAATCGGCCACCGGAAGTAACGGAGCTAAAAACGTTGTATCTGCAAAACAATGTACTCAACACCTATCCTGTTGAAGCAGAAGCAGTAAAAGACCCGGACAATGATCCCATCGTATTCATAGCCATTACAGACCAAATGCCTGAAGGAGCCAAGCTATCCAGCAAAGGTGAATTTACCTGGAAACCATCCATAGGGCAGTTTAACCACCTGAAATCGAAACCTATTACGCTAGAGTTTCTGGTAGAAGACCAACCGAATAAGGCGCAAACCAAGGGTAAATTCAGGATTGAAGCCACCCAAATGGATCTACCACCTGATATTGCCATTGTTCCTAAGATAGACAAATGGCGAAAGAGAGAAGGGGAGGCCATCCAATTGGAATTTTACCTTTCCGATCCCAATGGGGATGACAATATCCGGTCATTTGAGTTTGTGTCGTCAGATGTACGGGTGCCAAAGAAATCGCTGATTAAGAATACGCCCACGCAGTATGAATTTATCTGGCAGCCCGACTATAATTTCGTAAGTGAGTCCCGCGATTCGTTAACGATAGAACTTGACTTCTTTGTCATTGATAAAACCAATAAGCGGGAAGAAAGGCGGATTGCGATCACTATTCTGGATACTGAAAATAAGCAGGAAAAAGATAGAAACCTTTATAATAAATATAGGGTGAGCTTGGTAAGTGCGTGGGACTTGATAGAACAATTAAAGCAAAAGGAAAAAGACCTGAAAAAGGAGCTTAAAGAGGCAAAAACCGGCAAAAAGCACCGCTCTATTGTAAATGCTGCCCTGGGAGCCGTCACTGGAATTACGCCTGCCCTTTCTAGTATGCCATCGACTTCCCAAAGAATAATATCTAGTGTAGGCGGAACTACTGTACTTACGATGGGTACCCTAGAGGCAACCAACGTGATTGGCAAGTCTCAGGGAGAGCTGATTGAGAAGATGAATAGCGCTATGGAAAAAAAGAACGAATTGCAAACGAAGGGAGACATCTACGCGCGCAAGTATGCGCTTGCCTCGTCCAGACTTAATCCTGCGTTTCTAACCGATACGCAAGATTTCATTTCCCTTTTAAACCTGAGAGGAACCTTGGCACTAGAATTAGATGCCGGTTGGAAGAATAAGAAAAATGCCACCGATGGCCAGATTAGCCAAACCTTCAAAGACTTTATACCTTTTACTGAATAAACAGCGATTCTATTTATGGTATTTCAAACTCAATGGCATACAAAAACCGCTGGCGATGCCTCCAAAGCTTCACCAGCGGTTTCTAATCAGCAGCACTGAATAATTTATAGCACTACCACTGAATTTTCACTTCCGAACTCGGAGGGCACATATTTATCAGCCTCCCAATCATTTTCCCAGCGAGAACCGTCAATCAAATAACGGAACGCATATTCCTTGCCGCTTTCCAAATCAACAGAAGCAGTGTAACTGCCATCTTTTGCTGCTTTCATCAGGATTCCGTTGGTGGTATCCCAATTATTGAAATCGCCTACTACTTGTACTTGTTTGGCGCCCTGAGCGACTTCTTTCGATAGTTCGAAAGTGACTTTGCAAACAGTTTTACCTTTCGGAGTTTTTTTCTTAATACTCATTTTTCTGCTATTAGTTAAATAAAAGCTTTCAGTAAGAATTAGGTTATTCATCACATACAGATGCAAAGTTAAAAGTTGTTTCCAAATTAGCTACAAATTTTTTTATGTTAACTCATTGCTAAATAAGCATTTCGGCGAACTTTCGCTTAATCATAAAAAGTCATTGTAGAACATCCTAAATAAGTAAAATTAACAACGAAAAATTCAGATAGAGCAAAACTTAAAAAGTAAGCTACTGTATGGATCTACAACCTTTCACAATGGCTTCAATACAAGGAGCTTATTTACTGCAGACCCAGCGGTTTGTTCAGCCTTTTTATTGGGCACGTTACGCTTTTCGTAGCTTACTTGTATATACTTGGCTTGGCGTGTTTGTTTTCAGTCTGCTTCACTTTATCTCCATGGGGCATAGCGATAAAGTGTTTATGAGTCAAAAACTAACAAAA
>JAZKGK010000216.1:0-13516 GCA_040385915.1 Bacteroidota bacterium
GATAACAACGCCGCTATTTTCGATTTATCCGGGTAAATAGCGCCAAAGCGGGGAAGCGGCTGCTCCATAGTTATGTTCAGCTCATTGTCAATGCTTTGGTTAAAATTAACCTTGATTGCACCTACGCCTTCTTCAAACAGAAGAAAGCCCTGGTTTTTTGGCTTAATTAACTGGTTGGTCAATAACACGAAGGCGGTGCCAACAGTCGGGTGACCTGCCATAGGCAATTCAACAGCAGGAGTGAAAATCCGAACCTGACAATCGTGGTTGGCATCCTGAGGCGGAAGAATAAAGGTCGTTTCCGATAGATTCAGTTCGTTCGCTATCTTTTGCATCTGTTCAGTAGTCAAACCTTGGGCGTTTGGAAATACTGCCAGTGGATTTCCGCCGAATTGGGTACTGGTAAACACATCCACCAGGTAATAAGTAAACTCTTCCATATTAAGATCGTTTTGATTTTGATGAGACAAAAATAATGGGTCAAACAAAACCAAAACAGATACAGTTTTATTATTTTTGGCTATAACAGATGGTGACAATCAACAATGAACAGTCAACAATTAACCTGACCGGTTGGCCGATGGGATGGAACGCAATTACCAATAGGATTTTCCATAAACGACCTTTTAAACCATTGCCATTTGTGGGCTTTTCTGTTAATCATCAGCATATTAGCATATCTATTTAATTATGCCCAAGTCAACCGCCTTAAATGAGCATCGATACCTTCAACTGGCCGATAGTATTGAGGGACATATAGAGAAGAACCTGTTAAAAGTAGGCGACAAACTGCCGTCGGTGCGCCTTTTTAGCGAAGAACACGGGGTAAGTATGGGCACGTCTCTGCAAGCGTACTACCATTTAGAGGCAAAAGGCTTGATTGAGTCCAGGCCAAAATCGGGGTATTACGTGCGCTATTCTTCCCATAAATATCCTGAGGTTCCGCGCATGAGTGATCCAGAAACTAAGGAATCACCAGAGGATGTGGGAGCGATTGTTTCGTCGGTATTCAACCATCTAAATGATAGTGATTTCATCCGCTTTTCGTTGGGTGTGCCTGCACCGGAGCTATTACCACAAGCCAAACTAAACAAGGCAATGGTGCAAGCTATGCGCGATTTGCCAGCCAGCGGCACCTCCTACGATCCAATCCAAGGCAATGAATCCTTGCGAAGACAGATTGCTAAGAATGCCCTTTCATGGCAGGGAAACTTGCATGCGGACGATATCATAACCACGGCTGGCTGTATCAATGCCTTGGCTTATTGTTTAATGGCGCTCACCGAGAAGGGCGATACTATTATTGTGGAAAGCCCAGTGTATTTTGGCATTCTGCAACTAGCGCACAGCCTGGGATTACAGGTGCTTGAATTGCCCACGCATCCAGTCACTGGAATAGCGTTGGATGCTTTGCGGAACCATTTGCAGAAAGGAGGAATCAAGCTGGTGTTATTGGTAAGCAACTTTAGTAATCCGCTGGGGAGCTGTATGCCAGAAGAGAATAAAAAAGAAGTCGTCAGGTTGATAGAGCAGTACAATATTCCTTTAGTTGAAGATGACTTGTACGGAGATCTTTACTTTGGGAAAAGCCGCCCCAAGCCTTGCAAAGCCTTTGACCAAAGCGGTTTGGTTTTGTGGTGTAGCTCTGTATCCAAAACCCTGGTTCCTGGGTATCGGGTTGGCTGGGTGGCTCCGGGCCGGTTTAAGGAGCAAATCCTTCGGCTAAAAATGAATCAATCCATATCAACCAATGCTCTTTCACAGCAGGCAGTGGCCAATTTCCTGGCAAACGGTCGCTACGAAAATCACCTCTGGAAACTCCGGCAGGCACTTCAGGCCAATAGCCTGCAATTCATCCGGTCGGTAAGTGAATATTTCCCAGAAGGTACGCGGGTAAGTCGGCCACAGGGCGGGTTTATGCTCTGGGTTGAATTGGACCCAGGCATGGACACCTACGAACTCTATAAACAAGCACTGAAACAGCAAATCAGCATTGCCCCCGGAAGAATGTTTACTCTACGGGCGCAGTACCAACATTGTATGCGTTTGAGCTATGGGCTATTGTGGACTGACCGGGTAGAGGGTGCCCTGAAAACCCTAGGTACATTAGCCAAAAAGTAAGTTGCCTGTTTTGCTAGCAATTATCCCAATTTCCCGTAGGTCATAATCCATCGCTGGGGCAGTTCGCCCTGGTTGGCCATTTCATAATCCTGATAGCTACACGGCACAATGCAGTGTTTGGTGGGCGCATTGGGATAAGGCACTTCCATCCACCATTTTTCGGTTGCATTGCTTTTATAAAAAACCAGACTTGGACTCTGATCATCGAGCAAGGAAACCTCGTAGCGGGTATACTTGCTATCGCCAATATCTCCCTCATTTTTGCGGTTATAAAATCCTTCCACAAAATACCAGATCATCGTAGCAATCACCCCTGCCGTTTGTCCACGCACATCCAGTTCGGGATTATATTCGTAGAAACCTACTGAACTCATCTTTTCGTTTAGGCCAGCGTACCAGCAAATCTGACAGGCTTCTTCGCCCGTGAGACCGAAAGGCTGGGCATTGGCATTACCTGGCGCATCGGTCATGCGAATGGCGGTGATGTCAAAAGTCATCATATCGGCATACCGGATGATGGGTTCGATCTCGGCCATATTCTCCCGCATCTGTCCAATCCGGTAAGCATCGAATTGCAGGCCTTCTAGTACAGCCAAAGCATCGGGCGAGGCGAGGTAAGTCTGGTAGGCTAACTGGCTATAATGAAACAGATAGTTGGGTTCGTGAAGCAAGATCTGGTGAATATGATATTCGCTGGTATGCATCGTTCTTTTTCGCTGCATATCCAGGGTGGCATCTACATTCAGTACCGAAACCAGTTTCTCTAAGCCTTGGTAAGCTTGGTACTGCCCGAAATCCATATCGTGCGAGCCACCCAGAATAATAGGAATAACCTTATGCCGTAGCAATACTTCACAAACTTCCCGCACCCGCAGACAGGTTTCTTCGGTGCTTATGCCATGGCGAAGGTTTCCCAGGTCGGCCATGCGGTATTGGTACGTTCCTCTTTTCAGGCGGTACAACTTCTTTCGAATCTCATTAGGTGCTTTGTCACAAGCTTGGTTATTGGCCGAACCACGGGATTCTCCTACACCTAACAGGGCAAATTGCGCATTTTTCCAGTTAGGCATCTGTTCCATGTTTATGTCAATCATGGCATACCACACCGAAGGATCGTCCATTGGGCCGAAAGGGTACTCATCTAATGGGTCAAAGAAAATAGTCAAATCCATGCGCAAAATTCTTTTTGACCTATTAAGGTATTACAATTCGAGGAAATTTATAAATAAGCTGGTCAGTAAATATACTTACTTATTGGCTTTTATCTGACGATCAGTTGATTACAAATACGTCCATCAGTTACTCATGACAGGATTAAGAATGGCTGTTAAGCAAGCCTGGCTCTATTCAGTAAGCGACCAAACCTTAATTTTAGGTTGCCCTGCTGAAAGCATCTTGCCAGACTTTAGGCTTTCGCTCAAAAACGGGGCAACTTTCCCACGGCAGAGAAAAATAGTCTATTAGACCAACGCCTGAAAACCAAGTTCGCTCAGCATAATCTGGCAATGGCGATAAAAAGAGCTTTTAGCATAATCGTCCGAATCAAGGATTAACAACTTCAGACGTCTTACCAAAAGACTGCCTTATTAAAAAATCTTCTGCTCGCCCGAACGTACCCTAACTGCAACACGAAGCCTGCTCCCTCTTTAATAATGGTTCCAGTCAGAAGTTTATTGCCAAACGCTATCAAGTGCCGGAAGCAACCTTAAGCAATGAGATGAAGAAAAATCAGATTAAAAGAACACAGTAGTAAATCTAGTGCTTTAAAAGTAACTTCGATCACTCATTCATCACTGTCGATATGCTTCTCAATTATATCCGTATTGCTGGGCGGAATATGCGCCATCATTTGGTTACGTCTTCCATTAACGTTTTAGGACTGGCTCTTGGTTTGGCCGTGAGTGGTATGTTACTGCTCTATGTGGATGGAGAGTTCCAGTACGATGGCTTCCATCACAAGAATGGTCATCTTTACCAAATATGGACCAACCTCACGGCGGAAGAAGGCCAGATTCACTCTGGTGACCGAGTTCCTTCTCCCTTGGCAGCCCGGTTAGTACAAAGCATACCGGAGATCAAGCAAGTTGCCAGGACGTTCCCGCAGACAAACCGGCTCACGCTCGGAAAAAAGTCCTTGATTCAAGAGGGGCTTTATGCTGATCCAGCCTTTTTGGAGATGTTTTCTTTTTCCCTCTTACAGGGAAACCCGAAAACCGCCCTTCGGGCCACCAATTCCCTGGTTATCACTCAATCGGTAGCCTTAGCCTTGTTTGGCAGTCAGGATCCAATGGGTAAGATAGTGACGTTTGCTAACCAGGAACCACTCATTGTCAGTGGCATTCTAAAAGACCTACCGCATACCTCTACGCTGCAATTCGGTTTTCTGGTTCCTTGGTCGTTTTGGGAAAAAAGAGTTAACTGGAAAAGCGACCAGGAGTGGGGCTATTATTCCTTTCCTACCTACGTGGAATTAGATTCCCATGCCAGCCCCCAGCGAGTGGATGCCAAAATCAGGGATGTACTGGCACAGGCCGGGCCAGAAGGCAGTGAACAAACGCTTTTCCTGCATCCCATGAGCCAATGGCACTTGTATACCGAATTCAAGAATGGTCAAAATGTTGGCGGCCGCATTACCTATATCCGCTTGTTTCTAGGGTTGGCATTGGGAATACTCTTGATTGCCTGCATCAATTATATGAATCTTTCAACCGCTCGTTCCCAAAAGCGGGCTCGGGAAGTAGGTGTGCGCAAAGTAGTCGGTGCTACCCGACGTTCGCTTACTGGACAATTCCTGACCGAATCGATGGTGATATCCTTCCTGGCTTTGACACTGGCCTGGCTACTGGTGAGTTTGGCTTTGCCCCACTTCAATCAGCTGGCAGAAGCCCACCTTAGCCTTGATTACCACCAGCCGAGGCACTGGATGGGTGCCGTGGGCATCACCCTTTTGACGGGACTAATAGCCGGCAGTTACCCGGCTTTTTACTTGGCTTCCTTTCAACCCATACGGGTGTTAAAGAGGACCCTTCAAGTGGGCAAAGCCGCCTTACGCCCCCGTCAGGTGCTGGTGGTGGTACAGTTTTCCTTTGCTATCGCCTTGGTTATTGTCACCTCGCTCATCTATCAGCAACTTCGGTACATCCAGAACCGTCCCATTGGCTACCAGAAAACCGGTTTGGTCCAAGTCTCGATGGAAGGGAAACTGCACCAGGAATTCGAGCGTTTCCGCCGGGTACTGATCGAATCGGGCGCGGTCATCGAGGCTTGCGCCACTTCCAGTCGCATCACGGATGCCAATAGTAGTACCTCCCTGGAATGGCCGGGTCAAAAACCGAATGAAAAGCAGCTTATTTTTGATCAAATCCGTTCCACTTATCCCTTCGCCGCCACGTTTGGCATTCACATCAAGCAGGGAAGGGCTTTTTCAGAAGCATTCGCTACGGATTCCTCCGCCGTGCTACTCAATGAAACCGCCGTGCGGCTGATGCACCTGAAGGAGCCCATTGGCCAGGTAATCAGTTGGCAAGGCGAGGCCCGCCGGGTAGTAGGGGTGTTTGAAGATTTCGTCTGGGATTCTCCCTTCGAACCGGCTCGGCCGATGGTAGTGGCGGCCATTCAAGAAGGAGCCGGTACTTTTGCCCTGCGACTCAATCCAGCCCGCTCGATAAACGCTAGTTTAATCCAAATTGAGCAGGTGTATAAGCAGTTCAATTCTTCTTTACCATTCGAGTACCAGTTTGTTGATGAAGCCTTTGACCAAAAACTGCGGTTTGAAAAAAAGTTAGGCCTGCTGGCGAATGGATTTGCCGGACTGGCTGTTTTCATCTCCTGCCTGGGTTTGTTTGGTCTTTCGGCCTTCTCGGTTGAGCAACGCCGCAAAGAGGTCGGAATCCGCAAGGTATTGGGAGCCAGTCTTTCTCAACTCTGGTTCACCCTTTCCAAGGATATTCTTGGTCTGATAGTGCTATCTTTTTTCCTGGCAGCTCCCTCGACCTATTGGCTGATGCACCACTGGCTGCAGAAGTACCCCTATCATACCCCAATCAGTGGATGGCTAATCGTGCTAGCTGGCGTTGGAGCGCTCTCGATCGTCTTGCTGACCATTAGTTTTCAAACCTTTAAAGCCGCAAACGCTAATCCAGTGAATAGCTTGCGCAGTGAGTAGAAATGCCAACCGAGTTTTTATGGCAGCAGCCAACCGTCCTATACGGAGCGGGAACTCTATCAACGAATTCCACTCCAATTCTCTTATCAGGAATTACAACGGCGTGGAATTTTAAATGATAAGGCCCACTGGCTTATTCGCTTACAACGGCGCGACACCAATCCATTAGGCATGGCCATTCAATGAGTGCTGCTCTGGTGGGTAGATTTTGTGCCAGAGCAAGGGTGGATTTTCCAACCTTATCCCAGTATTAAAATATTCAGTAAAGTACAATAGAGCCAGTAATGGTTTTTAGAGACTATGCTATAAACAGGAAGCTCCGATGGAGCAGCGAGCCTGTCCACGAAAGGTGACTTAGGCGTAGCTTTTTTAAAGAAAGGCCTGAATTAATTCTTTTATTGGATTGATATGTAAGGTATGGTAAGAGTTTTCACCTAAAAAGGAAAGTAATAGGCGGTTACCTTTGCTGGACACTTAAGTTGAGTGAAGTAAATAGAGGAGGAAGGGCGAAGAAAAAATTATCGTGAAAAACTAATAATGAAGCGTATAGGCTATAATTAAGTCCACAAAACCAGATTGATGGCACTAGAAAGGCAGAAATAAAAAAACCTTCCCAAAGCAGGGAAGGTTTTTTTCTATTACCAAATAAGTGTTAAACAGGTGTATGAATATTTTGTATTCACTGCAAGTAAATACAGGTTAAGTAAGAAAGGTAACCGTATTGCTAAAAAAAAATGAAAATTTCTCACTTAAGACAAATGGTAAGGAGCATTTCATGCTACAGCCAACTTCTTTTCACCAGGCTACCCGTCACCTCATCGTTGGTGATTTGCAGATAGGTTTCAATCTCGTGCTGCATTTCTTCTACGTGCGAAATCACTCCCACAATACGGTTTTCTTTCCGTAGCGATTTGAGGGTTTCAAACACTACTTGTAATGACTCCTTATCGAGCGAACCGAAGCCTTCGTCCAGGAAAAAGAAATTCTGCGAGGAATGCGTCAATTGCTGAATATTATCGGCCAGGGCAAGCGCCAGACAGAGAGCCGCCTGAAAAGTTTGCCCTCCCGAAAGAGTCTTCACACTTCTGACCTGCCCATTGTGCAGGAAATCGCGGATCTGGAATTCATTTTTGTCCGTTATTTCCAGTTGTAGTTTCTGGCGGGTAAGCTTATAAAAGCGCTCATTGGCCGATTTACAAAGGTTTTGCAGGTAAACGGACGATACGTAATTGACGAAACCGCTTTCGCGGAATAATTTCTTTAAGGTAGTAATGTCTTCGGCTCGTTGTCGGAGCGCATCCACTTTCCTGAGCAATTCTTTTCGCAAAGAAAGGTCCTTTTCTAGCTTTGTAATTTCTCCTTCCAGCAAAATCAATTGCCGCCGCTCGGCATTTTTTTCATCCCGCAGCTTGGCTATTTCCTCCAATAGTTCCGTATGCGCCACCAGATTGTAGCTTTTGCCTTTTGCCTGTTCCAGTAGTATTTGGTACTGCGCTGTGGCCGTATGGAGTTGTTGCCGAAAAGCCGTGACCCGACTTTTTTCCTGTTCCAGCAACTGATCTAGATTCAGTGGTGAGTTCAGTACCAGAAATACTTCGTCCAGGGAAGCGAAGGTGGAGGCCGATAGTTGCTGATCAATTTGCTGGCTCAGGGCTTCGGCATGGCTTTGGTAAGTACCCAGGTTTTCTTCTCCTGCTTTCAGACTGCCCGATAGCGTACCCATTTCCACCTTTAGTGCCTGGATATTTTTTTCAGCGCCCTGGTAGGAGATTTCAATCTGGTTGTACTCATCCATCCATTGCCGGGCATTGTGTTGCAATTGCTCTGATCGCTGATGGGCATAATCGCTGATATTCAGTTGGGAAAGCTGCTCGTTATAGCTGCCTATTTTTCCGTTAATTTCCGCCAGCTTCTGTTGAAATTGACTGAGGGCTTTCTGGTAGGTGTCCCGGTTCTTCTCTTCATTGGCTAGTTCTGTACTCAAATTTTCCAGCTTGCTTTCCTTTTCCTGCACCTGTTTTTGCAAGTGGATGGATTCGGCCAAAATCTTTTGCAAATGGGCTTCGTCATCCGGGGAAAAGTTAGCCCAAGGAAAGGCTTGGTAGTGAGAGGCTATTTCGGTCTCCTGCGCTTCCCCTTTGAGCAATATTCCATCTAGCACCTCTTTTTGTGCAACGTACTGTACAAGAATGGTATTCAGCTTTTTTTCAGCCGCTACTATTTGGGTAATCTGGGCTTGTAATGCCAGCTTTTCGCCCTGTGTTTCGGACAGAATACTACTTACTTCCGAAGCATCCAGTTTGTGTGGATGTTCCAGCGATCCACATAAGGGACATGCCGTACCGTCGTGCAAGGCAATGGCGTATTCTTCTAACTTGCTTTGTAAAAGTAAGTGTTGCAGTTGGGCATTAATCGCAGTCAATTGTTGTTCTAAAGCTGTTTTTGCTTCCGTAAAGGCGGCTAGTAGTTCCATGCCTGGCGATTCTTTGGTAGCGCCGGGGATAAGCTGCAATATGGCCGAACTAAGCAGTTCCTCTTTATTTTTCTTTACTTGCTGTAGCTTACTTTTGGCCAGTTCAGCTTCTTGCAAAAGGCTTTTCTTCAAATTCAGCAGTTGGTTGTTCCTGACAAACCAATTACTCACGGCGGTAAGCTCGGTGGTATCGGGCAGGTTAGCCTTCAGTGATTTGATTTCTGCTGACAGTGCTTCCTGATCTTGTCGGTTTTTTCCTACCTTATTCAATGCCAAACTATGGTGCATTTCACCATTACTCATCCGTTCCCGCAACTGCGCTGCCTGTGCTTCCAGGCTTAATATCTGAATCACCTTCTCCAGTTCGTTGGCCTTACTTTTGAGCATTTCCCGGCTTTCGTATTGGCTTTCCAACTGGTTTCGCACAGCCTCTTCGGTGCTTAGTTTGGTGTGAATGCTTTGTAAGGTAGCATGTTGCTGGTTTATGGCTGACGACAAGCGGCTGATTTCTTTCTGCACCTGGCGTTGGTTCTCCAATAGGCTTTTGAAGTGGAGCTGGCAATAGTCGTATTGATGGATTTGGTCTTCCAGGTCTTTGAATTGGTTTTCCTGGGTTTGCAAGCTCGTCAGCGTAGTGTGTTGCTGGTCTATTCTTTCGAACAGTTCTTTCAATTGGGAAAAAGCACTATCTACCTGCTGCTTATCGGCCAAAAGCTGGGTTCCTACTTCCAGCGCGGCTTTCAATTGCCGAAGCGATTCCTTTAATGGCTCAATCTGATCGGCGTGGATTTCTCCCATTTGCTTCAGCCGATCTTCCAGAATGAGCTTTTCCTTTTCATTCTTTTTATCTAATCCATCTACTTTCCGCGAAAGCTCAAACTTGTTCAGGTTAAACAATTCCTTCATCATGCGCGTACGGTCAGTGTCGCCCAGTTGCAGGAATTCCTGGAATTTGCCTTGCGGAATAATGATAGTTCGGCGGAAGTTCTGATAACTTAAGCCTATGATCTGCTCGGCGCTCGTTACTTCAATTGGTATCCATTCTTCGCCTTCTTGGCGGTAAGCCGTCCGGTCAAAGGTGTTGATTTTCTCGAAATGATTCCGGTTTCTTTTGCCAGATACTTTAAAGCGATACACTTGTTCGTTCTGCCCAGCCTGAAAGATGAAATCAATCAGCAACTCGTTCGATTTGAGGTTCATCATATTGTACCCCCGGTTTTCGCGCTGATTCAGCCGTTCAGTTTCTCCGTAAAGTGCGTAGGAAATCGCTTCCAGGATAGTGGATTTACCGCTGCCAACAGTGCCGAATATGCCAAAAATACTGGCTTCGGTCAAGCGGGAGAAGTCGATGGATTGTGGTTGCTGGTAAGAATATATGCCGCTAAGCGTTAAGCTGATAGGTATCATTCGTCGTCCTCCGAAGCCAATGCCTCCCTAAAAAGGTTAATCAGGCGGTCGTTTGGTTCCTGGGTATGTTTGAACTTGAAAAAATCAGTAAACAACTCCTCTATTCCCTTACTGAGATCAATGTTGGAGAGCTTACTGCTTGGGGCATTTTGGTTAAATACTTCTGGAATCAGCGTGACGATACCATCGTGGGCCGCATACAGTTGCTTTCGTTCTGTAGCAGTCAGATAGGTGTCCGTGGCAATGGTCAGTTCGACTAATACATTCGGATTCATTTCAAGCCAGTCGACCGCTTCTTCAATGCCCTCGAACCGTTGCCGCAATAGCTTTTTGCCCTTGCTCAAGGGAATAGCCCGATGGCTGGCTGCTTGACTAGGCTCCACTTCTACCAGCATTACGTACTTCGTCTGGTTGGCTTCGCTAAAGCTGTAGGCCAGCGGACTGCTGCTGTATACGATGGGACAAGGCTGATTGTCAACAACTTGCTGCCGGTGCAAGTGGCCCATCGCTACGTATTGTATTTGCGCGGGTACATTTTCAGAATAGACAGCCTGCGCTCCGCCGATGTGAACAATGGGTCGCTCGTCGTCGGGTTCTTCGGGAGCTGGGCCATCTTTTTTCATCATGTATAAATGCGCCATCAACAGGTTTACGCCCTTATCATCGCAATAAATATCGGCCAGGTTTTGCCAGCACGAAGCCAGCAATTCACGCATCACTTGCTCGGGATCGCCATCGCCCAGATACGTCTTCAGCCGGAATTCGTTGGCATACGGCGTAAGCAACAGGCGCAAGGGAATCTCGGAATCAGGCAATTGTAGCTCTATAAAACCGGCGTCGCTGCGTGTTACATGCAGGTTGCATTCCAGTGAAAAAGGATGAATAACTGAATGTGGATACCCCACGAAAATGATTCCACACTCTCGCGCCAGCGGATCGGGCGCTTCAATACGGTCGGGCGAATCGTGGTTGCCAGCAATAGCCACAACGGGTCGTTTACCGTTACAAGCCAATCGTTTGATGGTTTTGTAAAAAAGCTCCGTTGCCTCTGTCGGCGGATTGAAGTTATCGAACAGATCTCCCGCAATCAACACGACATCGACTTGTTCACTTTCGGCTATTTCGCATATTTCCCGCAATACTTCCTTCTGTTCCTCTATCCGGGAGAAACCTTCCAGGCGTTTGCCCAAATGCCAATCGGCCGTGTGAAGAATTCGCATGAGGTGGTTGGTGAGAATGAAGCCTCAATTAGTTGCAGCAGTTTGAGCTGCCAGAAGCTGGAACTGGAAAGTTAAAGAATTTTAGAGGATTTTGAAAAATGAGCTTTTATCGGTTTTTTGCCGGATTTTCATTCCCACATGATGAAAGAGAATAAAATACTCTCTACCATTGTATCGTCTTGAAAACCCCTCCTTTCATGAAGATATCTTGTTGGCTAACCAGCCTTTTTCTGTCGATGTTAATCGCTTCTACCCAGGCACAACCCACTGTACAGTACGACCTTTCCTTCCCCAACCGAGCCCATCACGAGGCGGAAATCACCGCTACTTTTGCCCAGCTACCTGGTCAGCCCTTGCGGGTACGAATGAGCCGTTCTTCGCCCGGCAGGTACGCGACGCACGAGTTTGCAAAGAATATCTACAACCTGCGGGCTACCGATGCACAAGGCAAGTATTTACCAATCGTACGCCTGGACTCGGATACCTGGGAAATACCCACACCCGGCCAAGCTGTAAAAGTAGCGTACACGTTGTTTGGCAATTGGGTAGATGGGACATATGCAGACATTGATCTCATTCATGCGCACCTGAACATGCCCGCTACCTTCTTATGGGCCAAAGGCTTAGAAAGCCAGCCAATCACGGTGACTTTTCATCTACCGACTGAAGCAGGATGGAAAGTGGCGACCCAATTGAAACCTACGAATCAACCAGAAACGTTTACAGCTCCTAACCTCCAGTATTTGATGGATTCGCCTACCGAACTGAGTAACTTTTCTCTTCGCGAATGGACGGTAATGAATACCAATCAAAAACCCGCACTGATACGGCTGGCAATTCACCATGATGGTACGGAAAAGGATGTGGATACCTACGTGGAAATGGTCAAGAAGATAGTACTGGAAGAAAAAGGCATTTATGGCGAACTGCCAGACTATGATTTTGGCACCTACACATTTATTCAGGATGTGCTACCAGGCAATGATGGCGATGGCATGGAACACCGCAATTCTACTTTTATTACCGATGATGGCTCGATCACGGGCAACAAGCAAGATTTGCTCGGCACAGTATCGCACGAGTTTTTTCACGGCTGGAATGTAGAGCGCATCCGCCCGAAAACACTGGAACCATTCGATTTTGAGCGAGCCAATATGAGTGGTGAATTGTGGTTTGCCGAAGGATTTAATAAATATTATGGCGACCTGGTTCTGGCACGGGCCGGTTTTTACGATGCCGAAACATTTGGACAAACGATTGGCCGACACCTGAATGCCGTACTTACTGCACCGGGAACGTACCGCTTTTCTCCCGTCGAAATGAGCCAGCAAGCGCCTTTTGTAGATGCCGCTACGGCCGTTGACCCGACCAACTTCAGCAATGTCTTTACTTCGTATTACACGTATGGTGGCGCGGTAGCCTTGGCACTCGATCTTTCACTCCGTTCTCAGTTCAAGAACCTGACGCTCGACGATTATATGCGGGCTGTTTGGCTGGCTCATGGAAAAACAGAAAAGCCATATACCGTCGATGACCTGCAACAAATACTCACTCAGGTAACCAAGGATTCGTCTTTTGCCAATACCTTCTTCCACCAGCATATCCGTGGGCATCAGGTAGCAGACTATGCGTCCTTATTTGCCAAAGCAGGTTTTTTGCTCCGTAAAGCACATCCTGGTATGCCCTTTCTGGGCAATCAAATAGGTATAGAAGAGGGAAAAATAGGTATTGTAGCGGGCACACTCATGGGTACGCCCTTGTACCAAGCTGGCCTAGACCGAGGAGATTTGATTCTGGCTATTGATAATTTCCCCCTAGCAAATGCCGATGATTACGGGGCTATGCTGCGTAAATATAAGCCTGGAAATAAGGCAACTATTCGGTATATACACCGCGGAATTAATCAAAGCGCAGCCATTACTTTTGCCGAAGATCCGCAAATGGAAGTAGTTCCTTATGAAAAAGAGTCTAGGAAACTCCCCAAAGATGCAAAAGCCTTGCGAACTGGCTGGCTCGGAAGCAAAGCGGGGAAGTAGATGTGAAGATTAGTGGATTAATGGATGTGAAGATTAGCAGAATGCTTATTTTTGCGGACGTTTTTTTGACTTAAAACCCGTTTTTTTCGTAACC
>JAZKGK010000216.1:13616-16030 GCA_040385915.1 Bacteroidota bacterium
GAATGCTTATTTTTGCGGACGTTTTTTTGACTTAAAACCCGTTTTTTTCGTAACCATTTTCATGCGAGACAAAAAAGTAAATATCGGTCTGGTGCAAATGTCTTGCACCGCTGACAAACAGGATAACCTGGACAAAGCCATTGCTAAGATTCGCGAAGCGGCGGCTAATGGGGCACAAATTGTTTGTCTTCAGGAATTATTCACGTCGCTTTACTTCTGCGATGTAGAAGATTACGACAATTTCAACCTGGCCGAATCCATTCCTGGTCCCTCCAGCGAGGCTTTGGAAAAGATTGCGGCTGAATTGGGCGTAGTCATTATTGCTTCTCTGTTCGAAAAGCGCACCCAAGGCATTTACCACAATACTACCGCAGTCATCGATGCAGACGGAAAGTATTTGGGCAAATACCGCAAAATGCACATCCCCGACGATCCGGCTTACTACGAGAAATTTTACTTCACGCCCGGTGACCTGGGCTATAAAGTATTCGAGACGAAATACGCCAAGATTGGGGTACTTATTTGCTGGGATCAGTGGTACCCCGAAGCCGCTCGTATCACCAGTCTGATGGGCGCTGAAATCCTGTTTTATCCAACCGCCATCGGGTGGGCCTTGAGCCAGGATGCGGAAACCAACGACGAACAATACCAGGCCTGGCAAACCATTCAGCGGAGTCATTCCGTGGCCAACGGCTTACCGGTGGTATCTGTCAATCGGGTAGGCAAAGAGGCAGAGATGCAGTTCTGGGGCGGTTCTTTTATTACGAACGCCTTCGGCAAACTACTGTATTTGGCTTCTCACGACCAGGAGGAAGTGCATGTGCAGGAGCTGAACCTCAAGCAAACCGACTCCATCCGTGTCCACTGGCCTTTTATGCGCGATCGCCGGATTGATTCTTACCAACCGATTACTCAAAGATTTATTGACTAATAAGACCCCTTCTTTATGAATCTCTCAACAGATCAGCACTCAAGTGCCGCTTCAGCGGACGGATTAACGCAGCAGGCTACGCCGCGCCAGTTGGGCTACCGCTTTCCCGCCGAATGGGAAAAACACCGCGCCACCTGGCTGAGTTGGCCGCATAAAGAAGAATCCTGGCCAGGAAAACTGGATAGCATTTATGAAATATATGTACAATTTATTAAGGAACTGACGAAGGGCGAACGCGTTTGTATTAATGTGAATGACGATGCCATGCGGATGCACGCCATCATGTTGCTCGAAGACCAGGAAGTAGATATAATGATGGTGGATTTTTTTATCCACCCGACCAACGACGCCTGGTGTCGCGACCACGGTCCAGCTTTCATGATTAACCCGAAAGCCGAGCACCAAAAGGCATTGGTGAAATGGAACTACAATGCCTGGGGCGACAAATATCCGCCTTATGACCTCGACAACCAGATTCCGCTATTGATTGGCAAAGAGTTGAACCTACCCGTTTTTCGCCCTGGTATCGTCATGGAAGGCGGCTCAGTGGAATTCAATGGCAAGGGAACTTTGCTGACAAGCACGGCCTGCTTGCTTAACCCGAACCGGAATCCGCACCTGACCAAGGAGCAGATTGAAGCATATTTGCGCAACTATTACAACGTAGAAAATATCCTGTGGCTAGGCGATGGCATTGTAGGCGATGATACCGACGGCCATATCGACGACATCACCCGATTCGTGAATGCGGATACGGTTGTAACCGTGGTAGAAGAAAACAAGGCCGATGAGAACTATGAGCTGTTGCAGGAAAATCTGCACTTATTGAAAGGGATGAAGCTGGAAAATGGCCAGCCGCTAAAAGTGGTTGAATTGCCCATGCCCGCCCCCGTTATTTTCGACGACCAGCGACTTCCGGCTTCCTACGCTAATTTCTATATCGGCAATGCCGCCGTCATCGTGCCCACTTACCGCGATAAAAATGACACTCGTGCCCTCCAAATCCTGCAAGAATGCTTCCCCGACCGCAAAGTCATCGGCCTGGACTCTACGGATATCATCTGGGGCTTGGGTAGCTTCCACTGCCTAAGCCAGCAGGAGCCAGCAGTGTAAGGTATGTTTTAGTAAATGGATTAATTTTTAGGTGCCTACCCTACTCTTTCGGGAAAGCTAACGTGTGCGTTTAGATTATATGCCAGGAATAAGAAAAAAGTTACCAATATGGTAACTTTTTTCTTATATTCGAGCTCTGAATAAATTAGAACAAGGTAATTGAGAGTAATAGCAAAGAAAACGTTAAGGGATTTCTGGGAAAAGCATAATGATTGTGAAGAACAATTAAAATCCTGGTATCACGAAGCTGAAAATGCTTCCTGGAAATCGCCGAACGATATAAAAAAAGAATATCCGAGTGCAAGCATCCTGAGAGACAATAGGGTTGTTTTTAATATCAAAGGAAACCACTATCGATTGATTGTGAAGA
>JAZKGK010000217.1:0-10693 GCA_040385915.1 Bacteroidota bacterium
GGCTTGCGCTTCATTGTCGGTTGCCATGAGCATGGTAATAAAAGCAACAATGGTTTTGCCGCTACCCACGTCTCCTTGCAAAAGGCGGTTCATCTGTTTACCGGAGGTAACATCACCGTAAATTTCCCGAATTACCCTTTTCTGCGCATTGGTGAGGTCGAAAGTCAGGTGTTCTTTATAAAAAGTATTGAGGCTAGGAATGCTCTTGAAAATCAGGCCGGCATAATCGACCCGGCGCAATAGCTTCTGCTTAATTAGTTTAAGTTGATTATAAAACAATTCCTCAAACTTTAGGCGCCTGGTGGCCGCATGGAGGCAACTTAAGTCTTTGGGAAAGTGAATATACCACACGGCTTCTTTTTTTGAAACCAGCCGAAAGTGGGAAATAATATTGCAAGGAAGGGTTTCTTTGATGTGTGGAAGGGCTATTTCCAGCAAGTGCTGCACCATTTTGCCTAGTGCTTTGCTGTCCAGGTATTTCCTCCTAAGCTTCTCCGTTAGGTTATACACCGGTTGAAGATAGCCACCTTTGTCATTATCTGGGGTGAGTGTATCTAGTTCGGGATGGGCAATATTGGCTTTGCCCATAAAAGAGGACGGTTTCCCAAAGACAATGTATTCGGTATCCCGTTTCAGAATTTTACTCATCCGGGTAGCGCCTTGAAACCAGACCAGATCCATTTCGCCGGTGCCATCGGTTAAGTAGGCGACCAAGCGGCTTTTGTGGCCTTCTCCCACCATTTCCCAGAATTTGAGCTTTCCTTTCACCTGAACGAAAGGCATCGAATCGATTACTTCTTCAATTTTATAAAAGCGGGTACGGTCTTCATGACGGAAAGGATAGTATTGGATTAGATCAGCATAGGTGAAAATATTTAACTCCTTATTCAGGGTTTCGGCCTTTTGAGAACCTATTCCTTTCAGAAATTCAATCCGAGTATCGAAAAAGTTGTTTCTTTCAGCCATAGCAGCCTATTAGCAGGTAGTAGTAATTAGCTGTTAGTACATCCGTACCTTGTTTGATATAGGTGAAAATCTTATGCAGAGAAAAGTATAAGTAACCAATACAAGCATGCATCTACTTACTTCCAAAGGAGTATCCCATTTTTCTGCTCTTTCCAGCGAGTGGTATTCAATAGATGAATGATATCGGCCTTCACAAATTCAATGATGGGTGCCAGCGAATCATTTTGGGTGGCGGTTGGAAAATATAAGGCACCGCGCAAAAAATGGGTAGTACTATCGGTAATATAAAATTGGAATTGGCTAGGTACTTCGCCGCTTAGTTCAAATAACGCCGCTGTTTTTCCGCTCGGTGTTTTGAGGGTGCTTTCCTGAATCCCATCGGCTTTTATTTGGTGCTTGGAGGTAAGTCTATGCGCATCATTTATAATCTCGGCAAATCGCTTGGGATCATTTTTAATTTCTTTGTAGGTGATTTGTACATTGGCATGCAAAGCCGGATAATAGATGTGTATCCAATCAGGCTCCGCCATGCGAAAAGTATCTTTCAGAATCCTAGCCGATTGAGAAAACTCAAAGGTATAAGGATGGGATTCTTTCAGTAGAACATATTTATGCTGCGGTAAATCAATCCTGTTATATCCTTTAGGCTTAGGAGTATAGCCTTCTTCTTGCGAACAGGCATACAGTCCAGTAAGTGCAATCAGAAGAAATAAATAGCGAAGGTAGTTCATTGGCTGATTAGTAGATATAAAGATGGGTAGATTAGCAGATGTGCAAATTATATAGATGGGTGAATTTTTTTTGATTCGCTATTTGTTGAATAACAACACTTTGTCTCTCAATTCTGAGCGATGATTAATCATCTACTAATCCGCATATCTCCCCATCTACTAATCTAGCCTAGCTGTCTAATAGATTGCCCAATATGGAACCGCCTTCTTTGCTGCTATTTTGACCATAAGGAGCCAGCGCCTGTATTAGTTTGGATATAGGCATTGACTGAATCCAAACGCGGCCGGTTCCTTGTAGAGTAGCTAAGAAGAGGCCTTCCCCGCCAAATACCATCGAGCGTAAGCCACCAGCACGCTGAACATCAAAATTAATGCTGGTCTCAAAGGCTACTACACAACCGGTATCTACCCTTAGCGTTTCATTATTGAGGTATCTTTCAATGACAGTGCCTCCGGCATGGACAAAGGCCAGCCCATCGCCCCGAAGCTTTTCGAGGATAAAGCCTTCTCCACCTAAAAAACCGGCTCCCAATTTTTTATTGAAATGCACAGAAATATTCGTTCCAAGAGCGGCACAGAGAAAAGCATCGCGTTGAGCGATCAATTGATTGCCAGGTAGTTTGGCTAAGTTAATCGGAATAACGGTACCAGGATAGGGAGCCGTAAAAGCTACTTTTCGTTTGCCGTAGCCCCGATTGGTAAAATGCGTCATGAATAAGGACTCCCCAGTGATGAGGCGTGAACCTGCTTGGAGCAATTTGCCCATAAAACCCTGATTGGGTTGAGAACCATCACCCATCTTGGTTTCGAAGGTGATGCCCTCTTCCATAAATAGCATGGCGCCAGCTTCTGCAATAACCGTTTCGTTTGGATCTAACTCAATTTCTACGATCTGAATGTCATCCCCAATAATTTTGTAATCTATCTCGTGTGAGTTCATGAGTGAAGGTAAATGAAGGTTTAGGCACCGTTGGACTTATTCTTTCTTCCGTTTTTTCTTTACTTCTGGGATGTCATCGCGATCGCGTAGTTTCTTATCGTCTACGTTTTTGTTGAGGAAATCATTAATTCGGTCAATATCAAAGCTGGTTGTAATTTCCCCGAATGAATTGATCTGAATGTCGAAGCCTTCTAATTCAGGATTGACTTTCGGCTTTTCAGTCTTGGCGGTTTGCCGTCCGGTATCTTTCTTTTTAGCCATGATTATCGGAGTTGAAGTATATAAGTGATGTCTACACGTGCTTTCTGTTTACGAGGTCACGTTACTGCTCAGGGCATTCAATGCATTTTCAATACGGCTGATAAGTTCATCTTTTCCGATGATCTCAATGATTTGCATCAAATCAGGTCCCGATGTTCCTCCTGTAACGGCGATGCGGAGCGCCGGCATGACCTTACCTAATTTTACTCCTTTTTGCTCAGTTACGGTATGTAAAGCGGCTTTAGCCGTTTCAGCATCTAGCATTGCCATCTCTGACAAAGCATCTTTATAGGCACTGATGACAGTTGCTGCCTCTCCTGTCCATTTGGTACTCACCACTGCCTGATCGTATTCGGTTGGACGAATAAAAAACAAGGTAGCTTCTGCCCACATATCCGTAGGGAAAGTAAGTCGATCTTTAATCAAGCTCGTTACTTTTAGGGCTTTCTCTGCACTACAATCAATCGTATGTTGGGCTAGAGCTTTGTTTAAATACTGTACTAGTTCCATATCTGGCTTAGCACGCAGGTACTGCTGATTGAACCACTTAGCCTTGTGAATGTCAAACTTAGTACCTGATTTGCCAATGCGCTCAATACTAAAAGCCTGGATCAATTCATCCATAGAAAATAGCTCCTGGGCTGTACCAGGGTTCCAACCCAAAAAGGCCAGAAAGTTGAGCAAAGCCTCAGGCAAGTAGCCTGCTTCACGGAAGCCAGGCGAAAAGGTTGGGTTTCCCTTTTCATCCTTTCCCTGCCAATTAAAAGGAAAAATAGGAAATCCTCCTGCGTCAGCATCTCGCTTACTTAATTTACCGTTACCATCTGGTTTGAGCAGCAAAGGTAAGTGGGCAAAGCGTGGCATCGTTTCTTCCCAACCTAGGAAACGGTATAGTAATACGTGCAGTGGAGCCGAAGGAAGCCATTCCTCCCCACGAATAACGTGGGTTATCTCCATCAGGTGATCATCCACAATATTGGCCAGGTGGTAAGTTGGCATACCATCAGACTTCATCAATACTTTATCGTCAATGGCAGACGAGTGAACCATGACCCAACCACGAATCATATCATTGATGCGTACTTCCTCTTTGCGGGGCACTTTCAAGCGGATAACGTAAGGCTCACCAGCGGCCAGCAATGCTTTTACTTCATCCTCAGGCAAAGTCAGCGAGTTGCGCATTTGCGTTCGGGTAATAGAATTGTACTGAGGATTAGGCACTTTTGCGGCCTCCAAACGCTTGCGCATTTCAGTCAATTCTTCGGGCGTATCAAAAGCATAATAAGCTTTGTCCTGCTCTACCAATTGCATCGCATACTGCATATACATCGGCTTGCGTTCCGACTGCCGGTAAGGTGCGTGCGGCCCACCTACGTTAACACCTTCGTCTATGTGTATCCCTAGCCAGTTAAGTGATTCCAAGATGTACTCTTCTGCACCAGGCACGAAGCGACCCTGATCGGTATCTTCAATCCGAAGCAACATTTTTCCACCCATTTTGCGGGCAAACAAATAATTATACAGCGCTGTACGTACGCCGCCAATGTGCAAGGCTCCTGTTGGGCTAGGGGCAAAGCGCACCCTCACTTCTCTTTCCATTCCTAAGGTGTCTAAAAGCTGTTCATTCCCCTTTATCGACTCAATAGATAAACGAGTTATTGGCGTAAAAGTACAAAATCCATTGGAGAAAGGAGGCGATGCACAAACACTTTCCCCAGAAGCTTCTGCAGAATGTTTTAGAGAAATCGATACAAAAATTTTAAAAAATATCAAAAAAAAGAGTTTTTATTATCTTAAAACAAACATTTTTAAAACAAACACGTTTGATGCAATCCATTTTTTATATATCTACGTAAGTCTCGCTAAAGGCTGCTTAGGAGATGTCAATTAGATTCATAGGCAAACTTTCTACGAGTATAACTATTGATTTAAGGTATGCAGAAAATTAAAAATGCTTGGTAAAATTGATTCAATCAGCTACAGTGACACGCTTGGGTTAAGGAAAAATTTGTATTATTGAAGCATATTCGATAGTAAAACAAAACAAGCTGCTTTCTTGTCTAAATCTGATTCAAATATTACCGAGACTGAACTCATCCTGGCGTTAAAAGCCAGAGATGAAAAAGCGTTGTCCATCCTTTACGACAGATACTCTGCCGCCTTGTATGGTATTGTCTTTAAAATAGTAAAAGAAAAAGAGCTGGCGGAAGATGTGATGCAAGAGGCTTTTGTGAAAATGTGGAATAACTTCCGTGATTACGATGATACGAAGGGGCGGTTATTTACTTGGATTTTGAATGTTGCGCGTAACCTAGCCATTGATAAAACCCGCTCCAAATCGTTCAAAAATAGCTTTTTGGAAGTTTCGTCTGATGAGCGCGAAGTGTTTCATTCAAAGGAAATGAGTACGCAACAGCCCGAATATATAGGGATGAAGGATTTATTGATACACCTGAGGGAGGAAGAAAAGTTGCTAGTCGAACTCATCTATTTTCAGGGCTATACCCGCACAGAGGTGGCAGATGAATTAGGAATACCGTTAGGTACGGTTAAAACCCGTATTCGTTCGGCTATTATTAAGTTGAGAAAATTTTTTAATACAAACGAATCATTGCAAGATTGAACATACAAGAATACATATTGTCAGGAGTTGTTGAGTTGTACGTAGCTGGGGCGCTTTGTGAAGAAGATGCCCGTGAGTTAGAGTCGCTGGCATTGCTGCATCCTGAGCTGAAGCAGGAGATAGAGCAAGTAGAAATTGCACTGGAAGCTTATGCCATGGCCAATCAACTTCAGCCAGATGCGTCACTGAAAGGAAAGATATTTGCTAGCATTCATCAGCAACCGGCTATGGAAGCGGTGGTTACTTCGGTTGAGTCTAATGTTCGGCTTATGGAGGAAGAGGCACCTTCAGCAGTGACAGACAATAGCCACACTCAAGCACCTATTCAATTAAATTCCCGGTATAATTGGCTTGCTATAGCGGCCAGTGTCGCGCTGCTGTTGGCCAGTACAGGCATCGGTTTCCGGTTTTATCAGCAAAATCAAAGCCTCCAATCAGAAATAGCTACGCTGAAAACAGATACCCAAAAGCAACAACAACTCGTCCGAAGTATCCTGACCGATCCTGATAATCAAATGTTGGTTTTGAAGGGGAGTGACAAATTACCTTTTAAAATACCTCAAGCGGAAGTGAAAATCTTTTGGAATGCCCGCACACAACAGGTAAACCTAAGTGTATCGAAACTGCCTGCACTGGGTGAAGACGAGCAATACCAGCTTTGGGCACTGAAAGATGATAAGCCAATTGATGCCGGGGTATTTGATGCCAATGGCAAGGATCTGATTAAAGTGCTGAAAACAATCGCTTCGGCAGACAAATGGGCAGTCACCATAGAGCCCAAAGGCGGTAGCCCTCAGCCTCATTTAGAAAAGCTTTGCCTGCTGAGCGCAGGATAAACTTTTACTAGTGGCACAAAAAAGCTCCTACCATTGAGATCTACAATAAGGATAATAACGTAATCTATATCAGGCTCTTACCCCGAACCTATGTCGAGCATTTCCACATGCAAGCCTTGATTCTTGAGCAGGCAAAAAACATGCGCAATGCTCCCGCGCTCACTTAAAGAGCGCGGGTATTTATTAGGACTTTGACTGATTTTTTTACTAACGTTTTAGCCATTTCAAATCAACGGCCTTACCGCTTATTATCGGCTCGCTGAAAGTCGGGGTGGCCTGCCTGCCAGAGGGCGAAGCTGTACATATTCGCGAAATTGCGGAAGGTGACCTTCTTATCCTCCGTAAAATGGCCGTTGTCATAATTGACCAGCATCAGCACCGGTTTGCCCGATGAACTGGCGTTTTGAAGGGCAGCCGCTAATTTGCCCGGTTGCCATACAATCACCCGGGGATCGTTCATGCCACCTACGCAAAGCACCGCTGGGTATTTGACGCCTTCTTTCACATGTAGCATCGCATCCATCTCATACAGTCCCATGCACTGCACCGAATCTTTGATGGTGCCAAATTCCGGTGTGTTGACCGGGCCGTTGGGCGTTTCTTCCATCCGCAGTGCATTGGAGCAGCTTACGTTACTGATGGCCGCAGCAAACAGATCGGGGCGCTCGGTAATAGCCCGGCCAATCAGGATGCCGCCCGCACTAGTGCCTTCGCCAATAAGTTTGCCTGCCGAGGTATAGCCGTTTTTAATCAGGTATTCGCCACTGGCAATGAAATCTTTCCAGGTGTTGGGCTTGGTCGCCTGGTAGCCAGCCCGATACCATGTCTGTCCTTTTTCGGAACCGCCGCGCGGATGGGTTTCGGCAATGATTACGCCTTTGTTGAGCATAGCTAAATAGCGGGTACTGAAATAGGGCGTAGCTGAAATACCATAGGCTCCATAGCCCGTCATGAAACAAACTGACTTTCCGTCTTTTTTCAAGCCCTTGCGGTAAATCAGCGTGAGCGGCACCATCGTTCCGTCGTGGCTGGAAATTTCGATTTCCTCCACCTCCAGATCATTCAGGCCTGGGTAATTTACTTTTACGTCGAACTGACTGATCGTAAGTTTTTTGTCAGCTGGATTGTAGTCATAGACCGACAATGGGTGTTTCCAGGAGGTGATATACACCAGTGCTTCGTTGCTACTTGGCGCATCCAGCAGTTCCAATTCAGCAGTACCTTTCAGCGGCAAAGGCAGTTCGAACCACTGCTTGTTGCGTGGGTCGTATTGTCTTATCTGGTCGTTGATGCCATCATTGAGGGTGACAAATAAATAGTCTTTGCTAGAGCGGATGCTGGTAATGTTCAGCTTGCTTTCGGGCAATAGTACTTTGGCGGTACTGGGGTTCGGGTTGGCTGCATCAGTGACCAAAATCCGACCTTTAGGCGCTCCTTTGACACTGTACAGAAATATTTGGTTGCCCAACTTGAGATAGCCATATACGCTATCAGTAGGAATGGCCAGCGGTTTCCAGGCAATGTTTGGTTTGTGAAGATCGGCCGGCGAGGCTACCCATGCATGAACCCGGTTATCGACTGAAGCTAATCCTCCGTAGAGCTGAGTATTATCCTCGGAGAAGTAGAGGAAGGGATATTGGTCGGGCCGGATGCCCATTTCGGGGTTTTTTAAACGCGAAAACAGCTTGGGATCTTTCTGTGGGTCAGTACCCATGCGGTGCATCCGAGCTTCAGTATCGAGGTTGCCCTTAGGGTCTTTGGGATCTTCAGAGTTTTGGGGCGTATAGAGGAATCCGCTGTTGTCGGGCAACCAGACAATTTCTCCTCCGAATACCGCGTTGATAATTTCGGGCTGAAAGGCTGTGGTTTCAACGAACATGGTTCGCAGGCTAGAAAGCTCAGCCCCGCCTTCCTGCAATCCTATCACCACCTGTTTGCCATCAGAACTGGGTGTGAATGCAGTCATAGAGTAGGTTTTGGTCTTGTCATAGGCCTTTGGGTCGAAGAGCAGTTTTTCAAGGCCGGCTTTTCCCTCGCGGACGTACAATTTACCAACGGTTTCCGAAGGTATCGTCTTGCGGTAGAAGTAGCGGTTGCCGCGTTTCTTCACTTCACCGTAGCGTACGGAGCGCAATTTATCGTACTGGACAAAGGTCTCGATCAAGCTGTCGCGGCCCGGAATTTGATCCAGTATGGCGTTGGTATAGTCGCCCTGAGCTTTGAACCAGTCTTTCACCTCAGGGTTGTTTACATTTTCGAGCCAGCGGTAGTTGTCTACCACGGTCTTTCCAAAGTAAGTATCAGTGACTGGCTGTTTGCGGGTCTGGGGCAGTTGCTGGGCAAATACAGAAAGAATGGTCAGCAAATAGCCAGTAAGGGTAAGCAGAGCTGTTTTCATAAGGGGAGTTAGGTGATTGGAAGCACAATAATAATACTTACAATGGCTAAAAGTAAACGTGCTTTTTTACTTTTTTTCTGTTGTGGAGCATTTAATACAGAAGAAAGCCTGGCTAAGAATTCTAGCTCTCCCTATCTGCAAGCTTTTTTCGTTTAGCGAGTGTCTTCAGGGTTTTGATAATGCGTTCAACTTTCGTAACGCCAAAATTCACCTGAGAACTTTTTTATGACCCATTCCAACTAAAAGCCAAATGCATCAGGCTTGGCTTTTTACATAAGTTCTCTTCCAAGCTGGGTCTTCGCATGGACCCAGCGTTTGGTTGAATTGGTGCTCTTCTACTTTTGCCATCTGGCATAATAGTTTCTCTTTTGCCTTATTCATCTCTATAAACAGGATACTTCGATGGAGTGTGTAGTGGTTGCCTAATAGTAGCCCTGCGTAGACTCGGCTAGGAAGAATAATTGTCGCTAGGCCACTCATTTTATTGAACGATTCGCAGCTCTTGATCTGGAGGAGCCTCCTATAATCGTTAAAAATAGCAACAGGAGGCTCCTCTGGAGCTGCAAATTGTTTAAGAAAGTTACATTTTTCCCTTTATGAATAAAGTTATGGGGAAGAATAAGGCCTTTATCTTGTCCTTCTATAATTGTGGAAAACCTTCTAATTCCAACTTTATCGACTAGATTCTTTGTTTCAGATGAGTGTTTTATGTAGGACATGCCTGCTTAGGATACCCTAAATATCTGTTTTACTAATGGGACGTCCACTTCTGGACCATTCACTCCAGGAACCGACGTACAGTTGGGGCATATCCCACCCTGCATAAGTTATAGCCAAAAGGGTATGGCAAGCGGTAACTCCCGATCCACAGTGTACAATCACCTGATCTGGATGGCGTTGCTCAAAGACGGATTCGTATTTAGCTCTTAGCCTGTCAGGAGATAGGAAAAAACCATCGGCATTAAGGTTTTCGCGGAAGGGAACATTAATAGCGCCCGGAATATGGCCGGCGATCAGGTCGATGGGTTCTTGCTCGCCCCGATAGCGTACGGTCTCCCGCACATCAATAATCAGACAATTGGACTGGCTGGCGGCTGTTGCCACAGACTCAATATCGGCCATTGGAAGTTGCCAGGATTCGACTGGATACGGGGGCCGTATGGATGCAGGTGTAGGTTCGGTACTTGTGAGAAAGCCCTGGGCTATGGCGGCGTTCATTCCTCCATCCAATACCTGTACGTGCTGATGGCCTACCGATCTGAGCATCCACCAAAACCGAGCAGCCGCATTAGCTGCGTTTTTGTCATCGTAGACTATCACATGGGTAGGTGGCTCGATTCCCAGCTGTCCCAGGAGATGGGCAAAAGTGGCCAGCTCTGGCAAGGGATGCCTTCCTCCCTGGGATGGATTGGATGTTGGCTGGGAAAGATTGTTTTCTAAATCCACCCAAGCGGCTCCCTGCAAGTGAAGGGAATTGTAATTTTGCTGAGCCTGTAGTCCCGCACGAGCGTCAACGATCACAAGGGGTTGTGAAGATTGAAGCACGAGAATTTGATCAGGATGCATAACCGGGGAAAGTACGACTGAGCCATTCATCGCAAATAGGTTTTGATTTTGCACAAGATAAAAAGCTTTTGTTTCGTAAACTAAAAAATCAAACCCATCGAGCCTGGCTTTTTAAATACTCAGTTATGTACTTATAATCTTTTTTCTATGAAATGGTCAGTTAACCCTGGTGACGATTTTATTTAACCCCATAAAGATCATTCCAATGCCGAAACCGGCGCGATTTCTTCCTAACTGGGTCTCCGCAGGAGCTCGGCGTTTGGTTGAATGGGTGTTCTACTACAGTCGCGCTCTGGCAATGTGTCCTTTTCCTGAGGCATGTCTGCTGACTGTGAGTGATTACCAGAGGAGCGAACGCAGGGTACTTGTGGA
>JAZKGK010000218.1:0-21366 GCA_040385915.1 Bacteroidota bacterium
GGGACGTATCTATGACCGATGGGATAATGGATTTACCATTACTGGCTTTGAAGCTTTACAAGACGTATTTGCTTTTGCCTGTATTAATGAATCTTTCCGTGATAAGCATACGGAAGCTCAATTTTATTGTGAGTTTGCAATCATACTGCGCTTGCAGCAACTTTTTGAGGAAGCACATAAAGAATTAAAAAATTATGAAGTTGGTCGCATTCCGATTTTTGTTACCGCTCATGATTACTCAATGATATATAAGGTAGAAAAAAGAAAATGAACACTATTCCTGAGATAATTGGCGAAGCCAAGGTTATTTGGTACGCCGAGATTACTAAAAACCATTACCAAACAGGCAATACACAACATTTTGTAGCAGGTAAAGTCCAAGCGAAGGCTGATGGACTAGCTATTTAGCTCCCGCTGCGGTGTCCTCACCAGCCACGGGGAGAAAAATGACAAGCTTGGACAATAAAGACAATACGGAAGAATGAACAGAGAATACACTTTTCACCTTGGCCTGCCCCTCAGCCTCGGTGTGATAAAATGAGTATAGACCAAGCCTAACAACCACCCGCTCGCGCTAGCACAAAGCCTCATTACATGCCCACAATTGCTGTTCCATTAGCCAAAAGAAGAAATTTTTCATACATTAGACGAAAAAAAGACGATGGAATATATTGCTAATCGAATTACTATTGATGAGAGGCTCTGTAATGGAAAGCCTACTATTCGGGGAAAACGAATTACAGTCCAAACCATTTTGGAATTTTTAGGGGCTGGCGAAAGCGTAGAAGAAATCCTACTTCAATATCCTTT
Organism: Bacteroidota bacterium; assembly: GCA_040385915.1. Classification (GTDB taxonomy): domain Bacteria; phylum Bacteroidota; class Bacteroidia; order Cytophagales; family ES-bin-26; genus ES-bin-26. The sequence goes on from JAZKGK010000218.1 coordinate 811, forward strand.
GCTTGAGAAAGAGGACATTACAGCCTGTCTACAGTTTGCAGCACAACTAATGAATCGCAATTTTATCATTAAGTCAATAGGATAACATGGCTAAATTTTTACTTGACGTTAATTTGCCATGCCATTTCCCCTTGTGGAACAATAAGGCATATATCTACCAGAAAGATATTAATGATGAGTGGAATGATATAAAGATTTGGGAATACGCCAAAAGACGCAACCTGACAATCATTACCCAAGACAGTGATTTTTCTAATCGGATTTTACTGATGGCATCGCCGCCCAAGGTTATTCATATCCGGTGCAGTAATATGAAAATGGAAACGTTGTTTGCTACGCTATCTGCAGCTTGGGAACAGGTAGTGGCTCTTAACGAAACCCATAAACTGGTCAATGTATTTCCAAATCGCATTGAAGGAATAGACTAAAATGGTGAGTGCCTAACACTTCCCTAGCGAAAGAATATCTCTTGCTTTCGCTAGGTGACATTTCTTTATAACTAAATCAAGGAACATGAAAAAACGGCTGCTGTTTACCTGGTTTCTTTTCTTCCTACTTTCCAACACCTTTGCCACCCCCAAACTGTCCTATGTCCTGTCTATGGACGAACCGCACACCCACTATTTCGACGTGGAAATGCGGCTTACTGACCTGGACAAGCGCGAATACCTCGACATTAAAATGCCCGTCTGGACGCCCGGCTCTTACTTAATAAGAGAGTATGCAAAAAATGTAGAGCACTTCATGGCCAACGATGGGAAAGTAAAAACAGAAAAAATCAACAAAAACACCTGGCGGGTTTATCTCCATTCAGCCAAAGAAGTTCGCCTTACCTATAAGGTATACGCTTACGAACTCAGCGTGCGCACCAGCTTTCTCGACGCTTCACACGGCTACCTCAACGGGGCAAGCATATTTATGTACCCTGCCCAAATGTTGGATTTGCCTTCTACGCTCACCATCAAACCCTACCAGGGCTGGACCGAAATCTCTACTGGATTAGAGCTAGCCAAAGGAAATCAATTCCAATACAATGTACCCAATTACGATATCCTGGTCGATTCTCCCATTGAAATAGGTACACAAAAGCTGCTGACATTTACGGCAGCTAATGTACCACACACAGTAGCCATGTACGGCGATGCCAACTACAGCGCCGAACGCTTGCTGGGCGATATGAAAAAAATTACGGAAGAAGCGACGACAGTCGTAGGCGAGCATCCCTGCAAAGACTACCTTTTTATTGTTCACAACATCGTAGGTGGTGGCGGCGGATTGGAGCACCTCAACTCTACCACCTTGCAAACTTCGCGCACAGGTTATCAGTTTGAAACCAGCTATACCGGTTTCCTGAATCTGGTCGCGCACGAATACTTTCATTTGTGGAATGTAAAACGCATCCGACCCAAAGCACTAGGTCCATTCGACTACGAAAATGAAAACTATACGCACCTATTATGGGTTTCCGAAGGGTTTACCAGTTTCTACGGCAACTATCTGCTACGTCGTGCTAAACTCATTACTCCCGATCAGTATCTGACTATGCTCACGACCGAAATAAATGGGGTAGAAAATGCACCGGGCAACCGCGTTCAGTCAGTAGCGGAGGCGAGCTGGGATGCCTGGATTAAATACTACCGACCGGACGAAAACTCAGGAAACACCACCATTTCCTACTATTCCAAAGGAAGTATGCTGGGCAACCTGCTTAACCTAGCCATTTTACATAGTACCCAAGGCCAGAAAAATCTTGACAACGTAATGCGCTATCTGTGGGATGAATACTACAAAAAACAGAAGCGCGGCTTTACCGACGAGGAGTTTCAGAAGGCCGTAGAAGCAGTGGCAGGAAAGAGTATGGAAGACTTTTTTAGCAAATACGTTTTTGGTACAGAGCTCGTTGATTTCAACACCTTCTTCAACCCGGTCGGGCTACAGTTGGTAAATTATAACAAAGGCAAAAATGATCCCTACCTCGGGGCAGCTACCGCGATGAGCGGCGGCAAACTCACGGTTGCGTCGGTAATGCGCGGCACCTGTGCCTACCAGGGCGGCCTAAACGCTCATGACGAGTTAATTGCACTGGACGGCATCCGGCTGACCGATGATATTAACCGATTGATTTCTACCAAAAAAGTAGGCGACAGAATAAAGCTAACAGTAAACCGGGGAGGAGATTTAAAGGAACTGGACATTACGCTAGGCCGCTACAACAACAGCAATTACCACCTGGAAAAACTACCCAACGCCTCTGATGAGCAAAACGCCCTATATAGAAAATGGATGCGAACCGAGTAGAATAGATAGGTGAATGAGGGGATCTTATTTGGAGGCTAAGTGTTTGCTGAAAAATTGTTAGATTTACCTTTCAAATTTTTTTATCAAGGAATGAACGCCATCACTGAAACCAATTTTCACTTCAAAAAACAGACAAATTTTTACCGGGGAAAAGTAAGAGATGTTTATTTCTTTGAAGATAAGTTGGTTGTTGTTGCTTCCGACCGCATCTCTGCTTTTGACGTAGTATTGCCCCGCCCCATTCCTTATAAAGGGCAGGTATTGAACCAAATTGCCGCTAAATTTCTGCAAGCCACTGCCGACATCGTTCCCAATTGGCTGCTGCAAGTACCCGATCCTAACGTAAGCATAGGTATCCGGTGCGAGCCTTTTCCGGTAGAAATGGTTATTCGGGGTTATTTGGCTGGGCACGCCTGGCGCGAATACAAAGCAGGAAAAAGGACTTTGTGCGGAGTAACCCTTCCCGAAGGATTGAAGGAAAATGACAAACTACCTTCACCCATCATTACCCCGAGCACCAAGGCCAAAGAAGGACACGACGAAGATATTTCCAGGGAAGACATTATTGCCCAAGGCTTGGTTTCGTCCAGCGATTATGCTCAGATAGAGCAATATACCTTTGCCCTGTTTGCACGCGGCACTGAAATGGCCAAAACCCGCGGCTTAATTCTGGTAGATACCAAGTACGAGTTTGGCAAGTCTGGCGATACTATTTACCTGATTGATGAAATTCATACCCCTGACTCTTCCCGCTACTTCTACGCCGATGGCTACGAAGAACGACAGAATAAAGGCGAAACCCAAAAACAACTTTCCAAAGAATTTGTAAGAGAATGGCTGATAGCCAATCACTTTCAAGGGAAAGAGGGGCAAGTGATTCCAGAAATGACTGAAGGCTGGGTAAGCAGCGTCTCCGACCGTTACATTGAGTTATACGAAAAAGTAACGGGAGAAAAATTCATTAAAACAGACAATCAAAATATTTTGCAACGCATAGAAGGCAATATTCAGCAAGTAATCTAGCTGCTTCACTTGTACTAATTCAAACGTAGATTCATTTTAACACATTTCGCAACCCATGAAATACACCATAGACAAGCAGGAAAAATATACCTTGCTTCAGTTGAACGAAACGAAACTGGATGCTACACTTTCTCCACAACTCAAAACGGAATTTGTGACCTTGAATGCGGAAGGCAATAAAAATATTATTGCTGATCTTTCTCAGGTAAAATATATGGATTCCTCCGGCCTGAGCGCCTTATTGATTGCCAACCGGCTTTGCAAGGATGCCACCGGATCTTTTATCTTGGCTGGCGTTACTGATCACGTCATGAAATTGATCAAAATTTCTCAACTGAATACAGTACTGGAATTGGTTCCGACAGTGGAAGAAGCCGTAGATACTGTATTTATGAATGAACTAGAGAACGATCTACGCAAAGGCGATTCTGACAAGTAAATCTCATAAGCTACATAAAATTAAGCGTTTATAGGAATGGTAAAGGAAGTATAGCCATTCCTATAAACGCTATTGGTGTTCAGTTGAATGATTGTGTATCTTGATTTTTGAACTAACTATACTGGGATGCAACGCAGCCATACCTGCTCATAACCGGCATCCTACTGCGCAGATCCTTCAAATTGACCAATCTTATTTCCTCATTGATTGCGGCGAAGGGACGCAAATGCAATTGAGTAAGTTTAAGATTCGCCCCAACCGCATTCACTATATTTTCATCAGCCACCTACACGGCGACCACTACCTTGGCCTGACCGGGCTCATTTCTACGATGCACCTGCACAAACGTACAGATGACCTTTACCTCTATGGCCCAATCGGTTTAGCGGAAATCATTACGCTGCAATTAAAATATTCCGATACCCGACTCAACTATCGCATTTGCTTTCATGAAATTGATACTGAAGCAAGAAAGGTAATTCTGGAAAATGACTGGCTAACCGTAGAAACCATTCCTCTCATTCACCGGATCAATTGTGCTGGTTTCCTATTCCGAGAAAAGCCCAAAAGGCATCGACTGCGCAAAGACGTGCTTCCCAATGGCATTTCCCTAGTCAACCTCATTATCCTAAAAAAAGGACTAGACGTAATGGATGAAGAGGGAAATGTATTGATGAAAAATGAAGACTTTACTTTGCCTCCCCGCAAAAGTCGGAGCTATGCCTATTGCTCGGACACCCGTTATAACGAGGCAATCGTTCCGCAAATTCAAGCGGTGGATTTACTATACCACGAATCTACTTTTCTGGATGATGAAGCGGTAAGGGCTGGGGAAACATTTCATAGCACGGCCAAACAAGCGGCTACCATTGCGCGCCTGGCGAAAGTCAAAAAGTTGGTATTAGGGCACTATTCGTCCCGTTACCAGGAACTACACCCCTTTCAGGAAGAAGCTGAAGCTATTTTCACACCCGCTGTATTAGCTATTGAAGGACATAGGATTACAGTGGAAGAGGAGTAGGAAGGCAGCTTTGAGCTATAAGCTTTGAGCTTTAAGCTACTCCGTCTGGTCTTAGCGTCCGCTTAGACCCAACACTAGCCAAGCGTCCGCTTGATTTCTGGTAAAGAATTATGATTCTTTCTGGTAATTTGAGCAGATGCTCAATCGATGAGAGGTCTTAGCGGACGCTAAGACCAGACGAGGCAGTGAGCGTCCGCTAAGACCAGCGGAGTAAATACAAGCCGAATAAGCTGATACCTCAAGACTCATTGCTCAAAGCTTACGGCTCTTGTTGAAGGCTACGTATAGATAGAAAGCCAAGACCAGGAAACAAATCATCAATCCCATTGACTCACGGGCTTCTTCCACAAAAGGCAACGTCATTTGTAATGATTTTGCCTGCTCTTCATGATGAAGCCAATCGCCCACAGAAGAGGGAAATAAGTAGATCGCACCAATCAGGTAAAAGGCTGCACCAACGACCAAGGCGGGAATATTGAACTTGCCAGCCGCTGCTAATCCAGCCATCAATGCAGCATACAGATAAATAGGCATCCAAACCAACGGATCGGGATCGTTCAACTGAAGTGCCGCGAACAACACAAATATGATTACCCAAAAAATAGAAAAATAGCGCATCCTTTGAGTCTATGAGTTTAGATGTGGATGAGTTTATGAGTTATCCATTACCATTAAGTCCACTCTACTTAAATACTTGATCTGCTAGGTGGTAGGCTTGTTCAAATGTAGACTTGTCTAGTTTCAAATCCAGGCCTTTGCTTTCCAGAATGGCTATGAGTTGTTCTGTAGGGATATTTCCGGTCAGTTCATCTGTCGCCATAGGGCAGCCACCGAAGCCCTTGATTGCTCCATCGAAACGGCGGCAACCGGCCTGATAAGCGGCGTCTATCTTTTCGGTTACCGTGTGGGGTATCGAATGCAGATGGGCGCCAAACTCTATGGCCGGAAAAGCAGCAATCAACTGACGGAACAGGCGATCAATACTTTCGGGGCTGGCGTTTCCTACTGTGTCAGAAGGTGCCACGATACTGACGCCCAGTTCGGCAAGCTGAGCTACTTGTGCAACTACTATTTCTGGGCTATAGCGGTCGCCATAAGGATTGCCGAAGCCCATGGAGAGATAGACGATTAATTGTTTGTTGTGCTGCTGGCAAAGCCGTTGCATTTGCTCTATCTCGCGCCAGGCTTCCGCAATAGATTTATTGGTATTCCGTTGCTGAAAAGTCTCAGAAACTGATAAGGGGAATCCGAGATAAGTGATTTGTCCAAAACTACTGGCCTGTTCAGCTCCCCGAAGGTTAGCAATGATGGCCAGCAGTTTAGTAGCGGTTGTTTCCAGTTTCAGTTGCTCCAGCACCTCGGCAGTATCGCGCATCTGCGGAATGGCTTTGGGCGAGACAAAGCTGCCAAAGTCCAGGGTATCGAAGCCCACTTGCAGCAGCACATTCAGATAAGCCGCCTTCCATTCGGTAGGAATGAAGTCGTGCAGGCCCTGCATGGCATCGCGCGGGCATTCGATGATTTTCATAGGTATTAGAACAAGGCCGAGGCAATGGCTTTAATATTGTCTGATTTGCCCATAGAATAGTAGTGCAACAGTGGAACGCCAAAAGCCATCAATTCTTTCGACTGCTTGATTCCCCACTCCACACCCACTTTCCGGGCATCCGCATCAGATTTACATTTCGTAATCTCATCAGCCAATTCTTCAGGAATATCTAAGTGAAAAATGCGGGGTAATACAGAAATCTGCTTGCGGGTAGTAATTGGCTTCAGACCCGGAATAATGGGCACATTGATTCCTTCTTCCCGGCATTTATTCACGAAATCAAAAAATTTCTGGTTATCAAAAAACATTTGGGTCACAATATACTCGGCTCCCAAATCCACTTTCTTCTTCAGCCATTTGATATCGGCATTCAGATTAGGCGCTTCGAAATGCTTTTCTGGATAACCCGCAACACCAATACAAAAGTCTGTCGGCACTGGCTTCAGCACATCATCATCCAGATACTTACCTTTATTCATTCGGTCTACTTGTTCCAGCAGTTCAGTCGCGTACCGGTGTCCACCAGGTTCAGACGTAAAACCAGCCTCAGACTTGATATGATCGCCCCGGAGAACCAGTACATTGTCTATACCAAGGAAATTCAGGTCAATGAGTGCATTTTCGGTTTCTTCTTTGGTAAATCCTCCGCAAATCACGTGGGGAACGGCATCAACCTTGAAGCGGTTCATAATAGCTGCGCAAATACCTACGGTTCCAGGTCTTTTACGCGTGACAATCTTTTCCATCAAACCATTTTCCCGGATTTTGTACACGTACTCCTCGCGGTGGTAGGTTACATCGATAAAAGGAGGTTTAAACTCCATCAGCGGCTCGATAGATTCAAAAAGCTGGTGAACACTTTCGCCTTTGAGCGGCGGCAGGATTTCGAACGAAAAAAGGGTCTTTTGGGCGTTCTTGATGTATTCGGTTACTTTGGTCATGAATAAGGCAGATGGGTAGATTTAGTAGATGGGTAGATTAGTAGATGTGCGGATTAGCAGATAATATAAAATCTCGGTCAATCAGTAAATATTGTTAATTGTTAATTGTTAATTGTTAATTGTTAATTGTTAATTGTTCTCAGGTTGGATATGACCAAAAATATCGTTTATATCAGCCTCAAAACCAGCTAAAACGACAGAAGTCACTTTGCCCTCCTCCGCCACGAAAACGTGCAGCTGGTACTTGTTTTCCTGTAGCGTAAATACTTCGATAACACGATTGGCTGGATCAATAATCCAGTATTCTTTCACCCCAAAACGCTCATATAAATCTTTTTTCTCTACTGTATCCCGGTAATAAGAAGAAGGGGAAAGAATTTCTACCACTAGGTCTGGGACACTACCAAAACCCTTTTTAGTTATTTTACCAGTATTTTCTTTAGAGACAAAGAAAATATCAGGTTGAACAACATTATTCTGGTCTAAGATAACGTCATAAGGTGCGAAACTCACTTCACCCAAAGCCAGGCTCTCCACTACGGAATCCAATTTCTTGAAAAGCTTTTTAAGGATAGATTGATGTTCAGGACTAGGTGCTGGGCTCATATCATTTAGTTCACCGTTGATAATTTCGTATCGGGATTCGGCTGGTAGCTTTTCCACCATCTCGTCGTATGTCCATTTTTGGCGCAAATTTGTTGTTGCCATACGATTGTTATTGAAGGTTAAAACAAGTTAGTGGTCTTTTACCTGAGTTGTTAAAGTGGTGCCACGACTCTAGCGAGGACTCTAGCGAGGACTCTAGTGATGATGGTTATAGTCGTGACACCACTCGCGTCTGCACTAGCTACTCAGGCACCGCAACATTTTTTGTATTTTTTGCCACTACCGCAAGGACAAGGATCGTTCCTTCCAGCCAGTTTAGGTGGCGCAGTCACATTCCGCGAAGCGAGCATCTTTTTAGGATTAGAATTGAACTCAACGCCAACTCTTTTCAGATAGCTTTGGTAAATTTTACGCATTCTCTGATGCCTTTCGCCGAACCTCTGCGCTACCTCTTCCAAACCTCGCAAGGTATCCAACAACACCTCGGTAGTATGAAGGCTTTCAGGCATTTCCTCCACCACTTGAATATCTTTCGTGATATAATTGTACTTCACAATCAGCTCCGGCACTTCATCCATTGCATCTGGATCGGTCAGCTTCAATTCCTCCCCCATAAAAGGCGTAATAATTAGACTTACTTCGGTGGTACGCGAACCGCTTTGCAAGTAATAAGCATCGTTCATCAGATAATTTACTTCTCCGATAGGCATCGATTCCGGCATGGCATAGGGAAATACCTCGCTGTATCCTATGGGCAAGCCTTCCTCGACTTCAAAGCGATTAAATTCAGCGATGATATGTTCAGGATCAGCCATTTCAGATCCAACCGTCTTCATAGCCAGGAAAAAACCATAGAGAGTAGACCAGTCCTCGCTGGTAAGTTCCTGAGACAATTGGGTGGCAAAAGCTTCTTCCATAGAGATCAGACTCTCCGTGTCATCTTCCTCCTCAGGTTCTGACTCGAAATCAAAATCATCCGAATAAATATCAACCTCATTTTCGTTGATGTTCAGATGTCCACAGAAGAAGTCATCTTCCAGCACTTCCATCTCGTCCGATTCTTCGTTCTCCTTGTCAGAAGTCACCAGCTCAAAATCCACATAAATATTTCCGCATTCACAAGTCTGAATACCACAGGGATTCAAGGTGCTGCGAAAGGTTTTGCCTACGAAAATTCCGCTTTCAAAAGTGACCTCTATCGATGGAAGCTCTTCCGATTCATAATCAATAATAATAGTAACCATTTGTTAAAAGTATTAGCGAATAGATTTTATTAAAATTCCAGAACAAGACTAGATATCATAATTCAGGTTGGGAGAAAGCCAGCGTTCAATGTCTTCTAAGGACATATCTTTCCGGTTGGCATAATCTACGACCTGATCCTTGGCTATTTTACCTAAGCCAAAGTACTTCGATTCGGGGTGTGAGAAGAACCAGCCACTGACTGAAGAAGCAGGGTACATCGCATAGCTCTCCGTCAGTTGGATGCCAATGCGCTTCTCTGCGTCCAACAGGTCGAATAAAGTCCGCTTCTCGGTATGGTCGGGACAAGCCGGATAGCCGGGAGCCGGACGGATACCCTGGTATTTTTCATCAATCATTTCTTCTGGGGTGAATTTCTCCTCCTTAGCATATCCCCAGAACTCACGCCGCACGCGTTCGTGCATTAGTTCGGCAAAAGCTTCGGCTAGGCGGTCGGCTATGGCCTTGATCATAATGCTGTTATAATCATCGTGATCTTTCTCGAACTTCTCTACCAGTGCTTCAATACCAATCCCTGCGGTTACAGCAAAAGCGCCGATATAGTCAGTCTGGCCAGATTCTACCGGTGCTATAAAGTCAGTCAGGCAAAGGTTTGGCAAGGTAGCGGCTTTCTGGCCTTGTTGGCGCAAGTGGTGCAGTACCGACAAAGTTTGGTAGGGCGTGGCAGTAGAATCGTGCTCTTCGCGCAGTACGTGACGAACGCCATAGTGCTTGTGCCGGTGTTCGCCGTGTTTGTCGCAAACGGTTACTACTTCTTTTTCCTCAAAATCATAGAGGATAATGTCATCCTCTACTGAGTTAGCTGGATAGAACCCAACCACGGCATTGGCCTTCAGCAATTTATTATCAATGACTTCTTGCAAAAGCTTATTGGCATCGTCGAACAGTTTTTTGGCTTCGGCTCCCACTACTTCGTTGTCGAAAATTTTGGGGTATTTGCCGCTCAACTGCCAAGTTTGGAAGAAAGGCGTCCAGTCAATATAGCGAGCAATTTCGGCCAGGTCATATTCTTCGAAATAACGATTGCCTAGGAAAGCAGGCTTATGAATAACCGTTTCCTCCCACTTGATTGGGGCTTTTTTGTCCCGAGCTTTGTCAATGGCAATGTAATTCTTGTCCTTCTGCCGGGAAGCGTGGTCTTCGCGCAGCTTTTGATATTCGGCTTTGATGTCGGCAAAAAACTCATCTTTGGTCTGCATGTTAGCCAACTTACCCGCTACTGGCACGCTACGGCTTGCATCCAATACGTGTACCACAGCCCCTGAATAGTGCGGAGCAATCTTTACAGCCGTGTGAATACGCGAGGTAGTAGCGCCACCAATCAACAGCGGAATGGTGAAGCCATTGCGTTCCATTTCCTTGGCTACGTGTACCATCTCATCCAGCGAAGGCGTGATAAGGCCACTTAAACCAATAATATCGACCTTATGTTCTTTGGCGGCAGCTAGGATTTTATCGCAGGAAACCATCACACCCAGGTCGATCACTTCGTAATTATTACAGCCTAGCACAACGCCTACGATGTTTTTGCCAATGTCATGAACGTCCCCTTTTACGGTAGCCATCAGTATTCGACCCGCGTTGTCGCTTTGGCCGGTTGCTTCTTCGGTACCTGCCAAAGCCGCTTGCTGGTTTCTTAGTTTTTCTGCTTCAATGAAAGGCAATAGGTAAGCCACCGCTTTTTTCATTACCCGGGCGCTTTTTACTACCTGGGGCAGGAACATCTTGCCTTCGCCAAACAAATCGCCCACAATGTTCATTCCGTCCATCAGTGGCCCTTCAATTACCTGCAAAGGCTTGTCATATTGCTGGCGGGCTTCTTCTATGTCCTGGTCAATATACTCCACCAGCCCTTTTACTAGGGAGTGCGAAAGTCGCTGTTGTACCGATACATTCCGCCAGGCTTCATCCTTCACCTGCTCCTTTCCCTTCGACTTAATGCTTTCGGCAAATTCTACCAGTCGTTCGGTCGAGTCTTCTCTACGGTTCCATAGTACGTCTTCTACCCTTTCCAGCAGTTCTTTAGGAATGTCTTCGTACACGGCTAACTGACCGGCATTTACGATACCCATATCCATACCAGCCTGGATGGCGCGGTACAGGAAGGCTGAGTGCATGGCTTCTCTTACCGCTTCGTTGCCCCGGAAACTGAAGGAGATATTACTTACCCCACCACTTACTTTGGCATAAGGCAAATTGTTTTTAATCCATTCCGTAGCCCGTACATAATCAATTGCGTAGTTATTGTGTTCTTCAATCCCCGTAGCAACAGTCAGGATATTGGGGTCAAAAATGATATCTTCGGGTGGGAAATTAACCTCATTGACCAGAATATCGTACGCTCGCTTACATATTTCAATGCGGCGTTCGTAATTATCGGCCTGGCCTTGTTCGTCGAAGGCCATTACCACTACGGCGGCACCGTAGCGCTTCACCTTGCGGGCATGCTCCTTAAATTTCTCCACCCCTTCTTTCATCGAAATGGAGTTGACAATGGATTTTCCTTGCACACATTTCAAACCGGCCTCAATCACTGACCACTTCGAGGAGTCGATCATGATGGGCAATTTGGCAATGTCTGGTTCAGAAGCAATCAGGTTGAGAAATACCTTCATGATCTCTTCCGAATCGAGCATGCCTTCATCCAAATTGACGTCAATCACTTGGGCGCCTCCTTCTACCTGGCTACGGGCTACGGCCAGTGCCGCCTCATAATCACCCGCTTTAATCATACGGGCAAAGGCTTTGGAACCAGTCACGTTGGTCCGTTCGCCGATGTTTACGAAGCTATTATCACCAAATATTTTTAATGGCTCTAGTCCGCTATACTTAGGCAAATGCTCATTGGTGGGAATCAGGCGGGGTTGGTATTTGGCTGCCACTTCCGCAATGGCGCGAATATGGTCGGGCGTAGTACCGCAACAGCCACCAATGACATTGATAAAGTTATGTTTCAGGAAATCTTCAATAACCGAGGCCATGTATTCCGGCGACTCATCGTATTCCCCAAATTCGTTGGGCAAACCGGCATTTGGGTGAGCAGAAACAAAGAAAGGCGCTTTTTCGGCCAATTCTTCTAAATAAGGGCGCAACAAATCCGCTCCTAAAGCGCAGTTGAAACCTACGCTCATCAGTGGAACGTGGGAAACTGAATATAGGAATGCTTCTACCGTTTGTCCGGACAAGGTGCGGCCACTGGCATCAGTAATCGTTCCGGAAACCATGACGGGAATGCGCTTCCCGATAGTCTCAAAATATTGTTCAATAGCAAAAAGGGCTGCTTTGGCATTCAGCGTATCGAAGATTGTTTCTACCAGCAAAATATCAGCTCCGCCGTCCAGCAGGCCACGCACCTGTTCGGTATACGCTTCCACCAAATCATCGAAGGTAACGGCACGGTAGCCGGGGTTATTGACATCGGGAGAAAGAGAAGCGGTACGGTTGGTTGGCCCGATAGAACCGGCTACAAAGCGCGGTTTGTCGGGATTGGCGCGGGTAAATTCGTCGGCAGCTTCTTTGGCCAACCGGGTTGATTCGTAATTGAGTTCGTACACCAAATCTTCCATGTGGTAATCGGCCATGGCGATGGACGTTCCGCTAAAGGTATTGGTTTCGACAATGTCGGCTCCTGCGGCAAAGTATTGGCTGTGAATATCTTTAATGATCTGCGGCTGAGTAAGCGACAACAAGTCATTATTACCTTTCAATTCGTGAGGAAAGTCCTTAAACCGTTCACCCCGATAGTCGGCATCCGTGAGATTATGCCGTTGTATCATCGTGCCCATAGCACCATCAAGAACCAGAATACGCTTCTGTAGAAAGTTATTAATGTTCATATTTTATCAATTAACAGTTTACAATAAACAATGAACAGTTAACAATAAACATAGATCATTGTTAATTGATCATTGTTAATTGTTAATTGTAAAGCTTATCGGAAAGGCAGGGTTTTGAGGAACTGCTCGGTTTTATCTTTCTCTGATTTAATAACAGAGTGGGAGTTAGCACCTTGTACCAGTAACAATGAACAGGGATCAATTAACAATTAACAATGACAAGTGATCATTGTTAATTATTAATTGTTAATTGTACTTGATAATAGGTTGCTAAGACTTCACAGGGCCCAATCCCTCCATCTTTCTTGATAAGTGCCACAAATGTATAGAAAGTATTTATATGAAAAAAAATTAGACCCGAAAAAACCTCTGTTTTTGAACAAGGTAAAATAGTCCTTTACTCTATTGTTGGCCTAATACTGACCTTGCTTCATTATCTTTTGTTAATTTTGAGGTGAGCAGTTTTACAAGATATTTATGGCCTCTGTATGGCTAGGCTGCTTATTCATCCAAAACCTGATATTCATTGAAACTTGCCGCTATTGACATCGGCTCCAATGCTGCCCGGCTTCAGATTAGCTCGGTATTGGAGTACGCTGGTCACGTATCTTTTAAAAAAGTAGAGTACGTTCGCTTTGCCTTACGCTTAGGACACGACGTTTTTACGATTCAGCAAATTAGTCCCGAAAGCGAAGCCCGCTTCATCAAACTCCTTCACTGTTTCAAGTTACTGATAGAATTGCATGAAGTAGAAGACTACCTTATTTGTGCTACCTCGGCCATGCGGGAAGCGAAAAACTCGGCAGCCATCGTAGACAAGGTATGGCAAACGCTAGGTATGAAAATTCAGGTGATTGATGGTAAAAAGGAGGCCGAAATCATTAGTCGGGTAGTTAGGCAAGCCTTGCAAGACGACCGTGCGCACTTGCACATTGACGTGGGTGGGGGAAGCACTGAAATAAACCTGTACGCCAACTACCAAAAAGTAGCCAGTCGTTCATTCAAAATAGGCTCGGTGCGGCAATTGGAGCAAACCGAATCGCCAGCGGAATGGAAGAAGATGAAACAATGGCTACAGGAACATGTGCCCCAGGATGACCGACCTCCCTTAGCTATGGGAACGGGAGGCAACATCAGCAAGATTTACGAAATGGCTAATCCCCAATCGGCGACCATTTTTTGGGAAGATATTGAACGGGTAAAAGCCTACATTGCCTCGCTGTCGCTAGAAGATCGAATTAATAAACTGCAATTGAATCCTGACCGGGCAGACGTGATTGTACCGGCAGCCGAAATTTACCTCTCGGCTATGCGATGGGCCAATGCTTCGGAAATGCTTGTGCCTAACTTGGGCTTAAAGGATGGAATTATTGAATTGCTGTATGAAAAACAGGGAAAGACAACTACTTAAAATGCAGTTCTTCCTGCACCTGACCGCATGATAACATAGCATCGCCGAAATAAGGATTTTTGATTTCTTTGTCGGCACTTAGCCAAAAAGCCCCTTTGCTGTCGAAAGCCATGGGGCAATATTGTTTATATACGGTGGTGCCACTTGCCCCCACTTCGCGCACCAGCCCATAAATCTCTTCGGAAAGCGATTCAAAGGCTGCCCGCTGCTCGCCTATCGTTTTTCCGCCTTTGATTGCTGCGGCTCCATTAGCCAAACTTTTTTCTCTTTCAATCCACATTTTCTTGGTTGCTGACTCAAGCAAAGCGGTATCTGCCTGATGTAGAACGGCTACAAAAGCGCCCGCTTTCTCACGCGTTTGCTGCGGGTCAGACAAGACCAGCGCGTCTTTTATAGCAAGATAGGCTTGCCAAATTTCTTTGAATTGAGACTGAAAATTGGCTGGTGTTTCAAACGTGGGCTTCGTCACTTCGTTAGTTGCAGCCCGTTCTTCCGTAACGGCGCTTTGCTCTGTAGAAGCAGCTTTAGGCTCGCAGGATTGCATAAATAACAAAAAGATAATACAGCAAAAAAACAGGGTGAAAAAACGGAAAGTAGCCATAGATACGGTGATTAAGTAAACAAATTAAGATGTTTTTTATTTGTTTTTGAACTTCTTTTATATTTTTTTTTCAGTCCAGCCCTATAAAAAATCAGCTATTAATCTATCTTTCGCGCTCATTCATAAACACCTATGAAAACAGTGGCTGAAACAGACCCAAATCCAGAAACCGTAACTCCCTATACCAATACCAATCCTGATTTTTATGAAACTGAGGTTGCAGACAACAGTCAAATCAATTTCAAGATCACGAGACGAAGAATCATTTACAGCACTTTGCCCAACCTGACCATAGCGTCAGCCGACTACAAAGCGCCCCTGGGAGAATACGTGATTGGAATAGACACCAATAAGAACCTTACCATCTTCGCTTTAAACCTTACGATTACAGACACCATAAAAATACCCGGAGGGGACATTAAGCTCTATTGTAAAAACCTTTTTATTAATACTGGAGAAGCAACCATTGATGTGAGTCAGGAGATTGATTCCAAATATTTTAACAAAGACGAAATAAATGAAGATTTTAAAAACATTATTATAAACACTGACCACGATGGCACCCACGGAAGGGATGGGGATACTTTAGCGAAATTGGTTGGCAAATACTATGGAACTACGGGGCCAGGCGCGGGCAATATTGAAATAGCCTGTAGCCACATGACCATTGGTAACACGCTCAATCTATTAGCCACTGGTGGGACTGGCTACCCAGGTGGCTGGGGTGGAAACGGTGCTATCGGATACGATGGAGATGAGGGCAAAAGTCATGTGGTACAGGAGTATGCAGGACGCATTTTCAATGCTCCTTACTACAAATCGGTCGAATATATTGACTCAGAACCTACCGATGGGAAGCCAGGAGGCAAAGGAGGTACGGCAGGCAAAGGCGGAGAGGGAGGAACAGGGGGCCATATCAGCCTTATTTATCAAACGGAGAACAATAAGGATAACATCAAAATAGCTATTGCGGGCGGAAAGAAAGGCGTGTCAGGATGCCCCGGACCAGGCGGAAATTGGGGCAAAGGTGGGTGGATGAAATTCAAAGTCAGTAAAGCAGGTAATGATAATTACCAGAAAAATCCGACTGACGGTACGAAGCCATGGCCGCAAGGGCCTAAGGGTGATGAAGCCCCCTCTGCTGACTTCGGAGAAGATGGGGCCTATAATGAAAACTCGGACATGGAATCGAGTGCGCTTGGAAACTATTTCGACCAGGTCTTCTGCTTTAAATTACTTCAAAAGATCAAATACTGGTATCTATTAAATTCCCCGCAAGGATTTATTCAAGGAGAAATTACCTACACCGATGCGCATAACTGGGAAGAAATAAAAACCACATTAAAATGGCTCACCGAGGTGCTTAACAACTTTACAGATGCTACCCCCAAAGGCAAAATACTAAGTGAAGCAAATATATACTGGATGAGATGCGATAAGAATAAAACCTATTTTGGCGATGCCGATAACTTTGTACCGCGAATAACTATTGAGGAGCTGAAAAAAACTTTTACCACGTCTTATAACAGCCGGCTTAATTTTGAAAAGACTTTCTTTAGCCTGGCAGGAAAATATGACCAAGCGCACGAACGAAATATCTCTAAGCAAGAGAAAATACAGCACCTGGAAATAGCCAAGGGATTTTATGAAAAGGCTTATTTGGACATGCTAAAGAAAGTAAAAGAAGAGAAAGTGGAGGTAGACAATACGTCAGAAGAGTTAACTGACGCCATTGTTGGGGTGACCAAGTTTGGAGACAAACTAAAAACTGCCATTACTGACCATTTCAATTGCAAGTTTGAAGACATTACGAAAGGCTTGGAAATGCTTGCCTTTACCGGAATAACGAGTGGTGAAGGGGTACTTATGGGAGGAGTTCAACTAGCCAATTTTTTGAAAGATGGTTTCGACACAATAAAAGTGGATGGGCAAGATGTAGACAAAACTTACGAAATAGACAAATTTACCAACTGGCAGAATGACTTAAGTGAGATTACTCTCCAAGGTCAGTACACATATGACAGTCATGGGGAAATTTTAGCGGAGCAAAAGATGAAACTCCTGATGATTGATGCGAGTAAGATGCAAGCGGAATTGGGCAAGCTTAAAGCCTCCCTGGATGCCGATATTTTAGAAACAGGTGCTGTTGTCTTAAATAGATTGAAAAACACAGTCCTAAAAAACGGGGAAGCTATCCTTACCTACAACCTGAATGTAGCGCACTATCAAAAATACAGGGAAGCTTTTAATGAAGCTACTGAAGCCCTGAAAGTGGCAAAAGATGAAAAGCAAGAGCTAACGCCCTATTCTACCTCCACTGTAGCCTACTATGCCATACTCTATCAGGATATGATTGAAAAAGCCATGGAAGACTTGTATTTGATAAACCGGAAAATATTTTACCTCACCTATACCGATGGTTTAAGTCAAACATTGCAGGAAGAAAAAAAAGAAAGTTTATGGCTTGGCATGAAACCAACCAACCAAACAGTAGACACACTCACTAAAAAATTTGAAGATATTATCCGCATAGAAACAAACTATTTTGCTAATCAGCAAAGTGCCTATCAGCCTTTTCCGGATAGTTCTCAAATATATAGTTCTGTACACGTAAAAATTGAAGATCTCCGACTGATTGACATCCTGGCTGATAGACTACCTAAACCAGAAGACAAACAAGAGACTGATAATGAAGAAGTTAAAGTGTACAATTTATCCTTCTCAACAGTATATCAGAAGCCAGAAGCCTTTGACCAGTTGGCATTGGCCAATGTGAGCGGATCGCATAGTATTAGAATCGATCATGTGCAGCCGATTGTTGTGGGTGCCACAAAAAATTTATTTCAGTTGACCGAGGCTGCCATGACAAAAGTAAAGCAATACAATTTACCTGCTGAAACTATTGGAAAATTGCAAGCCTTCCTGACCAAGAAGTATGATATAGACAAAACGGAGAAAATAGGCCAGGATTGGACGTTGAATGAAAAGGACTTCAAGAAAGCTATTACCGAACAAATAGAAAAAGAACAATGGGCACAATATGGCGACAATATTAAGACAGCGGCCAAAGTAAAAGAATTGATAGGCGATCATGCCAACCTCACAGTAAAAATAGTGCATCAGGGAAATAGTACGGTACTGAATAAGCCCGCCATAGGGACACAAGGACAAGCCTATTCTTTCATGCACCTGCCAGTAAATTGTGAGTTGGACCATAACATCAATATTAAGACTGAAACAGACATCACAGGAAATATTATCGGCATGAAGAATGTGGGGAAAATTGATGATGAGTTCTTAGGTACGGTAGGAATATATGCCGACTGGACTTTGACCATTGAGGAATCCAAGCTATACACAGACAATAATTACGGACTGGATATGGCTGAAGTAACGAAAGTGGTCATCTACTTCAAAGGTTGGAATGCAATCAAATAATCATATAATCACCTATTAACAAGAAATCCTATGTTAGCAGCAGCCGAACAACAATTACCTCTTTCCCAGCGACACGCCAGAGATTTTTGGGTGGACATGCAAAATGTAAAGAATTTGCCTACTTATTTATATGTGAATATGAAGGCTTGGCGAGACCTGTCACAAACCTTTGCTACAGCAGGGAATTTTGAAGAACAATTCGACAAATTTTTGCAGAACAAATTAAAAAAAAGCACTGACCTTAAAACCGTTGTTTCAGAATTTGAAAATACCAAGAACAAAGATCTCAGGTTTTGGAGTGGCACCTATTTTTTATTCAACGATACTGGCGCTTACGACATTCTGACTATTGACTGGAAAAAAGCAGACGAAGATGAAATAGAAATAACGGTAAGTTACAAACAAGAAGAAGTCAATGTTATTTCATTTGAGGGGGCTGTTTTAAATTTTGAAGGAAAAGAGCTATCTGGACAACTCCAGTTTTCCATCTTTGATAGCTTTAATATGGATAACAAAAAACTGGCCGATTTCCTGGACGCTAAGCACAGCTTTTCTCCCAGCTGTACAGGTTCTATCATGCCCAGCGATGGAAAAAAACAGGCGGTTTATGCAAAGAAAGGTTGTTACAGCCCGGAAGGAGCTAAAAGCGAAACGCTGGGAGATTCGCTTGCCTTTTGGAATGGCACGTATAGCCTCGTGGAGGCAACAGATAAAGCGGAAATTCATTTAAAAAAGGAATTGACCATATATACGCCGGATGGAGAGGTATCCCATGCATTTATTCAGTGGGGAGAGCAAAAAATCCCTCTCGCTAATGTCAATTTTTATCAAAACTTCCTTACCTGGAACATCGGCCAACCAACAGAAGTCGCTGGCCAATTTGTGTTTGAAAGAGCCTACACCGGAGAGAGAAAAATAACCGGAACGATTGGTATCAAAGCAGAAGAGAAGCTGGTAATAGGCTATTTGACCAGCAGCTTGACGAGCAACAATACCCCCGGCGTGCCGGCAAATAATTTATTTAGTGCTCATGCCACCCTGACAACGACTGCCCTTGCCATCACTGCTACATTCCCCGAAGCATCTAATCAGTCAACTTATGTTCCGGTTAAATTAACGGCTAGCGGAGGAACGGCACCTTATACCTGGAAGAAAATTTCCGGAAACCTTCCTAAAGGCTTGGATGTATCCAGTGATGGGTTTGTGTATGGTACTATTCAGGAGGAACCCGGCACTTATTCGTTTGAAGTGGAAGCGGTAGATGCTAATGCTACTAAAAGCATCAAAGGAACACAAAGATTTGAGTTAAAGGTAAGAGCAGGCATATCTCCCCTCGAAATCATTACCGACCGACTGCCCGACTCAGCCAAAGGCACTACCTTAATCTATCAAGTAAAAGCCCAGGGTGGTGATCCAACTAAATATGTATGGTCCTGTACTGAGAGCGCCTTTGGTACTAACATCATCGATTCATCCACTGGCATTATAACAATTATTTTAGATAAGGAAATAGGTGACTATAAATTAGATATCAAATTGGTATCTGAGGCAGCTACCATAGAAAAGAAACTGGTCGTAAGAATAAATCCAGTTCCTGCGGTTCCCATCGCTGCCGCTGGGGCTACCAATGCGCTAATTGTGGCCTGTATTTCCATAGTGGCTGCTGCTGCCGTTGCGATAGGAATAAAGCTTCATAACGATGCCAAGATAGAGAAAGACAAAGGAGAGAATGACAAGTGGAATACCGCCAATGAATTTCTTAAACAAACGGCCAAAGGGGCAGAAGATGCATTGAAGACCAAATATCCAGGTGAATTTAGTGAGCTAACTAAAACATTTGATGCCATTAATGTCAAGATGCAAAATCAACAACAAACTAGTAAAGAATATAAAGCATATATAGATTCTATTAACGTAGACGCTAATCATCATTTCAATCTGGCCATACAAAAGGCAAGAACTGAAAATCTGAGATATACTGATCCGCAAGGAGATAAAAAATTAATAAGCGATAGCTTACATTTAGATTTGCTAATAGAAAAAATGGGGGGGGGAGATCTAAATAAAATCAAATATCTTGAAGATAAAATAAGTAAATGGGAGGCTGAAGCGAAAGAAGCCACAGAAAGT
>JAZKGK010000219.1:0-4354 GCA_040385915.1 Bacteroidota bacterium
ATTATAGTCTTTTATCTAAAAAGTTAGAAAATTTTTCGGGTGCTGATATCGAAGCATTGATTGATATTGCCATAGAAGAAAAATTGGAGGCTTCGTTTGAAGATGGAATTCCTAAGCCAATTACTACCAAAGATTTATTGAATGCAACTAAAAAACATAAAGCCAGTACTCAGGAATGGTTTGCCTCAGCAAAAAATTTTGCCTTATTTGCCAATGATACAGGGCTGTATGATGATATCCTTTTACATCTAAAAATAAAAAAATAATATGACTGAAAATATTATCAATAGAGTTGGCATATTAATTCAGCAAAAAAAATACACGGAAGCTGAAAGGCTATTGAAAGATTTATTGAATGATCATCCGAATGATGCTTATGTTCTTTCATTATTGTCTGAAGTGAATCTTCAACAAGATAAAATTGAAAACGCTAGCACTTTAATTAATAGTGCCATTGGAATAAATCCTGAATTTGGACATTTATTTTATATTAAAGCCAGGATTTTAATAGAACAAGATGAATACGATGACGCTGAAGAAAATATACAACAAGCACTAGAGCTTGATCCAACCGATGCAGATTGTTTTTCATTATGGGCATCTATTAAGTTGGCAAGGAAGCAATATGAAAATGCCTTGGAGCTAGCCAATAAAGCATTGGAACTAGATGCTGAAAATATTTTAGGTTTAAATATAAGAAGCACGGCTTTACTTAAATTAAATAATACAGAAGAGGCTTTTAAGACTATTGAAGGAGCATTAAGAGAAGATCCTAATAATGCTTATACGCATTCAAATTATGGCTGGAGCTTATTAGAAAAAGGGGATCATAAAAAAGCGTTAGCGCATTTCAGAGAAGCCTTAAAAAATGACCCGAATTTTGAGTACGCCCAAGCTGGAATGGTGGAAGCACTAAAAGCAAATAATATCTTTTATAAATTATTTTTAAAGTATTCATTTTGGATTGGTAATTTGACCAAAAAAAACCAATGGGGCGTAATTATTGGTTTTTATATCGGTACTAGAGTTTTGAAAGCCATAGCAAAAACCAATGAAACGCTACAGCCATACCTTATTCCAGTAATCGTATTACTTTCAATTATTGCATTTTCAACCTGGATTATTACCCCCATCAGTAATCTATTTCTTCGGTTGAATGCTTATGGCAAGCATTTACTAAACAAAAAAGAAAAGATGAGTTCTAATTTTGTTGGGGTGAGTTTTTTGATTTTTTTGAGTGGGGTTATTGGTTACTTTATCGCAAGTGACGATAAGTTTTTAACCATTGCCGTTTTTGGATTTTCGATGATGTTGCCCTATAGTGCGATGTTTTCCCCTGCTAAGTCCAAATATTCACTGATGATTTATGCCGGTGTGATGACACTTATAGGGCTGGGTGCGATACTGAATACTTTTATAACCGGAGAAATATTTAACGTTTTGACTCCGATATTCATTTTAGGTTTTGCCGCTTTTCAGTGGATAGCCAATTATTTATTGATCAAAGAAAGTAATTTTTAGTAGAGCCATAGGATAAGCGTACCATCTTATATTACGTATTCTTATCCTATGGGTATCTCTTCTACCTTACTATCCGCTTTTACATCGTTCGTATACCGGCAAAAATCCGAGCATCTTCCTCAGTAATTTCTGTTCCGCTCATAATCACCAGTCTTTCTACCACATTGCGGAGTTCGCGGATATTGCCCGTCCAGTTGAGGGTTTTTAGATAATCTAATGCTTGTGGCTCAATTTTCTTGGGTCCAGAGCCATAGTCTTCAGCAATATCGCGCAAGAATTTTTCTACCAGCAGGGGAATGTCCTCGCGTCGCTCATTCAGGGCGGGCACGTGGATAAGGATAACGCCTAGGCGATGGTAAAGGTCTTCGCGGAAGCGGTTGGCTTCAATTTCCTGGCGCAAATCTTTGTTGGTGGCAGCAATAACCCGCACATTGACTTTGATCTCCTTTTCGCCACCTACCCGGGTAATTTTACTTTCCTGCAAAGCCCTCAGCACTTTCGCCTGAGCTGATAAGCTCATATCTCCAATTTCATCCAGGAATAATGTACCGCCCGTAGCCTGTTCAAATTTGCCGATGCGCTGTTTTATGGCTGAAGTGAAAGAACCTTTTTCATGGCCAAAAAGCTCACTTTCAATCAATTCACTTGGGATAGCTGCGCAGTTTACTTCTATCAGCGGTGCATTGGCTCGGTGACTTTTCTCGTGTAACCAACGTGCGACCAGTTCCTTCCCCGTTCCATTGGCTCCTGTAATAAGTACCCGCGCTTCGGTCGGTGCTACCTTCTCGATGGCCTCTTTCACCCGTCGGATCACTGTCGATTCACCTACAATATCGTAAGTCTTGGAGATTTTCTTCTTCAATACCTTGGTTTCCGTCACCAGGTTAGACTTATCCAATGCGTTACGAACGGTGAGGAGCAAACGGTTGAGGTCAGGTGGCTTTTGAATAAAGTCGAATGCGCCTTTTTTGGTAGCCTCAACGGCGGTTTCGATGTTGCCATGGGCCGAAATCATAATAAATTGGGTGTCTTTGTCTAATTCAGCGGCTTTGGCCAGTAGTTCCATGCCATCCATCTTGGGCATTTTGATATCGCACAACACGACATCATAGTCGTTTCTGGTGATCATTTCCAGGCCTTCTTCCCCATCTTTGGCTTCTTCTACCTGGTATTTTTCATACTCCAGAATTTCACGCAGGGTATAGCGGATACTTTTTTCGTCGTCAATAATCAGGATTTTTGCCATAGGTGCGTTAAGTGTATATAAGTAGATGTGTCAATAATGTAAGCATACTAAATTTTGATAATTTTACTGCGCCTTTTCCAAACGCTGTTTGGGCTAGCTCGTGTAAATACTTATTTGCCCATGCCTGACTACTATCAAATTTTAGACCTGCCCAGAGGTGCTACGAAGGAGCAAATCAAGAAAGCGTATCGTCGGAAGGTAAAGCAATGCCATCCAGACCGCAACGCTTCGCCAGATGCCCATTTTCGTTTCATCCTTGTGAATGAGGCCTACGAGGCATTGATGGGAATGGTTACGAACAAAAGAAAAGGCTCTACACAAAATCGTTCTTCAGCGAACGGCCAGACGGATTACTACACTTTTTACGAAAGGGTGTACTCGCCAGCAGCAGAAGCCCGGCGCAAAGCAGCCAAAGCAAAAGTAGATCGCCAGACAGAACAACAGTTCGAGCATTATAAACGAAGTAACGAAGCTTTCCGCCAAAGCTGGCAGTATAAACTGATTCAGGTAATAGGCTTTCTGGTACGGGTAGGCGTATTATTATTGGGCGTTGGTTGCCTGATGCTGGCTTATGTCATTATTCGGGAAGGATTTGCGCTACCCAAGCTTATCCTGAGTGTACTGCTCTTTGCCTTAGGGATTTGGGTAATCTATGCTTCTGTAATGGCTTACTGGAAGAGTAGAAAGAAAAAATAACCCAGCTGATTTGTGAAAGTAGCGCTGGGTAAAATAAAAAAAAGCAAGCCTGTAAGCCGGGTCCTGTATCCCCAGTAGGAAAAACCTACCCAGAATTCTTATCATTTATCTAGGCTTATCCTCGCGAATAAGCTCCATCAACCTACCCGCTGGTATCGGACGAGCAGCCCTTAGTCAAAGCCGAAGCTCTGGCGTTACCAGCCTATTTGGTCTTTCAACTCGTAAGGTTTACCGATGCCTCCTTTGTCACCAACGGAGCGGTGGGCTCTTACCCCACCTTTTCACCCTTACCTTTTTCAATGAACAATGATCAATTAAGAATGAACAAAACATGTGTTTACTGTTAATTGATCATTGTTCATTGAAAAGGGCGGTTGTTTTCTGTGGCCCTGTCTGTCACTCCAAATGGTTCTTGGTTGCCCAAGCCTGCTCAGAATGCCTTCCCGTTAGGAAGTACGATGCTCTGCGTTGCCCGGACTTTCCTCTCCCCCTTGCAAGGCAGCGATAAGACGGCTTGCTTTTGAACAAAGGTAGGGAAAAAACCGATGTGCTGAGGGGTTAATACCAGTGTGTTGATTGAAAAGTGATCCACCTTCCATCTTCAAGGCTTGCTTTTGGCTGGGTGGCTTTCCCGTTGGTATTGCGCTTGTAGCGGAAAGACCAGAGCTACACTTCAAAATTAAACCCTTTGGCCAGCAACTCTTCGTATCGTCGTTTGTCAAATTGGTAAAGGCGGGCAGCACGATGCGGGACGTGTTCCTGCGTTTCGTCCTGTTCGATCAGTAAATTCATTTTCAATATCTTTTTCCTGAAATTTCTTTTGTCGAGTTTTTGCCCCAGTACGGTTTCGTAGAGGTTCTGTAACTGCGAAAGCGCAAATTTCTGTGGCAG
>JAZKGK010000220.1:0-1918 GCA_040385915.1 Bacteroidota bacterium
CTTAGTTGGTTGAAGGATAAATTGAGGTCTTGCAAAGCAGTCACGTTTCCTAAATTGGTGGGAATACTACCGCTTAGTTGGTTGCTATATAAATTGAGCCGTTGTAATGCTGTCAGCTTTCCCAGTTCAGCAGGAATGCTTCCACTCACTTGGTTATAGGATAAATCAAGCCGTTGTAACGCTGTTAGATTTCCCAAACTGGTGGGAATACTACCGCTTAGTTGGTTGAAGTATAACCTGATTTCTTTCAAAGCGGTTAGGTTTCCCAAACTGGCAGGGATAGCGCCCTTTAGCGCATTTTCTTCTAAAAAGAGCCCGGTAACCCTGCCGTTTTCCACTTTCACGCCGTACCAGGTATTCGCTCTGCCCGTGAGCCAGTAGGTTTTTGTAGTCCAATTGGCTCCATTGGTGCTGGTATAGAAATCTACTAAGGCCAGCGAATCGGCGAGGGGCACGGTACGGTCACCGAGGGTAGAAAATAAGGCTGCCCATTTGTCCCCTTCCCGGCTAGGATGGGCCTGGCTGTGAATGGTTGGGCAAAACAACAACAAGCTTAAACAGAAAGTGAATAGATAAAAATTTCGCATACGGGTGGTTAAATAGGAAAAGGATAGTGATGTTGGCTAACGTAAATGATGTCTGTAGCCATTCCAGCGGCTTGACTTCTTGCCAAGAGATTTCAAAGATGCAAATATCTTTAATTTTTTCAAAAAATCACTGATTCTCATAAGGGAATAGGTGAAAGAAGACAAAAACAGGAGGGAAGCTGATTTAGATTCTCCAGCTATGTAGGGAAGTGAGGAATAGGGACTGGATAAAATTAAAAAGCAAACGGCCTTGTCTTAGGGAAAGACAAGGCCGTTTTTATTGGTAATAGTAAAAGATTGTTATTCTAGCCAATTAACCAAGATTTGGCTGCTTCGATGTCATAGAATGATTTAACGACACCAGTGTTGGGCATTGCTTTCTTTGCCGAAAGTTCAGCAAAAATGTTGGGTGAGAATATCCAGGCGAAGTGCTGAAGACCAGCGCTTTCCATGCGCGGAAACCAATTGGTTACTGTCCACTCAGCTGCTTCGTGCCAGGGGCCGGTTACCAGTGTATTGTCGTTCAGTACTTTAGAGCAGCCCTTTTTCTGAAGTATTTCAAGGATTTTCTCCCCGGATTTCATAATGGAATCCTTATTCTGAAATCCTATCCAATGGCAATGCAGGTAGCCATGCTCCTTGTTGAATGCAATCTGAATATTTTTTTCAGTCAAAATAATCTCAATGTTTGTTTGTTCGGCTAAAGTTTGATTTCTCATGGGTACGTGTGTATTAAATGGTAGAAAGAATGATTAAAAATACGAATGAAATATAGATGAAGTTGTTAGTTATGTTCTTGTATTACAGATGATAAGATCGCATATTCTGCTGCCAGTTGCTGACCCGTGACTCGTTGCCAACGGATATAAAATACGATGTCTCTCCCCAGTGCTGGAATGGGCGGAGTAGATAAAATAAGGTTATCGCCTTCTATCTGTCCGTAGCGGGTTTCCTGATGGCCAATCCAGTTAGGAAACAGGCTGCCAATGACGGTATGGACAATCGCTCCTGGTTCTTTTTCGATATAACTTCCAAAATAGGCCAGATAACTTCCAAAAGCCTGTCCCATTTCCTCCAAGGTACCGCCACTGATGGCTTCCTGGGCAAAATTAGGCCGGCTGCTTCGCATCAGTTGGGCATTCATCAATCCGTTTTCGTCGTACATCAGCACGCCTACCGGCTTTTCTCCAAGATAATCGATGATCTCGCCATTTTCGCCCTCATATTGCCAGGAAACCAGTTTCCAAGTCCCAATAATCTTGTCTTTAATAAATGAAGCCATTTTAGCAGTGAACAGTGAACAATGAACAATTAACAGTGAACAATTAACA
>JAZKGK010000220.1:2018-13719 GCA_040385915.1 Bacteroidota bacterium
AACAATTAACAATTAACAATGTGCTGGTCTTGGGTTTTCTCTATTAACTATCTTTATATTAGATAATTGGCTGATAGTCTATCATCGGTACGTCAGCGCATTTGATTAATTCTTTATTTACTAACTGAGCCAGGAAGGGGGCATCGTGTTCGATGTAGCGATGGCCGCCGTTTCTAGTAATCAGTTGGAAAGATTCTTGCGTTTCGGTCTGCCAACCAGCCAAATGCGCTGCTTTGACCCTGGCATCCTGGTCGCCATGGAGGGCAATGATCGGGATGTTGAAGACTGCATCGGCTTGGTAATGATAGTTGGTAAGCAGTTGTAAATCAGACCGGAGCATGGTCACCAGCAGTTGTTGCAATTCCATATCGGCAATCCGTTCGTGGCTCAGGTGCGGGAAACGCTGAATCAGCTCCATTTCTGACAGTTGGTAATCTACTTGCTCTTTGTCGTAGGAACCAAGCCAAGGCGTAGACGAGACGAATAGCTTCACTGGCATGGGTAGATTTTGTTTCCTCAGTTCTCTTGTTACTTCAAACAGAAAGGCACCGCCCATACTATGACCGAAGAAAACAAATGGCTTGTCTGATTTGGCTGCCAGCATAGGCACAAAATCCTTAACAAAGCTTTTCATATCGGTATAAGCCTGCTCTTTCACCCTCCGTCCGCGACCGGGCAACTCTACTAACACAAGCTCTGTTGTAGCATCCAGGTATTGTTCCCAGCCCTGGTAAAGCATACTGCTGCCGCCTGCGTCGTGAAAACAGAACAGCCGGATGGTAGCTTTGGGGTTAGGCGCTGGAATCACAAACCAATCGCCTACCATAATGTCAATAGGAGTAGCGGTACTACTCTCACTTTTAGACATTTCCTGCAATAGTACTGCGTATTCACGGATGGTTGGGTGCATCCAGAAGGTAGTCACTGAAAGCTTACAATGGAATATTTTCTCCAACTGATTTCTCAATTGAACGGCCATCAGCGAGTCGATGCCAAGGCCTTTGAAAGTCATACTATTGTTAATTTTGGAAAGGGGCGCTTTGATAATTTTGGCTACCTGCTTCAGCAATTGCTGCTCCATCACTTGCAATTGTTCTTCCTTGGTAACGGCTCGTGACAGGGCTTCTAAGAAGTCGCCTTCCTGCGGGCCAGTAGCTTTGCTTGGCTGTAGCAGGTTGCTTAGATAGCCAGTGCGAGCCAGGGCAGAATGGTAGCTGGCGCATTGAACAGCGTCCAACTTCATTATGCCCATTTGTGCGTAGCCTTTGCTATATATTTTTCCGAATACTTCCATGGCTTCGGTCATACGGACGGCTTCAAATCCTTCGGCACGGGCATATTTTTCCATCTCCGGTGCATTGGCTACCATTCCTACGTCTTTCATCACGCCCCAATTGATACTGATGGCGGGCAAACCTTTGTGTTTGCGGTGGTGAGCCAGCGAATCAAGAAAGGCATTGGCGGCCACGTAGCTCGATTGTCCGCTTAAGCCGATGAGGGAAGAAGCGGAGGAGAAGAGCACAAAGCAGTCGAGTGATTTGTCTTGGGTGAGCATGTGTAAATTCCAGGCGCCCTTCACTTTAGGGGCTAGGATTTGGGTAAAACTGTCCCAGCTATGGTCTAATAGTGGTTTAGCTTCGATAAGCCCGGCAGCGTGAATGACGCCTTTGAGCGGAGGCATGTGTGCATCCAGATCGGCCATAGCAGCTTTTAATTGGGCGTAATCGCTTACGTCCACTTCCGCTAGCCGGAAGTGTGCTCCACGGGTTTTTAACGCAGCCATTTTTTCTGTCACCTCGGCAGATACTTGTCCCGTTCGGCTGAGTAGTGAAAAGTTTCGTGCGCCTTTTTCAAACATCCATTCGATAAAGCAGAAGCCCAAGCCGCGGAAGCCAGTGACCATATAAGTGCCATCAGGAGAAAAGCTGGCTTCTTCCCAATCGTAGTTTTCTTCCTGGTGGTTGTCCAGCCGCGAAACGTATCGTTTTTTGCCCCGGATCACCGTTTCGTCTTCGGTATGATCATCCCGCAGCAATTCACCGAACAAAATGTTCACCTCTTCGGCAGTCGTCTTAAAGCTCAGGTCAAATCGACGGCAAGAATAAGACGATAATTCGTTGGCTACCACCCTTGCTAGGCCCCACAAAGGCGCGTGAACCACATTGGCAGGCATTGTTTCTCCTCCTATGTGTTGCACGCCGTTCGTGACTACGGCCAATATAGGCGAATGAGGTATTTGGAAAGTAGCCAGGCTTTGAAGCAGGTACGTCAGCGCCATGCTGCCCATTTTCTGCAACGATTCCATTTCATCGGCAGAGGCTTCCGAAACGGACCAATGGGTATATGTGCTGCTACAGTGTACAATGCCCGCGATCTTCTTTTTTTCATCCAGTAGCAAGGATTGGAATAGCTGCTGGTAGTGCGCTGGTTTAGCGTAATTGATTCGGTAGTGGATTTCGTCGTGGTCCCAACTGCTAGACTTTACTTGTTCATAATGACCATCGTAAGCTACATGTACGTATTCAATACCGGCTTTTTTGAATTGACTAGATAAGGTGCCGCTGATGCCGGAATCGTCGCCCAGAATAAGCCAGCATCCGATGTGGGCAGGGGCTTTTTTAGGAACGATGGGCATTTGCTCCAACCAGGTGTTTTTATAAAGCCAGCTTTTTAACTCGCCTTGTTGTTCGCGAATCATCCGGGTATCCAGCACTTTCCCTTTCAGGCCAGTGACTTGCATCACCGCTTTGCCTCCCGGTGTAAATAACTTAATATCCGCACTTACTTCTACGGTGCCTTTCTTGGGATCTTTTTCACCCGTAGATAGCTTGGCGTACACCCATAAATCATCCCATTCGACAGAATCCTGTAACAGCCGGAAGCTGCCTACAGAAGTCAGGAAGGTGGTTTTCTCGGATGAAGGCTCATTTCCACCCGTAATGCCCGCAAAAATAGCCTGGAAGCTACTGTCCGACAAGGCCGGATGGATTCGGTACTGACCCGCCATTTGCGCCAGCCGTGCGTCTGGTTTAAGCTTTACCAGTACTTCTGTTCCTTGCGTGTGCGATTGCGTCCACAGTTCTTCTATGCCCTGAAAATAAGTGCCATAGTGCAGACCCAGCGTTTTTAGTTGTTGATAATAAATTCTTCCTTCTGTCCGGTGTCCCGATTTGAATTGTTGCAGCGAAGGATGCTCGTGGCTGTCACGTTCGTCTTGCGCCGGATTGCATTGGGCAGTACCTTCGGCCAGCAATAGCCAAGGCTCATGGTTGACGGGCTTTTGAAAAAACTGTAAAGTGGCTTGTCGCTCATCGACAAGGGTCACTTTTATTTGTAAATGGAAAGAAGATTGCCCCTGGAAAATGATGGGTTTATGAAAAATAAAGTTTTCAATCAGGTGATTTCCTTTTCCCCAAACCTCATCGCAAGCTGCCAACGCTATTTCCAAATAACCGGCACCCGGAAATACCGGCGTTTCGTTTACCTGATGGTCGTTTAGAAAAGGAAGGTCGCCAGTACTGATTTCTGATTCCCAATAACGGGTACGTCCAGTTTCGGCCAGCGACAACTCATGGCCAAGCAATGGATGGCTCGAAGCCTGTCCACGTCTGTCCTGCCGCTCGGACGAACGGTCTTCAATTTCGTATTTTTCGCGTTGGAAAGGATAGGAGGGAAGTGATACCTCACCCTTTACTGGGCTTGGATAAAATTTCGCCCAGTTGAGTGCATATCCTCTGGTGTATAGGTCTGCAAAGTGTTGATAAATAGTCGATTGCTCCGGTTTTTCACGAAAGACGGAGGGGATTACACAGGATTTGGCCTGATGGAACTCCGCGCATTCGTTCACTGCGTTGGTAAGCACCGGATGCGGGCTCATTTCGATGAATACGGTATGTTTGGTCTCGAACAATTGCGCCACAACAGAAGCAAATTGTACCGTACCTCTCAGGTTAGAAACCCAGTAATCGGCACCCATTTCTTTGCCTTCCATCACCTGGTTTTTTACGGTAGAATAGAGGGTAGTGCGGGTAGACCTGGGTTTCATTTCTTGCAAAGCCAGCCGCAAAGGTTCCATCAGAGGTTCCATTTGTGGGCTGTGAGAGGCTACATCTACTTTTACTTTTTTGGCAAACAGGCCTTTGCTTTCCAGCTCGGTCAGCACATCTTCGATCGCAAACTGATCGCCGGCCAGTACCGTAGACTTGGGACTATTGCTTACCGCCACCGACAGTTTGTGAGGATACTGGCTAACCAGCTTTTCTGCGTCCTGCATGCCCAGTTCAGTCACCGCCATGGCGCCGCCCTTGCCGCTTACTACTTTCATGAGTCGGCTTCGGGTACAAATGATGCGGGCTGCGTCAGGCAGCGTAATGGCTCCGGCAATATAAGCGGCGGCCACTTCTCCCATACTATGGCCTACTACAGCATCGGGAATTACTCCCCATGAACGCCACAACTCGGCCAATGCTATCTGAACGGCGCAAAGCACCGGCTGAATCACATTGATTTCAGTGAGTCGGCTTTCTTGGGAGCTGGCATGTAATTGCTCAATCAGTGTCCAGTCGGTGTAGGGAAGGAATGCTTCGTGGCTTGCTTCGATACTTTTCTTGAAAACGGGTTCCCGCTCAAAAAGCTCTTTGCCCATTCCGAGCCATTGGGAGCCCTGGCCGGGGAAAATAAATACAATTTTGTCCTTGGTCGTCATTTTTCGGCCAGGCATTGCCTCTATATTTTCTTCCAGGCTTGCTTCCATGGCCTGGATAATTTCTTCTTTCGATGTTCCTGAAAATGCCGAGCGGTAGTCGAGTGAGGGCTTGCGGATGGCCGATGCGGCACATAATTCCTCCAAAGCCGATAACGACTGGCCTACATTTTCCTTTAGGTGAGCAATGTATTTCTGGGTGTATACTTTAAGTGCCGCTTCAGATGTGGCCGAAATAGGTAGAATAAAGCGCTGCTGTTCAGTAGGTTTGGTTGGCGTGCTGGCTCGTTTGTCGCGGTATTCTTCCAATACCGTATGTGCATTGGTTCCACCCCAGCCAAATGAGTTGATACCAGCCTTTAAGGTATCGTTTGCCGTTGCTGGCCATTGTCCCAAAGTATTCTGTACCCGTAATTTTAGCTCATCAAAAGGAATATCCGGGTTAGGCGTATTAAAGTTGAGGCTGGGTGGCAGCATCCGATGGCGCATAGACAAGACAACTTTAATAAGACCCGCAATGCCCGCTGCCCCTTCCAGGTGGCCAATATTGGTCTTTACCGAACCCACGTGGAGCTGGCGATAACGATTTTTCCCAAAAAATTCTCCCAATGCCCTGGACTCCGTTGGGTCGCCCAGGCGGGTGCCCGTACCGTGGGCTTCTACATAATGAACATCTTTTGGTGCGATGCCTGCCATACGGTAAGCTTCGGTCAGGGCTTCTTTTTGGCCTTCTACGCTCGTAGCGGGCAAGTTAGCGTTGTACCCATTGTTGTTAACCGCTGATCCGCGGATGACAGCGTAGATCTGGTCGCCATCTTTTTCTGCTTCCGATAGTTTTTTTAGCAACAATAAACCCGCGCCTTCACCACGCACAAAGCCATCGGCATCTTTATCGAATGTACGGCATTTGCCAGTTTTGGAGAGGCCTCCAAATTTGGTAAGCAATATATATTGGTCAGGGTCAAGTATATGGTTTACTGCCCCCGCAAGCGCCATTTTGGTACTACCATCCCAGAGACTTTGGCAGGCCAGGTGAATGGCTACCAACGACGAGGAACAACCCGTGTCTAGCACCAGGCTGGGGCCACGCAGTCCGTAAGTGAAAGAAACGCGATTGGCAATGATATTAGACGACTGCCCAACGGCAGAATGAGAGGTAACAGGAGAATTTCTTTGCTTACGCAGGTGTTCAAAATCGCTCCAGATATTGCCAATGTACACGCCTACTTTTTCGCCTTGGATCTGCTGGAAAGGGATACTGGAGTTTTCAAATGTTTCCCAGGCCAGTTCCAGCATCAGCTTCTGCGAAGGGTTCATTTCTGTGGCTTCTGTGGGCGAAATGTTGAAAAAGAAGGGATCAAAGTGATGGATGTCTTTCAGCATGGCCGCATGGCGCTGGTTGGTCTTGCGGGCGGCGGCGGCATCAGAATCATAGTAGTCTTCTATATTCCACCGTTCCTTGGGTATTTCACTGACCGAATCCTGGCCGTTTTTGAGCAATTCCCAAAACTCTTGTAGGTTGTCTGCTTTAGGGAATCGGCAAGCCATGCCAACGATAGCAATCGGACAGTTGTTTTCCATATTTTTTACTTGATGATAGTCGTTTAATGCTTGGTTTGGATGTTTTTTATTCAATTCAGGATGCATAAGAGTTAGATGTTCAGGTTTACAGAATTTAAAGATTATTAGGCCGTAGGCAGCGTAGGTAAAGTGATACCTAGATGTTGCCTGCGTTGTTCTCTAATAGAAAAAATGTCTGATGAAGTGTAAACCAATCATTGTGAATCCTCTATAGTGTCTGTATATCAATAATATATACCAAATACATCTATACAGGGGTAAAATTAATCGAGTTGATGAATCAATGCTTGGAGAAATACTAGGTTTTCTTACCTAGTAAGGGGTTATGGTATCCCGTGCTAGACTTATCCTTTATGACCTGGGAAAGATAGATATTTTTTGGTGAAAACACCTATGTATTTAGTTAAGTGTTTGCTTTTAAGTAAATTATTGATTTGAGAAGATAAATAGAGGTGATTGACTTATACTAAGGAGAAAGAAATAATAAACTAAGTGTTTTTAACATATCTCCTGCAAAACCATACATTTTGTTAGCAATACATTTTTATAGGAAACCACCTAAAAGCTAGCAGCCAATAATAAACTTCTAGCTTTTAGGTGGTTACTTCTTAGATTGGATCTTCTTCAGCCACGCCTCTGGCTGATTGGGTGGATCACCGACATGGGGATTAAGTTATGATAGGAAGAATATAAATTTAAATTACTGCACCCAGGTTGGTAGAAAAATAAGTTACTTATTATGGCTGGTAAATAGTGAAAAAAGTGCGGTAATCTAGCATTGGCGCACTTTTTTACATTAGATGGGGTAATTATTGCAAACGAAGGGAGTAAATTGCATCCTTATTTAGACGCATTTTATTACTACGTACAAATATTAAGTGAATGCACTCACAAAGTTGAAGTTAATCGTTTAATTTACCTTTGCAACTTCTTATCCTATTGCATTAGCTTGATTTGATTAGGATAAATCTACTGATCAGTGAGCGTACGATCAAGGTAGTGATGTTTAACGATGAATTTATATACCCAACACTCATTGATTATATTTAGCATGATAGGTAAATCTAGTTTCTACTGTACGTTTTTGCCTAGAGTCGTTTTTTTAGCTGTTTTTTTTCTATGTGCAGGCTTCCTTCCAGGACACGATGTTCGGGCACAAGACTTAAATATTAAATTCAAGCAATTTACTCCCAAACAAGGCCTTTCTCAAGGCTGTGTATATGCCAGCCTTCTGGATCAGCAGGGCTTTATGTGGTTTGCTACCGCCGATGGGTTGAATAAATACGATGGCTATAAGTTCATCACCTACAAACACGATCCCACTGACTCTTCTACTATCAGCAGCAGCTCTGTTATGGATCTGCTGGAAGACCATGAAGGCAATCTTTGGGTAGCCTCAAAAGATAGAGGATTGAATAAATTCAATAAAAACACCAGTGTATTTGTTCATTTTCAAGAAATACTTGAAAAGAAAATAATTCAGAAGCAGGTAGATGGAAAGCAAATAAGCGAAACGAAAATAACCGTAAAAAGTAACTCGTTGTCCAGTAATCGTTTGCGGTGCATTTTTGAAGATAGTCGTGGGGATATATGGGTTGGCACTGAAGCGAGTGGCTTGTGTAAGCTAAATAAAAAGACCAATACTTTCACCCAATATCACTATGCCCCGAATGATCCCCATAGTTTGAATAGCGAATTTATATGGGAGATCTTCGAAGATAGTCGCGGCAATTTATGGATTGCTACAGGGGGTGGTGTCGCACTTTTTGACTGGAAAAAAAATTCATTTGTGCGGTATCAAAACGACCCACACAATCCCAATAGCCTTATTTCCGATGATACTAAAGCGTTAACTGAAGATAAAGAAGGCAATTTGTGGATAGGAACCTTCTGGGGAATTAGTGTTTTGAACCCCAGGAATGGAAAGATTATCCATTATAGAAGTGATCCGGCTAATCCGCATTCCTTAACAAGTAATGGTGTTTCTTGCCTTTCAACCGATGCCGATGGGCGAATCTGGGTTGGGACTGAAGCACATGGGTTGAATGTATTTGACCCCCAAACGGCTATTTTTTATCATTACCTTCCCAATGAAAATGATCATACAACCGTCACCAGCGAAACGATACGCTCCCTCTACCGAGATCGGCATAATGATATGTGGGTGGGTGGTTTTGCTGGAGGAGTTAGCTTCTATGGAAAATATATTAAAAAATTCAGCTTGTATAAGAATGACCCTGCCAAGCATCAAAGCTTAAATAATAATTTTATTCACTGGTTTACAGAAGATAGAAAAGGCGATGTTTGGATTGGTACGCACGGTGGAGGACTCAATGTTTTTCATCCCCAAAAGCAAACATTTACGCATTACAAACATGATCTTACCAATCCCAATAGCTTAATTGGCGATTTGGCGGTAACCGTTCTAGCCGATAAAGAAGACAATATTTGGGTTGGTTGCTGGGATGCTGGTGCCACTCGGATTAGTCCCGACCGAACTACTTTTTCCTCCTATTATACGTACTCAAATGGGCATAATATTCTGAATGCCAATGCTTGTGCCTTCTATGAGGATCGAAAAGGAAACTTTTGGGTAGGCACCTGGGGTAGCGGTCTCGATTTGTTTGATCGAGTCACTGGGCGTATTACTAACTTCCAACACAACCCAACGGATAGCACCACTTTAAGTCATAATATTATTCTGTGTATGACTGGCGACCGCCAAAACAGAATATGGATAGGAACCATAGAGGGATTGAATCGCTTTGATCCGCAGACTCAGAAGATGACTCAGTTTCGGTTTCAAAAAAACAACCCTAATTGCTTGAGTGATAACCTTATTCATTGTCTCCAAGAAGATAGTAAAGGAAATATGTGGATCGGCACGCTTGACGGATTGAATAAATTTGACCCGACTACCGGTAAATTTACCGTCTACCGACAGAAACAAGGATTGCCTAGCAGCGCCATTAGTGCCATTCAGGAAGATGCGCATGGCAACTTGTGGATTAGTTCTCATAATGGACTTTCCAAATTTAATCCAGTAACCAATGCTATTGACAACTATACCGAAGAAGACGGGCTGCAAGGCGTAGGATTCAGCCATTCGGCTTCATTAAAAACCCGTAGCGGGGAAATGTACTTTGGTGGCGACGCTGGCTTTAACGTCTTTCATCCAGACAGCATTCGCATTAATCCAATTATCCCTCCTGTATATATTACTAATTTTCAGATCTTTAATAAGGATGTAGGCATTGGCGACGCAGGCTCTCCACTTCAAAAAGCCATTACCGAAACCAAAGAGATTACGCTTTCTTATGAGCAGTCGGTCTTTTCATTCGAATTTGCCGCGCTAAACTTTACCTCGTCTGAAAAAAATGTATATGCTTATATGCTCAAGGGATTTGATAAGGATTGGAACTATGTAGGCAATAAGCGAACGGCTACCTATACCAATCTGGATCCGGGTGAATATGTTTTTCACGTAAAGGCATCTAACAATGACGGAATATGGAATGACAAGGGCACGTTGGTTAAGATTATTATTACGCCGCCCTTCTGGAAGACCTGGTGGTTTAAATCGTTGGTTGCCTTAGGTATTATAGGCAGCGCATTGGCTTTTTATACCGTTCGGATAAATGCCATTAAAGCTCAAAAAGCGGAGTTGGAGAAACAGGTGCAGGAAAGAACCGCCGATTTGCAAAATGCTAACCATAAAGTACTGAGGCAGAAAGAAGAATTACAGTCGCAGGCAGAGTTTTTACAGATAATGAATGAAGAACTGGAGGAGCAAAAGGAGGAGATAGTAGCCGGTAGGGAAGAAGCCATAAAAGCCCGCGAAGAGGCCGAACAGGCGAACCAGGCTAAAAGTATCTTCCTGGCGACGATGAGCCACGAAATCCGTACCCCTATGAACGGGGTAATTGGGATGGCTTCCCTGCTGGTCGAAACGCCTCTTACAACTGAACAGCGGGAGTTTGCAGAAACGATTCAGAATAGCGGAGAAAGCCTGCTTACCGTTATTAACGACATCCTGGATTTCTCTAAGATCGAGTCGGGTAAGATGGAGCTGGATACCCATGACTTTGACTTACGGCAATGCATCGAAGAGGTAATGGATCTTTTCGCCGGTAAAGTAGCCCAACTTAACTTGGACCTGGTTTACCAAATTGGCCACCAAGTCCCGGTGCAAATCATTGGCGATTCGCATCGGCTACGACAGATTTTAATTAACCTGATGGGTAATGCCCTTAAATTTACGCATCAAGGCGAAGTATTTGTAGGAGTAGAGCTCTTAAAGCAGGAAGGCAATCAACTTGAACTGGCCTTTCAAGTGAGAGATACCGGGATTGGTATTCCAGAAGAAAAACTTTCGCGCTTATTCAAAGCCTTCTCGCAGGTAGATTCCTCTACTACGCGCAAGTATGGCGGCACTGGACTAGGGTTGGCCATTAGCCAACGGCTGGTAGAGCTCATGGGTGGTACTATTGAAGTGGAAAGTAGGGAAGGCCAAGGGGCAACCTTTAGCTTTACTATTCAAAGCCAAATCAGCCAGCAGGTAAAGCGGCAGTACGTATACTATAGCATTGCTGGTAATGAAGGTAAGAATGTACTAGTGGTAGATGACAACCAGACGAACTTAACCATTCTCAAGAACCACCTTGAGCTGTGGAAACTAGTGCCTACGTTAGCTATTTCGGGTAAGCAAGCTTTACACCTGTTAGCTCAAAAGGAGACCAAGTTTGATTTGGTCATTTCTGATATGCAGATGCCCGGAATGGACGGCGTGCAGTTGGCACAAGCGATTAAAGCAAATTTTCCTCATCTACCCATTATTCTCTTAAGCTCGGTAGGCGATGAAAGCAGAAGCAAATTCCCCGAATTGTTTGCTGCAGTGATAAACAAGCCCGTGAAGCAGCAACAGCTTTGTAAACTGATTCAACTGGAATTGAAGCAGCAAGGAGAGGTGCTTTTTGAGGAAAGCAAACCCCAACAGAAACAGACATTATCCGAGGAATTTGCCCAAGCTTTTCCGCTCCACATACTACTGGCAGAAGACAACCTGATTAACCAGAAATTAGCCGTAAAAATACTTCACAAGCTAGGCTACCAGCCAAACGTGGCCTTGAATGGTGTGGAAGTTATGGAAATACTCAAGCATCAGAATTACGATGTGATCTTGATGGATATGCAAATGCCCGAAATGGACGGCTTGGAGGCTACCCGGCTAATTCGCCAAGGGCAATTGCCCCAGCCTTTGATTATTGCTATGACCGCCAATGCGATGCAGGGCGACCGTGAAGAGTGTTTGCAGGCAGGAATGGACGATTATATTTCCAAACCCATTAGATTAGAAAGCTTATTGAATGCGTTGGAAAAAGCTGCCTTGATGATTCAAGAAAGACAGCGCCTGCTTTT
>JAZKGK010000221.1:0-8050 GCA_040385915.1 Bacteroidota bacterium
GTTAAAAATAAATATTAGCATATTACTACCTCAACTCATCAGCACAGCTATTTAAAACTTGGTTTTGTGTGATTTTATTTTCAATTTTGTCAGCCAAAAAAAAACTTGGTCGCAACGCTGTAAACGTTGCGTTCTTTTTCTAGGGCTTACCCCCTTCGCATACCTGACGCATGCAAGACCTTCAAGCCTTCAAAGAACTGTTGAGTTCGCCAAAGAAGATCGTCATTACCACACACTACAAGCCGGATGCCGATGCCTTGGGTTCCTCTCTGGCTTGGGCTGGGTATCTTCGAAAGAAAAACCATCAGGTAGATGTCATTACACCCACGAATTATCCCCACTTTCTGGCTTGGATGCCTGGTAACGATGACGTTATCATTTTCAACGAAGGAAACCAGGAAAAGTCAGCCCAATTGGTGCGCGATGCGGATGTGATATGCTGCCTGGATTTTTCTTCTCTGAAAAGAATCAATGAGCTGGGCGATTTGGTTAGTCAGTCCCAAGCCAAGAAAGTGCTGATTGACCACCACCTGGAGCCGGAGAATTTTGCCGAATTTGTGATGTGGGACATTAAGGCGGCGGCAACAGCGCAATTGATTTATGAACTGATTATACAACTGGGCGACCGGAAAGACATCGATGTTCCAATTGGCGAATGTATTTATGCTGGTATTATGACCGATACGGGCTCGTTTCGGCATCCTAATACTACTTATCAAGTGCATATCATCAGCGCCGAACTAATCAAGCTAGGCGTTGATACCAGCAAAATTCACCGCCAGGTCTACGATAACAACACCGAATCAAAACTGCGTTTCCTGGGCTTTGCTTTAATGGAAAAGCTGGTCGTGTTGCCGGAGTATCGTACGGCCTACTTTGCCATTAGTGCCGCCGAATTGGCTCGGTACAACTCACAGACTGGCGATACGGAAGGCTTGGTCAATTATGCGCTTTCCATTGAAAACATCGTGATGGCGGCTATGATTATTGAACGGATAGAAGGCGGATTGCCGGTGGTAAAATTGTCTCTCCGCTCGGTGGGAAGTTTTTCAGTAAATGATTTCGCTCGCAAATATTTCGATGGAGGAGGGCACCGCAATGCGGCTGGTGGCAAATCTGACCATACGCTGGATGAAACTGTTCAGCAGCTTGTCTCTCTATTACCTCAATACAAAGAACAGTTAATGGGTAGTATTTAGCCGTCAGTAAACATTATCCACTCACGGCTGAATATTTAACAACTAATGACCAAAAGCTAATTACTAACAACTAATTACTATATTTTTTTATGTTCAAAAAACTTATTTACGGAATGGCGGTCGTGGTTGGCCTGGCCTCGTGCGACAAAAAAACTGGACAACTGGAAACGACTCCAACCGGTTTGAAATATATGTTCCACAAAGGTGATACAACTGGCAAGAAAGCCAACGTTGGCGATATCATTAGTTTACAAATGATTGTAAGAAATCACAAGGACAGCATTATCGGCAGAATTCCTCAACCGCCAGACACTGTTCTGCAAATTCCTCTGCGCGCACCAACGTACAAAGGTAGTCTGGAAGAAGGTTTTGCCCTTCTATCAGCTGGCGATAGCGTTACTTTCTTTGTTAACGTAGATAGCATGGCCAAGCAAATGGGCGGTCAGCCATTGCCTGTATTCTTAAAAACGGGTACCGATATTAAATACTCTATCCGGGTAGATAAAATACAGACTCAGGATGAAGCAAAGAAGGAACTGGAAGGTTTGGCTGGCAAACAGAAAGCCCTCGATGCTAAGTTGATTGCTGACTATATCGCCAAAAACAACTTGACTAACGTGCAGAATACGCCTTCTGGCTTGAACTACATTATTACACAACCAGGCACTGGCAAACAAGCCCTTACGAGCAGCGTGGTAAGCGTAAAATACACGGGTAAACTTTTGGATGGCTCCATTTTCGATAGTTCTGACAAACATGGCGGAACCCCTGTTGAATTCCCTCTCAATCAAGTGATTCCAGGCTGGACAGAAGGCATTGCTTTATTGAAAGAAGGCAGCAAAGCTACTTTGATTATTCCATCTGGAATGGCTTACGGACAACAAGCCGGACCCGTGCCTAAAAATTCAGTGCTTGTTTTCGACGTAGAACTGGTACAGGTGAAAGAAGCTCCTACCCAACAAGCCGCTCCTGGCCCAGGAGGAATGTAGTCTACCAGGATTCTCTTATTAATTATTCATACGAATACGCATCAGAAATCTGTTTCTGATGCGTATTTTTATTTAAGTTTACTCCATTGAATCCTGCAATCAAACCACCTACTCCTATGAAAACGCTTTTGCTTTTTTGCCTGTTTTTTGTCGGGTTGGTGCCCCTTATCTATGCCCAAAACGATACGATCAAAACAATGACTGGCGTGAAATACGTAAGGCTACAGCCCGGCAATGGCCAGAAACCTCAACTGGGTGATAAGTTATGGGTGCTTTACACGGGTAAGCTGGAAAACGGACGAGTATTTGACTCTTCCATGGACAATACCATTCCCTTCAAATTCAAATTAGGGAAAGGAGAAGTCATTCCTGGCTGGGACGAGGGTTTCCGTATGATGACCGAGGGAGAAAAAGGCATTTTACTGGTGCCATCGCACATGGCCTATGGGGAAACAGGGTCGGGGTATCTCAAAAAAGACGATACCTATGTGGTTCCTCCTAACAGCAACCTTATTTTTGAAGTAGAACTCCTGAAAATAAAATAGGGAGAGCAACCGGAAAACGAGTAGTAAACATATGAAGCAAAGGCTTTTCCTGGCCATTCCGTTACCCCAGCCTTTACAGGAAACCTTGACGGAGGCATTGGCTCATTTTCAGTCGACACTGTCCGACAAGCAACAGGAGGCTATTCGTTTCATTCCAGCAGAAAACTGGCACATCACCATTTATTTCTTCGGCGATGTGCCAGTAAATCAGATTGAATGGCTCCAAAAACGAATAGAGGAAATTGTTCAGGCTACTCCTGCATTTGTTTTAATCCCTGATCAACTACTCCTGAGCCCTCCAGAGAAAGAGGTAAAAAAGATGCTGTGGCTCAGTTTCCAGGTGCTGCCAGCACTGACCGAATTAAGTTGGCAAGTGTACCGCAACACCGAAGAAGGTTTGCATTTCCATGAGACCACGCTCGCCCAGC
Organism: Bacteroidota bacterium; assembly: GCA_040385915.1. Lineage (GTDB taxonomy): Bacteria > Bacteroidota > Bacteroidia > Cytophagales > ES-bin-26 > ES-bin-26. The sequence goes on from JAZKGK010000221.1 coordinate 3,162, forward strand.
CTCGCCCCGTGCTGATACCCCACGTAACTGTAGCACGTTTCAAACACATATCACCTGAAATCTTGCCTCTTCCAGTCGTTCCTTCCCTTATCTTCAATCCACTGCTCGTGCAGCGGTGCGAACTATGGCGCTCGGCCTTAGGTGAACACGGAGCCTTGTATAATCCGATAGCCGAGTTCAGATTTGCGACCAAACTGCCCAATTAGGTAAGCTTGCCCACATTTGCAGTTGAGCAAAACAGACTATACATGGCTCAGTTTCGTTATCAGTCGATATACTACACCAGACGACCTCACTACATGACTATTCGTTTATATAATAGCCGTTCCTTATTCTTTATTTGCCTGCTTACATGGGGATTTGTTTTAACAAGTGCTTCTACCTGGGCTCAGCCAGGCAAATTTACCGAAGCCCAATTAGCCGAAGCCAATACAGCCAAAGCGGTTTCCTATTTGAGTGAAGAGGAGAAACAAGTTGTTTTTCTAACCAATTTGGCTCGGTTAGATGGCGCACTGTTTGCCCAAACGTATTTACAGGCGTATCTTCAACAGAAGCAGAAGAAAGAAAGCAAATACGTGCAATCGCTGGTGGCAGAACTAAAAAAAGTGAAGAACTTGCCCATGCTACATCCCCATGAAAAGCTCTATCAATCAGCCATTTTCCACGCCCAGGATATGGGAAAGAAAGGATTGATGAGCCATGATTCGAGCGATGGTACCGACTTTTTTACGCGCATCAAGAATTTTTTGAAGCCGCCTGGAAACTATAGAATCGCAGAAAACTGTGCCTACGGTTTTTCCAAGGCTACCGACATCGTGATGCAACTGCTGATCGATGAAGGAATTCCAGCCTTAGGCCACCGGAATAATATGCTTTCGGCTAAGTTCGATTTGGTTGGCGTTTCTATCCAGCCCCACAAAACTTACCGCTACAACTGCGTGCAGGATTTCGCTACCTTGAAGTAAGCCATCTGCTCAGCTTGAACCAGTCTTGAAAGTATATCCTTTCTCAAAACCCGAAAAATCAGTCTTCAGAAAATAGGAAGTGACCAGCAGTTTATTGTGGGTTCTTTTTACGATCAGGTAGTGGAACATCGGTTTGTAGTCGGCGGCAGCATCCTCCAATTTGGTTACAGACGTATTTAAAGGATGGTTTAAGCCACCGCCACCACCGATGATCAGAAAGCTTTTTCCCTTCTTTTTGAAATGCTCAAAGGCATGCGAATGGCCAGTGATAAAAAGGCTAGACTTGGTAGATTGCAGAAATGCAGGTACAAACCGTTGTTGCACCGACTTAGAAGAGCCAACCAGCTTGCTATTGGAGTAAGGCGGGTGATGGCAGGTGACAATGATTGATTGAATGGTAGCCGCCGAATCTAACGTAGCGAGGGTAGCCTCGTACCAAGCTTGTTGTTTGGCCAGGTCGACTTTAGACAGGGTGCCGAAATTGGAGTTAAGCATCACAATGGCCACCGAGTCGGTAACGCTGACGTAGCCGGTACGGATGTGGTCAGGAAATCGCTTCTGAAACCGGCTTTCGCCCTTTTGTGCCCTTCCCATCACATCGTGGTTGCCCAGCAAGGCATGGACTTCAATCCCATTGATCCGGCAATTATTGACACAATGATCTATTCTACCCCAGGTACGATTTCGGTAGCCTAGCGACACCACATCGCCCAACAGATAAAGCGCTTTAGGCTTTCTGCTGAGAATATGATCAAAAACCATGTCGGTGGCTCGCGTATTCTGATTGGAATGCAGGAATAATGCCTCCACCCACATGGGCTGCTGGGTATCGCTGGTAAAGGCTATTTCAACGCCCAGGCTGTCTTTATCCAGCGCTGATAAAGGCTGATGTAGAACCGCCAGCAGGCAGAGGTGAAAACAAAACAACAATAATCTTTTCATACGCTTGATTCGCATCCTTTGCTAACGAATAAAAACCGATAATCATCTGTCATCGACTTACCACCGCAAAAATTTCCATACCAATTGTAGTTGCAGTGTCAGATTTGCATCCGCCGTTTCGGTGGCATTCATCCATTTTACTTCTGCTGCCAGACCCAAATTTTTGTTGATGGGTTGTATATACGAGCCCGCAGCCATCCATCCCATGCTGAGCGTATTTACATTTACGATGCCTTCGTATTCCAAATGAGAGTTAACTAGATAAGTGCCCGTTCCGGCAAACAGATGAAACCTTTTAGCAATGGGCATCGACCATACCAATAATATGGGCACTGCCGATAAATAGACCTGCGCATCCTTCCCAGCTATTTGAGACGTGTAGGAATACATCGTAGTCCAGCCACTTTCAATTCCCAGCCTTAGCTTATGATCGGGATGCCACATAATACGCACCGAAGCAGGAAAGCCCAGCCGGTTGGTATTGACATTTTGCATACCATCGGGTATGCCAATGTCAGTAGAATAATAAGAGAAGCCAGCTCCTGCATACACCACCAGCGCATACTCGCCTCTGGCCTTGTGTCGGTTAGCCGTAGAGTCGGACAATATGCCCGTTGCAGCTTCGGACGTTGACAGCATAGCGGCAATTAAATACAAGATAATGGCAACTTTCATCTATAGTTGGGTATAATGGTAATAGGCTACGATAGAGGGATAATTGGAGAGCATACCATCAAAATCGCCTTCCTCCTGGTATTGCTGAATGTATTGGGGCACATCGAGCGTCCAAACAAATACCCTACGGCCTTCGGCTTTCATCTGCACTACAGCGTCAAGTTGGGTGCCCAACGTCCAGCGAGGAGCCCATATTTGAGCCTTTGTTTGCCTCACCGTTTCCATGTCTAACTCACATAAGGCAGGAGCAGAAGCATAATCGGGTAAGGCCAGGTACATGTCTACCGCTTTCGTTTCTGGTAGCCCAATAACAATTTCCAGCTTCCGGCCTGCTGCATCCGCTTTCTGTAGGTATTCTTTCTGAATCTTTCTGACCACCTGTAATGAGCCCACATATTTGGTATCCAGCCACACGAAGCTGAGGTTTGTATTGCGTAAAGTAGCATCTAATACTTCTGCCAACGTAGGAATGCGTTCTCCATTGATAAGCCTGACGAAAGTATATAACTGTTGGTAGGTATATTCTTCTATGGGGCCGACGAGGCCATTTTTCTGAGTAAGTCTTAAATTCAAACTGTTATCGTGGTACAGTATGGGTATCCCGTCCTTGGTAAGTCTTATGTCAATTTCAATACCGGTAGCGCCCAAACGGGAAGCCAGCTTTACTATTTCTACGGAGTTTTCAGAGGCCGGAAGTAGATCAGACGTTCGTCCGCCCCCGCGGTGCGCCAAAATCGCCAAAGGCTTAAGATTGAGGGGACGCTGATACTTAAATGTTATTTTGTTTAAAGGCAAATCTTGATTATTGCCAAACACGCCACTGAAAATAATGCTGTCGCGTTGTACCGGCATTTTGTCAGCCGACAACCATTTTCCTCCTTTATCGGCAGCGATGGTAAAACGAACGATGCCAGTTTCTGTGTTGATTATTTTTCGCCAATATCCTTCGAAATACAAAGTTTGATGTGCTCTCTTACCTTCCAAAACGATATAGGAAACATCTTTTTCACAGAATGCTGACAAGTAGTAAGTTGTATCCTTTCCTTTGATTAGGAAACTCCATTTCAAAGCTACCTGCTCGCCAAACATATCGGCTCCATCCGTTACGCTATACACTCCTTCTGCTGCCTGTCTGGTTCGGAAAGTGAGCGGAATGGCTCCGGGAGCATTATACTCGTCCCAAGACAAACTAGGCACGGGCGCTTCATATTTTTTCTCACAACCAACCAGGCTTAACAGCAATAGCAGAAAAACTATGGCTTGATAGCATTTTATCATAGTATAAATCCAAAGATGAGTTGAGGATAAAAAATTTTCCGGTCGAAGGTAGCGTGCAATGACCAAAACTGCCAGTTGAAATCGGTATACAAAGCCCGTACTCCCAAGGTAAAATGCGTTTTGTTGTAAAAAGGCTGCTCTAATACCCACGTAAAGCCAACACCATTCAGTCGGTTATTATTATAGGATATCCGATTGTCGCCAACATAGGAACTGGAATGAAGGTTGAAAATAGCTTCGGTCTTAAAAGTCAACAGCAAATCATTTTTTAACCGATAGCCTAAGGAAATGTTGGGGTAGTTTAGCCATCCGTAGCCTCGGCTATTAAAGGACTCTAGTTTCAGAAAGCCAAACCAGGCACCTATATCATCGCCCACCGAAAAGGATAACCTGGGCGTGATGGGATGTGCCCAGCGAATACCTATCGACAAATGGTTTTGAATGACTTGAGATTTTAACTGGCCATCGAGATAGAAGTGGCTATTGAGGTTTCGTAAGGTGTGCAAATCAATCGCAGGAACCCGTACACGTACTTCTTCAGTAATGTCTTGTGGGGTAGTCGTAAAAACTAAGCCGATAGACGTGCGCCATTGGCGCTCACCCATCGGATAAGGAAAGAAAATGCGCGGGTTTTGTAGGGTATCAGCAAGCTCCTGCGCCATCGATAAGGAGGCACACCACAAGAGTAAGAATACAGTAAAAGAGGTTGTAATAGCGTTTTTTCCCTTGGCCTTCACGTTCGCATAGTTTATACTACTGCGTACATACGTGAGCAAGGATCAGTTGTTGTAATTCAATGGGATGACGGCAGGAAATTGGTTTTCTTTTATCGCTTGGGTTTACATAAACACGCGCCCGATACCAGGTAATAAGAGCGGTAGTTAGCGCATTGGGGATTGGTACAGCCTTTCAAGTTCAATAATTCCACCTTCCTGAATTCGATGGGATGGCTTTCGGCCTGGAGCGCAATGTAGCCTTCTTTCAACAGCGTTCCGTATTTCTTGATCCATTGGGCTCCATCGTTCGCCT
>JAZKGK010000222.1:0-10780 GCA_040385915.1 Bacteroidota bacterium
CCCTGTACCGGCCCCATCAGGAAATGAATGGGAAGCAGGAAGAAAAAGGCCCAATGCATATCAAGGTATTTATACGCCGCCATATAAACCAGCACGTAGAACGTTCCCCAGGCAATCCGCGAAAACCAATTGTCAGCTACCTTTTCTAACTGTGGCCAAGCTGGGAACTCTCGGTCAAATCTTGGTTCTGGCTTCACCCGATAATGCACAAAATCTGTGAATATTTTCTTGGTCTTCTGCATCATAGTGAAGGCATTACTGGCGTGGTGCGGCGAATGCGGATCTTTTTCCGTGTCGCTATAGGCATGGTGCATTCGGTGCAGAATGGCGTAGGCACGAGGATTCAGGTAAGACGAACCTTGGGCAACCCATGTCAGTCCATGGAAAAACCGCTCCCAGGCCTTGTTCATCGTGAACATTTTATGGGCAGCATACCGGTGCAGAAAAAAGGTTTGGCAAAACAAGGACAAGTACCAGTGAGCGAAAAAGAAAGCGAGAATGATCATGGTAAGTGAATGGGGTTAAGTAAATGGACAGTTTAAACAAAAGGAATCCTCCCCAGCTATGTTGGTGCAAGAAATAATCACAGCAGGAAGGCAATTTGATGTTAATAGGGTTTCGGTGGAGGCTGGTCTAGCCTTTGGATAGATCTTAGTTGTTTGCTCACAATAAGATAGTAAATTAGAAAGCCAATGGAAACGAATACCAGCACGATTCCGTACGGCAGGATAGAATGAGGCTCAGCAGGCAAAAGCTCCTGGGTAATCAGCCCCAAGCCAGTGAAAAGGATAATCAGCCCCCATTTCAATGAGGAGGAATAGTCGTTGAAAAAGTAATGATTTAGCCTTTTATCGGATTTTTGATCCAGGTAGCCCAGCTCAATCATCTTGCGCTTCAGAAAGAAATCAGTGAAGGATCGGACAATGAGCACGACAGTGACGGCAGAGGCCAGAATAATATAGGCTGATTGCAGCCCGTATTGTTGTTCCATTTTTCAGTGAATTGATTAATTATACCCCATTAGACAAGGCCGGTTGCTGGGATGTTGCAAGCGTTGTCAAATATTTTTGCAACATTTTTCTCGTCCTGCTTGTCTCATAGCACAATGAATGAAGAACAACTTCTGGTCGAACGGATTTTACAGGGCGATCTGCACGCGTATCAGCACTTAGTGAAACGCTATGAGCGCCTGGTCGTGCACATGATTGGCCGCCTGATTCACCAGAAAGAGGATGTAGAAGACTTATGCCAGGATGTATTCCTGATGATTTATAAGAAATTACCCAGCTACAATTTTGAATCGAAACTATCTACCTGGATAGCGACTATTGCTTACCGAACGGCTATTAACTACCTGAAGAAGAAGCGGCTTCCGATCCATACACCAGCCTCTGAAGCGGCATTTGAGCAAGAAATGCAGCCGACAGAAGAGAGTCCAGAAAGCTTGTTATCGAAGAAGGATTGGCAGGCTTTCATTCACCGGCAAATAGCCAGCTTACCCCTGCAATACCGGACAGTGCTTACCCTTTTTCATCTGGAAGAATTTAATTATGCGGAGATAGAAGCCACTACCGGAATGCCTGAGGGAACGGTAAAAAGCTACCTGTTTAGGGCGCGTAAACTCCTGAAAGAAAAGCTAATGGTTGTATTACAAAAAGAAAAAGTCCTATGAAAAACCTGAGCGAGGAAGAAATACAGAAAATATTAGAACAGAGCAACAATTATAGTGACCCAGCACTAGAGGAATTGTTCCAGCAACATGAGGAAGCTAAAATCTACCGACTGCTGTTCGAAGGCCTGGAGGAAGCGCCAGCGTTCCAATTGTCGGAAAACTTTTCTGCCAATATCATTGGGAAGATCAGCGAAAGAAGGAAATATTCTCTTGCCCGTATTTGGGGAAGCGTGCTGGTGTGCCTAATAGCCACTTTTGCGTTGGCCTTTTCCGTCATTGCTTCGCACAACCATCCTGATTTCAACCGTGCTCTGGCAGCACTATTGGCATTCAAATGGGAGGCTGTCGCTATTCTTGGCATTATTCTAATCATTCAAATGGCTGACCATTTCCTGCTAAAGAATGATAAGCGAACTATTGAAGTCGATCAAAGCTATCCTTAAAAACCGCTTCAATTTAACCTACAATTTCTTCTCTTCTACTCAATCCTTGCTTTTCCTGAAGCCGGTTTTTTTCTGAATGGGTGCATAGTAACGGATGGTCAGGAAAAAAGTATTGTAGGCGGTTAATTCCCGGCTGCCAGCCATCAAATTGGCACCCACAATGAAGTGAAAGCCCAGCAATTTATACCCAAGTGCTGGGCCAATGCCAATACGGTTGTGCGAAAAGTCGCTGTAATACAATAAATTAACTCCGTAAGTAAAATCAATCCTGCCAGGCTTTACCCAGCCAGAAGCTTTCCATCCCAGTACTTTTTGGGCAAAATTATATTCCACATTGGCTCCCACCCCATACGTATGCGGATGTGATAGCCGAATTTTGCGCCAATTGGCCTCTCCTCCCAATTCAAAAAAGGTGCGTTCGCCCTGTTGATAGCCAATAATGGCTCCGTAGCCGCGTGTATATAGCTCTATAGGAGGAGAATACAAAGATTTGAAAGGATGCAATGATTTGTTGGATGGTAGAAACGCTAACTGAGCAAATACAGAGGTGTGAAATAGAAAAGTAAACCCAATAATCAATAATGCATTTCTCATGAAGCGGTTGAATAGCTGTTCAGGGTAAACGTGATTTAGTGAAAAGTATTTTCCAACGATAGTTAAGGCTTACATTATTGTATTTTGTACAATAATATTGTATAAATTGACCGCATTATTTTTCAACAAACCTTCTTTCAATGAACAAGAATAGATTATTGCTTCTACTGGCAGCCTGCCAGTGGCTGATGAGTAGCCTTGCCATGGCTAATGTACAACTGCCCAAACTGGTTGGTGACCATATGGTTTTACAACGCGATGTCAAACTTCCTATCTGGGGTTGGGCAGACAAAGGCGAAAAAGTTACGGTAACCTTTATGGGCAAATCTTATTCGGTCAAACCAGCAGCCGATGGCAAATGGATGGTTACCCTGCCTGCCCTGCCTGCTGGTGGCCCTTACGAAATGACCATTAAAGGCAAAAACACCCTTCAAATAAAGGATATTCTTGTTGGAGAGGTATGGATTGGCTCCGGGCAATCGAATATGGAATGGTCTATGATCAATACGAACAATGCCAAACAGGAAATTGCCCAAGCTAACTTTCCTAATATTCGCCTGTTCGAAGTACAAAAAACCATAGCCTTGGTTCCACAACAGCAAATTCCTAGCACTGGCTGGGCACTTTGCAGTCCCGAAACAGTTGCTAATTTTTCGGCAGTAGCCTATTTCTTTGGCCGCGACCTTTATCACCAATACAATGTACCCATCGGCCTGATTTCCACTTCCTGGGGAGGAACTCCCGCTGAAGCCTGGACTAGTGGCTCTGCCATAAAAATTCTTCCTGAGTACAAAGCTGCGCTAGAGGCTTTCGGTACTAACCTGGAAGAGTTGGATAAGCAACAAAAGGAATACAATGAGAAGCTGACTGCCTGGAAAAAGTCGATCACCTCCCAGGATAGGGGCTATATGGCCAATGGAAAAACCTGGGCCGACACAGATTTTGACGCTAGTACCTGGCTCACTATGCCAGTGCCTTCCAATTGGGAACAGCCAGGTATATTGCCTGACTATGATGGCATTGTGTGGTTTCGGAAAGAAATAACCTTGACTGAAGAAGAAGCAGGAAAGCCACTCACGCTGCATCTAGCCATGATAGATGATATTGATATTACCTTTTTCAATGGCGTAAAAGTCGGGACTACCAGTGGCTACGAGGCTGTGCGCGAATATGTTGTGCCGGGCAACTTGGTAAAAGCGGGTCGCAATGTTATTGCCGTGCGGGTAGAAGACCTTTTCGGAGGCGGAGGTATTTGGGGCTCATCAGCACTGGATGTGAGTCTAGCAGGCAGAGTTATTCCTTTAGCTGGAAAATGGGCGTATCAGATAGGACCCGATGGGAAGGATATGCCTAAAGCGCCTACAGTCGTTTTCAATGCCGGCTCTCCGTCTTCTCTTTTCAATGGCATGATTGCGCCACTCATTCCTTATGCCATCAAAGGAGCCATCTGGTACCAGGGCGAAAGCAATGCCGGACGCGCCCACCAATACCGCACCTTGTTCCCCATCATGATTCAAGACTGGCGGCAGCGTTGGGGCTACGACTTTCCCTTCCTGTTTGTCCAACTGGCCAACTTTATGAGAGACCAGGAGCAACCCGCTGAGTATGAATGGGCAGAGCTTCGCGAAGCACAAACCATGACACTATCGCTGCCGAAAACGGGTATGGCAGTAGCCATTGACATAGGCAATCCTGACGATATTCACCCACGCAACAAGCAGGACGTAGGCAAAAGACTGGCACTGGCTGCCCGTAAAGTAGCCTATGCCGATGACCAAGTGGTCTATTCTGGCCCTACTTACGAATCAATGACCATTGAAGGCAATAAAGTGCGGTTGAAGTTCAAAAATATAGGTTCAGGCTTAGTAGTAAAAGACATCTACGGTTACGTGCGGGGCTTTGCTATTGCGGGCACCGACGAAGGAAGTAGCACCAAGAAGTTTGTTTGGGCAAAGGGTTACCAGGAAGGCAACGACATTGTATTATATAACGATGCCGTAAAAGCACCAGTAGCCGTACGTTATGGCTGGAGCAATAATCCGGATGGCAATATTTATAACCGCGAAGGCTTACCCGCCGTCCCCTTCCGCACTGATGACACGCAAGGAATCACGTTTGGACGTAAATAGAAAATAGCTTATGGAAAACGCCTGTAGAGCTATTTTTCAGGCGTTTTCTTTGAATTTTATCCTAAAACCACCCCATGAAACACTACTTATCCTCTCTATGTTTTTTATTTTTATTTTTTCTTTCAGCCAATCTCCAGGCGCAAACAACGGCTAACTACGATAAAGAAGTAGAAGCACTATTAGCCAAAATGACAATAGAAGAAAAGGTTGGCCAGATGGTGCAGCTCGATCTTCTGACAGTGGCCATACCAGGGAAATCACCCATTCAGTTGGACATTCCCAAACTACGCGAGGCGCTGGTGACTTACAAAATCAGCTCTTTCATCAATAATGGCCTAGGGCGGGCGCTCTCCCTAGATGAGTGGCGGTACGTCAACAAAACCATTCAGGACATTATTATGAAGGAAACACCCCGAAAAATTCCTTTACTCTATGGAATAGATGCCATCCACGGTACTACTTTCACGTTGGAAGCCACGTTATTTCCCCAAAGCATTGCCCTAGGAGCCACCCGTAATCCCGAACTGGTTCACCGCGCTGCTGAAATTACGGCTATGGAAACCCGGGCTTCCGGCCATCGCTGGAACTTTTCGCCGGTGCTGGATGTCGCCCGTCAGCCCCTATGGGCGCGTTTGCCAGAAAGTTATGGTGAAGATCCGTATTTGGTGTCCATCTTAGGTGCTGCCGCCATCCGTGGTATGCAAGGCAAGGATTTGGGTGCGCCTACTGCCGTTGCTGCTTGTATGAAACACTTTATGGCGTATTCTTTCCCTTTTAACGGCAAAGATCGGTCGCCTGCGTTGATGCCAGAATACTACCTGCGTGAATATTTTTTGCCTCCTTTCCGTGCGGCAGTCAAAGCAGGCGCAAGAACATTGATGGTTAACTCAGGTGAAGTCAATGGCGTCCCGCTTCATGGAAATAAATACCTGCTTACCACCGTATTGCGCGGCGAGCTAGGTTTTCAAGGCATTATTGTGTCTGACTATGGCGATATTATCCGCCTGCACACTTGGCAAGGCATTGCCGAGACCCCCAAAGAAGCAGTACGGGTAGCGGTAGATGCGGGTTTGGACATGAGCATGGTACCAACGGATTATTCTTTCAATACCTTATTGACAGAATTAGTGAAGGAAGGAAAAGTAGCTGAAAAACGGATAGATGAATCCGTACGTCGCATATTGAAGCTGAAATACGAAACGGGCTTGTTTAAAAATCCTTATTTAGAAAAAGAAGCGCTAAAGAATTTTGGCAAACCTGAATACCGCCAGACAGCGCTAGATGCGGCAAATGAAGTCATGACCCTGCTTAAAAATACCGATAATACCCTTCCATTGGCCAAAGACCGCAAGGTATTAGTCGTTGGTCCGGGTGCTAACTCCATCACTACGCTCAACGGTTGCTGGTCGTACACTTGGCAAGGCAACGAACCCCAGTGGTATCCTAAAAACGCTTTAACCATCGCTGGTGCCGTGCGCGAAAAAATTGGCGCTGCCCAGGTAACTTATCGCCAAGGCGTTGATTTCAGTGGCAAAGCCATCGATGTAGACCAAGCTGTTGCCGATGCCCAGAATGTGGATGTAGTACTCTTGTGTTTGGGAGAAGATGCGTATGCTGAAACTCCGGGCGATATCAACGAGCTGGATTTACCAGTTGGCCAACAGGAGCTAGCCAAAAAACTATACGCTACTGGTAAAACAGTCATTTTGGTACTGACCGAAGGACGGGGGCGAATCATCCGCGAAATTGAACCACAAGCCAAGGGGATTCTGTTGGCATACTGGCCAGGAATCGAAGGGGCGCGGGCCATTGCCAATGTGATCTTTGGCGACGTAAATCCATCGGGTAAGTTGCCTTATACGTATACGCAACACTCTGGAAATCTGCTTACTTACGATCGAAAGCTCACCAATAAGTTGAACGAAATTTCAGCTCCTGGCGAATTTAAGATTGATACTTTTGGTCCTCAGTATGAGTTTGGTTACGGTCTGAGCTACACAACTTTCGATTTCAAAAACCTGAAATTGAGTGCTCCTACCTTAAAAGGTAGTGGTAAAATTTTGGTTAGTATAGAAGTGACCAATACCGGAAAACGCGAAGGAAAAGAGGTAGTCGAACTGTACTCACACGACTTATTTGCCTCCCTTACCCAGCCCTTGCGCCGATTGCGGGCTTTCAAGAAGATAAACCTCAAACCAGGCGAAACGTCAACTGTTGGCTTCGAAATTACCAAAGATGACCTTGCCTTTGTAAACGGTGTCAATCAAACCGTTACCGAACCTGGCGACTTTGAAATTATTATCGGCCAGCTAAAAGCAAATGTCCGATACGCAGAATAGCAATAAACAATAAACAGTTAACAATAAACAATGACCAATAGGCCAAAACTGTTCATTGTTAACTGTTTATTGTTTATTGTCTAAAGGGATAATCAGGTTTTCTCCTCGGGATGCGAAGTCGCGGGTTTTGGCGTTGGCAGCCATAATTAGTGCTTTGCTTACGCCATATTTTGATGCCACTTTACTCAATACATCGCCTGGCCCTACCGTATGAACGGCTTTTACGCGCACTTTGAGTTTAGTTACGCCCGACTTCATATCTTTTGCCTCGTCCTTAATCTGGGGATTCAGTGCTTTCAATACGGCTTTCGATAAATTGTACCGTTTGGCAATTGAATTAAATGTTTCGCCTGCTTTTACCTGATGGGTAATCGTTTTGCCCGCTGGTATCGCAACTGCTGGAGTTACCTTTTTAGGCGTTGTATTAGCCGTTAGTTTTGGTTTAGCGGCACTTGGCTTCTCTTTCGCTTTTTCAGACTGACGCTTCGTCTTCCCGGATTCTCTCTCCTCTTCTGACGCTAAACGGGCTTCTTCTGAGGGTATTACGGTAGTAGAATCACCCAGGGCATCTAGGGTGGCACGGGGGGTATCGTCGCGTAGGTAGCCATAGCCAATGTAAATCAGTATACCTACAATAACGAGTAAAAAGCCTAACAACAGGAGAGGGAAATCTACTTGCTGCTTTGTTGCTGGCTTATTTTTCTTTTCGTTTTCTTCCATAATCCAGGGAAAATAGTTTTGCTTAAATACGACTTCTTTCCGCCGATATTGCCTTTAATTATTTTTTATTGAGTCAGGTTCCTCACCGACTCCTCCACTTTCTCTTTCAACTGTTCTTTGAATCGCTGTAGATTGTTGGCGACCTGCTCATCAAAAGTCCCAATGATTTGTGCCGCCAGAATTCCTGCGTTCTTAGCGCCGTCCAAGGCAACGGTAGCTACGGGTACACCGCCGGGCATTTGTAGAATAGAAAGAACGGAATCCCAGCCATCAATAGAATTACTCGATTTGACCGGCACGCCAATAACGGGTAAGGTAGTAAGGGAAGCCACCATACCCGGCAAATGAGCCGCTCCGCCTGCACCGGCAATAATTACTTTCAGGCCACGTTCACGCGCTTTTTGGGCATATTCCACCATTTTTAGCGGCGTACGGTGCGCCGATACAATATCCATTTCATACGCTACTCCTAGCTCTTTCAACACTTCTGCCGCTTCTACCATGATTCGCCGATCGGAAATGCTTCCCATAATAATTCCTACCATACCTATACTTATCTATAATTTAAACACTACTTTTTTTTCAATCGGATTGCGCCTAAAGACTTAATTACAAGTGACTAATCATTCTTTGATAAGGCTATTTCAATTCGCCTGCAAAACTAAAACAAAATCCTGTGAGCCTGGCCTATCAAGGGTCATTCATTTGCAAGTAAAAATAAAAAGGGGCTACCAGTGGCAGCCCCTTTTATCAACCCTCCTCAATCAGATCGACGAATCGATGCTGTTCTTAAAATAATCACTCCTAATCTCCTTCTTTTGTTCGCTCTCCTCGCTGCAAAGCCAAAAGAAGAGATGTCTATTAAAGCAAAATCGTAAGTTGATGAAGCTATCTTTTACTTTATCTCTTGCTTTGCAGTTGTTACTTCGTTCATGCTAGCAGAGAATTCGCTTTGTACGTCCTTGCTGGCATCTTTAAATTCGCGGATGCCTTTTCCTAAGCCTCTGGCCAGTTCCGGAATTTTCTTAGCGCCAAACAATAGCAATACGGCCAGTAAGACCAAAAATATTTCTGAGCCACCTAGTGACCCAAGAAAAATAAATATAGTGTTGATTTCCATTGTGTTAATCTGTTTTGTGAATCCTGTATATACCTAATAGTATTTATTTAGGTATAGCCTACCGTAATTTATTTGACTGGATTAGACAATGAATAGCTTAGCGATAGTCAATACATCTTCCTTGGCTAAGGGTTCGTCAAACGCTTCACTTACTAACGCGTCAGGATAAATAGCTGCGTACATGGCTTTAGTGGCGCCTCCCTGCGTGGTATTTTCCTCTCCGTTATAAATAGCCTGCGCAGCAGCCGGAATATTCCCTCCGTCCTTGCCACTTATCCAGCCCTTCTGACCGCGGTACCGACGAACGAAAGAGGCATGACGCGCTTCTACAGAGTGAATTTGCAGCGCAATCGTCAGTACATCTTTATTGGTCATCAAGTTGCCTGCCTGGCCTTTATAAGCCCGAACGCCCGTATCTTCAAACGCTTGCGCTAACGTGGTAAAGGTGGCCAGATTAGTAAATACGTCAAGGAAATTGCCTTTAGCAGTGAAATCGAAAGTGGGTTTAGATACGGCATTGGCACCTAAGGCTCCTTTAAGCAAGGCTACGTGAGCCGTTTCGTGCTTGCTAATTTGCATGAAAGCGGCTCTTTGGTTACCAAAATTCATGGTACTTGCTAAGCCCATAGTATAAAATTCACTTTCTAGGTATTCTAACGTAAGCGCAAAATTCAATACGTCAGTAACGGCATCATTGGTCTTTCCGTAGGCTTTTTGGAAGATAGAGCCTAACGCCAAAGGTGCTGCGGCTATAGCGGCTTTGCCAAGGAAATTAAAAGCGCTTCTTCTGGAATTTAAACGCTCGTATACTTCCGGATCTACTTGTTCGATGTCTTGGATGATTTTGAAAATATTCATAGTAGTATGTAGCTAAGGTTGGTTATTTGGGTAAGTTACTGGCGTTGATTTTGGTCTTGATAAAAGGTCCGGCAATGACTAATATTTCAGCCGGAGTCAAAGCAGCATCCAAGCCCTTGGTTGGCTCTACTGCATCGTCGCCAGCAAAGTATGCCGAATTAGGTTGAAGCAGGTCGCGAATGGCTGCCGCATGGCGGGCTTCTACTGACACAATTTTTCCAGCAATTAACAAATAGTCAACCTTTACCAGCAATTTGCCCGCGCCATTGTAGGCTTTCACACCCGTATCTTCTAAGGCTTGTGCAGTCTTTAGCACGCTCTCGCGTTTAGTAAAATCTATGCTAGAGAAATTAACTTCTAAATCTTGAATAGCACTAGAACCCAGGGCAACCTTAAAGAAATCGCGGTGAATGGCTTCGTGGTCGCGTATTTCAGTGAGCAAAGTGGCTTCGGCAGCAGTCATTCCTACGAAGGGAGAGGCAATTACTTGCTTATAGAAAGCTGCTTCTAATTGCTCCAGCGCATAGGCATAATTCAAAATACCAATATCGCCGCTCCCCAGGTCTACGCCAGGCGTATCTTCATCCTTTTTGCAGCCAGCCATTAATAAAGCAGAGGTAGCAAAAGCGGCTCCTGCGTATTTCAAAAAAGCGCTGCGATTAATGGGTTGATAAATCCCTTTTACAAGCTGGTTGCTTTGTTCTTCGGAACGTTCGCCCGAAACAATCATTTTTGACATAATATTACTGTTTAAGTATGCTAGGTAGATTGATAAGTGATGCTCACTGGAAAAACCTACGCATTACAACCACCAGGCAGATTTCACTAGGGAGAAAGTATTTGCATGGCAGTTTTCAATCAATTACAAATGAGTTGATTAAAAGGAAAACTATTTTGTTAATAGG
>JAZKGK010000223.1:0-29588 GCA_040385915.1 Bacteroidota bacterium
AAGCCGATAGCTGAAGTGTTTGTCCGGCGGGAAGTGTCTGATTGGCTGCTAGGCCGACGCTGTCTTGGGGAGAGTAATTATAGGTAATTGCCGCTTTAAACTTATTGATATTATGCTCTAGCGATTCAAAAGTCAGGCGGTTATTTTGAGTACGAAAATAATTAAGATTGGCAATGAATGGAGGTAGACTGGTAAACTGGTTATTGTCTAAATTAAGCCAAATCAACGCCGATAGATTACCTAAACCCGCAGGGAGACTACCGTTCAATTTATTATTGGACAAAGAGAGTTCTGTCAAAGCCGACAGTTTACTCAATTCGACAGGAATGCTGCCGCTTAGTTGGTTATCATCTAAAACGAGTGCAATCAAATCCGTCAGATTGCCCAGTTCAACAGGGATGCTGCCACTTAATTGGTTGACAGATAAATAGAGCAATTTCAAATCCGTCAGATCGCCCAACTCAGCAGGAATACTGCCGCTTAATTTATTGTAGTTCAAAAAGAGGATAGTCAAAGCCTTTAGATTGCTCAATTCAACAGGGATACTGCCGCTCAGTTGATTGACAGATAAATTAAACTCTGTCAAAGCCGTCAGATTGCCCAATTCAACTGGAAGGAAGCCCTTCAGTTGATTGCCAGAAAAATCAAGGCTTGTCACCCTGCCACCGCCTACCGTCACGCCATACCACGTATTCACTTTGCCAGTAAGCCAGTTAGTTTTGGTGTTCCAATTTACTCCATTGGTAGCATTATATAAAGCCACCAAGGCCAGCGAATCGGAGGCGGGAACGGTACGGGGATCAGAAGCGGTACCTAGAATCACCTTGGCTTCATTACTGGCTACAGACAGCAACATCCCTTTGATTGTTTTTACTTGATAAAAATAGATAGCATTCGTCAAGAGCCCCACATTGGAATAGGAAGTTATATTGGCACCTACTGTGGCTACTTGCACAAAGCCACTTCCCGGAGTAGAAGAGCGTTCTATTCTAAAGCCTGTTTCATCGGTGGTGGTATTTTCTTTCCAGGTCAGATTGACTGCGGTAGCCGAAGCCGCTACTGCAACCAGAGTAGAAGGAGCAGGAACGGCTTCATACACTCCTACCGCGTTCCAGGCATTGATGACCTGTTTTACTTCGTTGGAACTAGCGCCATACAAATCGGTGGCGGCTTGAATAGAGAATTCGCGGGCATGAATATATTGGCAACTGGCCGTTAGATACACGCTTTCCGTGCGATACACGATATCGGCGGCTTTGTCCATTCCAATGCTGGTAACTTGATAGGCATCTCCATTGTCGTTGGTGCCCGTTTTACCTACCGAAAGCAAATAAAACCAGTGATTCAATACCCCACTGTTGGTATGCACTCCTCCATCATCCTCATTGCCTTCATACCAAAAATCCCCTAAATAGGTATCGGGTTGTTCTTGAGAATTGGGATCACTCATCGAACGCAACGCTGCTCCTTGCTTCATAATGTCTTCCCCGATAAGCCATGTGCTCTTTTCGGGAGCCGCAAAATGCTCAACCATCGCTCCCCAGATATCACTCAAGCCCTCATTTAAAGCACCTGACTCATTCAAATACATTAAATCTGCCGTATGTTGACAAACGCCGTGGCCGATCTCGTGCCCTACTACATCCAGGGAGGTGAGGGCATCAAAAAAACTATCGCCATCTCCATATGTCATACGGGAGCCATCCCAAAAGGCATTTTCGTACTTATCATCGAAGTGGACATAGCTTCGGATCGCGCTGCCCTGATTATCAAAGCTGTTCCGGCCATGTTTGGTGAAAAAGTAATCATAGGTCATCATTGTGCCCCAGTGGGCATCCAGGGCGGCATTGTCTTTGGCTAGGTTGTTAAATTCCGCACTGGTCCAGGTATTATTGGCATCGGTGAAATTGGTTGCTGCTCCATAATCCGTCCCAGTCTTCATATTATAGGTTTCAATGGCTGCGCCACGGGAGTTATCTTTCAGCTGGAAAACGCCTGCTTGACTCTTGGTTTGGATAGTTCGGGTACCACTGTAACGGGTAGCCGCCTGGCCATCCGCATGTTTAATGAGGGGCTCTTTGTAAATGATTTCTCCCGAATGAGCATCCACATAAATCAAATCGCGGCTCAAGGGCTGTTGGGCATACACATCAAATTTATAGGCCAAGGCCATCTCGGCCTGGCCGCCCGTGGACTGATGGCGGAACTTTTGGCAAATCAATAACTCGGCCTTAGGAAAGTAAGTCGCCCGCGGATCTTGCTTCAGCGATTGAATACCTTTTTCCTGGGAGGCTACTTCCCACATATATTTACTCGCGCCAGTAAAACGCAAGGCGCGTTGCAGGGCGTATTGCTCCGACAGGCTTGGCGTAATAGACAAGTCTGGAATGGAATAAAACTCCCCACTGATGGATTGCACCGCCGCATTTTTGGTGTGTACCGAATACACGCCGTGCTCCACTTTAAGGCCTTTGTAGTACTGCTGGTATTTTTGATGGCTATATCCCGACCGGTCAGTAGAGGCCGTCGTTTTCCGCAATTGATCGTGGGCGCCCATCCCGAGATTTTCTTCCAACAGTTGGGTCGAGGGCTTGCTGGCCTGCACTTGCTTGGTGGTATTGAAGCGAATCAGACTGGGAGCTCCAGCGGGGAGGTTGGCTCGTTTTCCCGCTGGCGTCTGAGCCTGCATTGGGAGTATCTGACAAAAAAATAAAATGCTAAGAAGGGAATAAAAACGGTAAAATGAACGCATACTCGTTAGGTATTATTTTGTTTAGTCACGCAATATTAGCACTATAATTCCAGAATAAATTAAAAAAGTTGAATATTTAACATAAGAAAAAAATCTATCAAGCAGAAGGGTTTATTATTAACTTGAGTACTAATTTTAATGCACTATAAATCACTATGATATAGCACTGTACGAGATAAGAGACCGAGTTCTTCAACGGGCTAGAATCAATGCACTACGAGATTTTTCTAAAAACTGGTGGGGACAAGCAAAAGCCATTATACAGCTTTTCTTGCGAGACAGCCAGGCAAAAAAAATACCCTGTAATGACTTACAGGGTATGGGTGAATACTGGAATAAGAGAGAAATTACTTCTTAGAGCTAAAGCCTAATACGGCTGCAGCGCAATAGTCCTGGGTTTCGTCGAAAGTGAAGGTAAGGTAGTAAATACCCGTGGCGGCACAAGTATAGCCGATGGCCGAGAAGTATTTGTTATCTACTTTATTAGAAGCCACCAATCTACGGCTAGAATCGTACAGGCTCAAAGACATCCCTTTCAACTCCGGGTCTTTGTTGGCCAAGGTCACCATATAGTTGGTTCCTTTACTAAACACGTACGAGTATTCTACTTTGGGCTTGCTCCCACCGTTCCCATCAATCTTATAACTCTTCATAAAAGTGTACCCGGTAGTGAGTTTCTCCATACACTTATTGGTATATTTATCCGCGTCACATTGAGCGGAAGCGGCAGAATAAGATAGGAGAATAATAAAACACACTCCCGAACAAAGTCTTACCAACGATTTTATTGCTGTTTTCATGTCGTTTTCAGTAATAAACGGATTTAATTAATGATTTTACTTCTGATGGCAGCGGAAGAAGCCGAAATATTATTCAGGTCTTCGTCGGTAACGACAATCTTACTAACGCTGTTATCTACTACTTGTAGTACCCCATTCACTTCTTTCACGGTAGACTCCTTGTACTCATTACTCACCTGCACTTTGTCATAATGTTTTTGCATTTGAGTCATATCAGCCACCAGTGCCTGAATATTCGGATCGGATTCGTAATATTTCAACAAGGTGAGCAACTGGCCCAAAATCACCTTCTGCTCGCCAATCCTTTCGCGGAGGGCATCATTAGGATATTTCTTTACTACCTCACAAGTTAAATGAAGGGCTTCTAACCAGCCTCCTGTAAGAATCAATATACTTAGGTTAGCGCGGTCCTGATCACGAAGGTATTCATTAATTTTCTCAAAATTGGTTGTGGTAATCAACAGCAAAGAATCCAGATTGCTACTGTTGGAAGCCAAACGCTTGATGGTAGGAATATCGAAAAACTGGCCCAGATTTAAGCCGTCTGCCATTTCACTCACCGAGTTCACATAATAAAGAGCATCCTGGGTCTGTCCGTACACGTTGGCATAGCCTAAGTCAGTACTGTAAATACCCAGGTTCAAGGCCTTCCGGTAATTGGTGTTGTAACTAGAAATATTTTCAGTAGAATTCAAAGATTCTTTATCATACTTCACACCCATATCCTTGATAAGGAAAGATACCTCTAAGGGCGAAGGAATGGACTGAATAATGTCACCAAGGACTTCTTTTGAAACCGATGCCGTAGGCACTTTGGTCACAGTATCAGCAGCAGCCAATGCCTTTTCGTCAGGCATTTTAGTTTCACAGCTGGAAATGAAGCTAATACAAGCGCCAGCTACGAGGATAATAAGGTATTTTTTTTTCATACAACTGAGTTTTCCGGTCAAGAAAATAAGTAACACTTATCTGGGGTTAAATTTGGTAATTCCTTAGTTGACTACCGTGTACAACCTGATGAATTAAATACTTATGTATGTTTTTAAGTAAATTCACGAGGAGTCAAAGTAGGCGTTTATCTCTTAGTCAGAGGTAGATTCCATCACTGGGACGGGCTTTTTGACTTTCCAATGCTTAATCAGATCCAACACTTTACTTTTAATGGTATCAAACCAAGTCATTACAAAGCTGAAATCAATTTTTCCAAACAGGGCAAATACCCGGCGAAAGGTTTCAAAATAGAGTGTAATGTATAGAAACAGCGTTGTAAACCAAATTACTAAGACATTAAAATAGAAGGTATCAATATACAATCCGGCCATTCGCTTCGCCGGAGCCAGGAAATGCGTCCGATAATCTAATGGATTATTCGTCCATGTGGGGGTATGAAAAATGGGATCGCTCTGTTGATACAACCGCCCTTCGTGTTCAGTAATGCGATCTTTCACCACGGCATTTTTCACCAGATCGGCCAAAGCTTCATTAAAATAAAGGTTTTTGTACACCGTAACATTGTAATGATATTCTGGCTTGCTCTCCAAGGTAGCTATTCGGCGCTCTTTTTCTGCATCAGCCTCGTTGAATTTCTTCGTATAAGCTTCTTTCAGCGACTCCAAATAGGTACGCACCTGGTTGGCTACTGCCGGGGTAAAATTAGTGGACGTCAATGCATCATTTACTTTCAGTACCAGTCCTGTCTGGATCGGTTCAGCATTAATCTCATCGCGGAGAATAGCCAAATCTTTTACAAACAAAGCCTTTACCGAATCCTGTGTGGTTTTATGACGTCTGACCGACGTTTCTAGCTTTTCCAACAATTCTGGAATGAGGTAAGTATATTTATAATACGACTCACTTTGCGTTTTTTCCTGGTCGTAGTAATAAACCTGGTAGGGATTCCGCTTAAATTGCTGCACAGCCAACGCCTCAAAACTCCATCGGGAAGCCATTAAATCGGCTACCATGGGTACTTTGCCTTTGGTGCTCAGGTTGTCATTCAGCTTATCGAAGCTAAAAATCACCCCACTCAAAATCATTTGCGGTATCAGCAGCAGCGGAATCATAATATAGACCGTTACTGCTGAATTGAAGGAAGCTGAAATATTTAATCCTAAGATATTGGCAAAGCAAGAAACGGTAAATAGCACCGCCCAGTAGCTCAGCGTCATTCCGTGGATTTCCAGAATCCAGTTGCCAACCAAGACGAAACTGAGGGTTTGGACAGCCGAAAGCGAGAAAAGGATGATTAACTTAGAAGCCAGGTAGCTGGTACGGCTTAGGTTCAGGAAAGCCTCCCGCCGTAGAATTTTTCGGTCTCGAATAATTTCCTCGGCGCTCACGGTCAGACCCATAAACAAAGCCACCAGCACGGCAACCAGAATATAGGCCGGAATATTATCATTGTACCGGAACGTATATTCTGACGAACCAGGCGTATTTTGATACCGGATAATAAAAGCCAGCAATGCTGCCAGTAAAGGCGCTTCCAGCAAATTGATGATCAGGTATTGTGTATTGCTAATTTTAGAGAAAAGATCGCGTGTAGAAAAGATCAAAGTCTGTTTGATCCGCGAAGGCAAGCTCAGGGTCTGAGGTGGCATATCGTTTACCAGGGCTACGTTTTCTAGCCGGCCTTTTTTCATGTACAGCTCATTCCACTGTAGTGAAGTTACTTTGCGCTTATTGGTAAACCGCCCATATTCATCTACGACCTTGGCCTCGATGATATTGAAAATTTGTTCGGGATTTACGTTCCCACAAGCAGAGCATTGGCCCCGCTCGCTATCTACCTGATTGGTAGCCTTCTTGAAATATACTACCGCCTCTACCGGATTACCATAATAAATTGGATAGCCACCCACGTCCATGATAAAAATCTTATCAAACATCTTGTAGATGTCGGACGACGGCTGGTGGATAACCACAAAAATCAGCTTTCCTTTCAGGGAAAGTTCTTTCAGCAAGTCAATTACATTTTCTGAGTCGCGTGAGGACAAACCAGAAGTAGGTTCATCTACAAACATCACGACTGGCTCCCGAATCAGTTCGAGCGCAATATTCAAACGTTTCCGCTGTCCACCGCTAATCGTTTTCTCCAACACACTTCCCACCCGTAAATTTCGGGTTTGCTCCAGGCCAAGGCTGGTGAGTACTTCCATCACCACTTTGTCGAGCTGCGCTTCCGGATAGTCTTTGAAGCAAAGCTTGGCGTTGTAGTAGAGATTTTCGTAAACGGTCAGTTCTTCGATGAGCAGATCATCCTGAGCCACGTAGCCAATCACGCCTTGCAATTGGTCTTTGTCCAGGTGAATGTTGAGGTTGTTGATCAGGATTTCGCCCTTGCTAGGCTTTTCGATGCCAGCCAGCACATTCAGCAAGGTAGTTTTACCAGCCCCGCTGCCACCCATAATGCCAATAAGTTTGCAGGGGCCTTCCAGGATATTGACATCCCGTAAGCCCAGGCCGCCATTGGGAAAGCGGAACTCGATATTGTGTGCCAGGAACGAAAGTCGGTAGTCCTTCATACCGCTCATAAACTTGCTGATTACATCACTGTAATACAAAGGCAAGCTTTTGGGGGTTTTGATGGTACTGCCATTCGAAAACAGATATACCTGGAAAGGCTTCACCAATAGCCCATTAAGCAGAATATCTTCCGCACCGGTGTACTTAACAAAGTAAATTTCTACGCTATTGACGCGCAGGAAAACAATTTCGCCTTCTAGGTCGTGCGAGTGAATATGCTTGGCTTGGTCGTAGTCTACCGACACCTCACTGTTCACAATCAGCAGGTCGCTAAAGCCAGTCAGTGCCTGGCTGTCATTGTTGAGTACGAAACTTTCAAGAATCTTATAATCCGACTGTTCAATATTAAATACGGTAGAAACCGTATCAATAATGCCCATCCGCTGGGGAGTAAAATTTTTGTCTGAACTCACCAGCTCCAACAAGCGGATGAGTACGATTGCTTTTTGCTTCTGGGTAAGCGTTTTGTTAATTTTCTTGCATAATCCAAGCGTCCGGACTGAGTCCTTCACAGTGGTCAGGCCGCCCTTGTTTTCGCCGGATCCCAAGAATTCTTCGTAAAGAGCTACATACTCCTTCACCGAATCCTGGTCGAGTTCCTGCTGAAAAAACTGGGTGACGAACCGACGTTCTACCTCAGTAGCCCCACCATCTTGTTTGGTAATAATGGCAAAAAGTTGGGTTAACGCTTTAAGAATTTCCTCACTCATAGCTGGTAAAAGGTTGTAAGATTGTGAGATTGCGAGGTTGCTGGTTGCCAGGTTGTGAGGTTTGTAAACGCCCCAACCTTTTTACTTTTCAACCGACCAACGTCTCAACATCTCAACCATTAATATGTCTTGAATTCGAAAGAAACCTCTACCAATTCAGAGAATTCGGTTCCAGCCTCTTCCATGTCCTCGTCATCCTCGTGGTGATACCAGCTAATAGTAGTGCCCTTGATATTTTCCAATTTAGAAAGCACATCCAAAATCAGCTTAGAAGAAGCCGTATTGAAATACTCTAGCTTGAATACAAAGTTAGTTTCGGGGTTTGGGTTGGCGGCATAGCGCTCTAACCATTCCAGTACCGGTTTATAAAATTCTGATGAGTCTTCAGGTAACGAGCGTCCCGATATTTCAAAAATGCCATTGGGCTTATTCAACAATATCCGGGGCGTATCTTCAGTACCTTCCAGTTTAATAATTTCCATTTTGAGCTATATTTTTTCTAAAAGATTGAGTCAGTTAAATTATTCGTTTACACGAGAGATTGTTGTCTTCAACGAGAAGAATGACCATATTTCGGTCATGGGTTCAAAAGCATATTCTAATTTCTGACCCGACTTCCGTGCCATGTCTACAAATCCTAAACCGGCACCACCTTTTTCTGACAAATCACCATTTTTGATAATATCCTTGTAAAGTGCTTTCAATCCTTCTTTGTCCAGGCTATTGATCTGTTCCAATTTAGAATTCAAATTACCCACCTTATCGTTCATAATAGGATTACCCGTAGTAATGACATACTCGTCTTCGTGTTTACCAATCATAAAAATAGCTTTGTTGCTTAGTTGCGCATTGGCGTCATATTCATCCGCATGTTTACAAATGTTCTGCAAACACTCAACCATCACATTAAACACCTTACGTTTGATATTCGACTCCTCTCCTATCGAATCCATATTCCTTTCGGCCATCGCCAGCACCGATTTGGTGATTTCCTGGGTGAACTCACCCTCGTAAACCAATATCAGGTTGCGTTGCAGCATGACATTGTGTAAATCATATACATACTTCATAGGGTTTCTCGCTTTATTTTCTGAGATGTTTTATGTTTAACACTTATTTCTGAATTTAAGGTGATAATATTTGATTTGATAGAAAATACGCCATTCCAACAAATTACTGTACATTTTCATAGACTTAAAATGCGTTTCTTTAGAATTTAATACCTATCATCAAAACGTCATCAGTTTGCTTGTTTTCTCCTCTCCAGCTTTCAAACTCATGGTCAAATATACGGTTCATCTCTTCTATAGGCCCTCCCTGATTTTCCAGAATAATGGCACGGATGCGTTGAGGAGAGAACTTACGGTTGTCGGGGCCACCGAACTGATCGGGGAAACCATCGGAGCAGAAGTAAGCGGAGTCGCCGGGCTTAAGCGTAATTTTGGTCGTAGCAAAGTTGGTGCGGGTCTTGTACTGGGCACCACCAATAGGGAATTTATCCCCCTTGATTTCTACCAGCTCGCCATTGCTAACAAAATACAACGGACGGTGGGCACCAGCATATTCCAGCACATTCGTTTTCTTGTTTATTTTACACAAGGCAATGTCCATCCCGTCGCGGGTAGAATTGTCTGACGAATCTTGTTTCAATGTCCTGGTCACGCCTTCGTCCAGACTATCCAGGATGCTACCCGGATCGCCTACGTCGGGGTTATTGACGATGTTGTTGAGCAGGAAGAACCCAATCAATGAAATCAAGGCGCCTGGCACACCGTGGCCGGTACAATCAACTGCTGCGATATACACATCGTCGCCTTTCTGCACCACCCAAGGGAAGTCGCCACTGACCACATCGCGGGGCTTATATAAGATAAATGATTGGTTAAACGCCTGCTGAATAATGTTGGAATCGGGCAAAATAGCACTTTGAATCCGCTTGGCGTAATTGATACTTTCGGTAATTTTCTTGTTGTTAGCCTGAATTTCCAACTCAATCAATTTCCGATCAGTAATATCGTGCGATACGACCAGTACGGACTCAAAGTTCTGATGTTCGTTGTATTCGGGAATGGCATTTACCTGCATAATACAGTCGCCTTTCAGCGAAGGAAAATTCATTTCGGCTGAAATCTGCTGGTTAGTTTCCTGCACATCCCGTAATATCTTCTGCCACGAGTCGATGATGGTGGGATCCAGCACCAAATCTTCAATGGATTTGAGCAAATAGTCGTCCTTGCTACAACCCGTATATGATTCAATAATGGGGTTGATATAAAACACTTTTCCTTCTTTGTTCAAACGAGTAATCAAGTCGGGCGAGTTTTCAGAAAGGGCTTGCATCTGTCCACGCATCCGTGATTCCTGTTCTGCTCTGCGGCGCTCGGTAATATCGCGCGAGTTGACCACAATTCCCTGAATAGCCGGATCATGCAGCAGGTTGGTCCCGGTAGCTTCCAGCCATATCATATCGCCGTTTTTGGCCTGATAGCTAAACTGAACCGTCACTTGCTGCTCAGGATGCGCAATCAATTCCTGGAACATGCGATCGTGGTCTTCTACGCCGAGCGGATTGACGTATATCACATCTTTCAGACCAATCATCTCGTTTTGGGTGTAACCGAGGATGCGTTCTACCGATGGACTGATGTAGCGGATGCTGGTATCTTTTTCGTAAATGGTGATTACTTCCGAGGCATTTTCGAGCAATACTTGCATCCGCTTTTGGGTGCGATTTACTTCCTCTATCTGGTCTTCCAACGCCACGTTCGAGCGTCTTAACTCTTCTTGCGTCGCTTCCATTTCTTCCGCATTCTGACGAAGCACTTCCTGTTGCATCTGCAATTCCTCACTTTGCTTCTGAGACATTTGCAGCAGGGTACGCGTAGTAACGTTTACTTTGATGTTAAATACCGTACGGGCGATGATTTCACTGATTTCTTTGACAAACTTGATATTGCGGGGCGTGAATTTTTCAAAGCCAGCAAGCTCCAATGCCCCATATACGATTCGCTCGCTACCAATCACGGTGATTAAGGGGACAATCAGCAAACACTTAGGCTTGCGGTCGCCCAGTAAACCAGAGGTAATGGTGACATATTTGTCGGGAACTTCGGTACGCAGAATGGTCTCTTGCTCAATGGCCGCCTGCCCTACCAACCCTTCGGCAAACTTAAATTTAGCTTCCAGGTACTTTTTCTTGTTATAGGCATAGCTGGCAGTCATTTCTAAAAACACATTGTCCTTATTTTCATCATTGACAACGTAAAATGCCCCTTGCACAGCATTGATTTTCCGGGTAATGTAGGCAATCATCCGGTCGCCCAGATCCTCTATATTATCGGTAGAGCGAAGGATATCGCCTACTTCGGCCACACCCGTTACAATCCAGTTGCGTTCATCATCGCGTTTGGCCGAATCCTGGATATTATCGCGCATATTCAAGAGCGCAAGCCCCAGTGTATCTTGCTGACTCATCGGTATGAAATCGGCATCGAAGTCACCTTCTCCAATTTTGTGTGCAAAGTTGGCCGTCTTCTTTAACCCTTCAACCAGGCTATTGACCGTCTCAGTCATCTCTCCTATTTCGTCATTACTCAGGCTATCGAGTTGGTTAGGCAGTGCGCCCTCTCCCAGCAACGACATAGTAGATTTCAAGTTCAACAATGGGCTGGTCAATAGCTTAGAAAATAACAAGCTTACTACCAATGATACCAACAACACAATGCAGCCAACCAGCAGGAAAGTATTTCTTAATTCTGCCGCCGATTTGTATACCTCGGTGTTATCCATTTTCACCACCAGCCCCCAGTTTACCGAAGGCACCGGTCGCCAAGCAGCCAGTGTTTCTTTTTTCCGGTAATCCGTGTCAAACCCAGAGCCTTGCTTACCGATAGCCGCTTCCTGCATCGAGACGTTCACCGGATCTCCGGCATTCACTCCTTTTTTCAGGGCCGCTTTGGGCTCATGCCGCAGTGGATTCAGGAACGTAATCCGGCTTCCTTCGGCTTGCCCCAATACTACTTCGCCCGTCATACCTAAGCCAATGCTATCTTGTACCAGTTGGTAAATGGGAGCCAAATTAATCTCGTACACGAGCAATCCGGATAAATTATCTTCAATGCCTAATACTGGTGCAGAAGCCAGCATAAACAAGCCACCCTCTTTCTCAAATACACGGCTATAATAAACAGAATCCTTTCTAAGATCCTTCCCTTTAATAAATTCTCCTCCTGCTGGGTCTTTGAAGGGCGCCCCTATGGTTTGCCATTCAGAAGACGACTTCACTTTATACAATACTTTACCATCTTTATTGGTCAGATAAATATTGCTAAAACCGTAGATTTTAGTCAGTGGCAAGAGGGTTTCATCCAGGCTAGCCTCATTAGACACGCTAGAGGTACTGTCTAGCGCCAAAGCAGCCACACTGTTGCGAAAACCCGAGGACTGCCGCATCATAGCCAGGCTAGACTTGACTTGCTGGAAAAAGTTTTCCAGCTTTTGGGTGCGCAAGTCGGCCATCACATTGAGTGATTCCTGATACCTTTCTGCGATAGACTGCTTACTCAAGTCAAAAGCAATATAACTGACAGACAGTACGGATATGAATACTACAGAGAGTACCAAAGCCGTAATTTTGCTGCCAATCCTAATTTTCTTAGACATAATTGTATGTGCTTGTAGCCGTTTGCAATGATTAAATACTGAATAGCGACGTTTTTATTTACACACTTTCGTGAACAGGCATGTGTGCACGAAGCACTTTCGCGAGTATCAACGATACGCCTTCAATAAGCCGTTCTTCCGCAGCAGTGAAAGCATTGAAAGACGCAATTTCCATCACGCCCAACACTACTGTATGCTCTTCATTAGTTTTTTCACTATCTATAATAGGCGCAATAACCAGGTGACTGGGCGACGATTTTCCTAACCCGGATAATATGGTGATATAATTATCTGGTACGGTAGACAGGTTAATCATTTTACCTTCTTTAGCCACCTGTCCGGCCAGTCCCTCACCAAACTCGTACCTCAACCCCTGGCTTTCGGGCAAGTAATAAGCATACCCTGCACTGAATTCAATAAAGCGTTTCCCTTCCGACTCCTCGGTTATAAACAAGGCTCCCTGGCAAGCATCCAATTCAGTACACACGTAACGCAACGCTTTCTCCATCGTTTGTTTACTGTCTTTGCTCACTGCCGACTGTACCATTTGCTCTATCTTTTGCAGCCGCTCTGCGAGGGCATCTTTTTGCATTTGGGTTTCCTGTTCTTGCACCACAGCTTTCGCATACATAGGTGTAGCTTCTGACTGTGGCTGGTAAGTTGTGGCGGCAGCTGGAAGGTGTCCCTCGCTTTTTGAACCAAGCAGCAGAAACATGACTGCCAGTAGTCCGGAGCCAAGACCCATACTTACGCCTAGGCTTAGGGTGCCTATTATTTTGGACAATTGCCGCAGTTGGAGCTTATCGGGGTTTTTTAGTTGGCTGGAAATATCAATGGGTAAAGTATACAGCAGATACCCAATTATCAGGATACTAATCACGAATAAGCTGACGCTGATAATGCCTAAATTTCGGTAAGTAATCTTTCTATTCATATCTTGATTCCATTAGTATGGTTGCTTCCTACCACTATTCCTGGCTATCGAACAGTCAATAGCTCATTTTATACCTCTTGTCTAATTCTTTCATAAAATCTATGATACCCTGTATGGTGAGCACATAGTCAATAGTAGTCACTGCGAGTGCTGCTGCTGGCATAGTGTCTATCATACATTCCGAAGGTTGCTGCACAATGGTCAGTCCACCCCGGTCTTTTATTCGCTTCATTCCCAGGGCACCGTCTTTATTGGCTCCCGACAACAGGATACCAATCAGTCGGTTGCGATAAGTATAAGCAGCGGTTTCTAGTGTAATGTCAATAGAAGGGCGTGAGTTATTGACCATTTCTTCGGTAGAAAGCGAAAACGTATTGCCTAATTCCAAGCATAAATGATAGTTGGAAGGAGCCAGATACACTTTACCTTTCTTAATAGATTCCTTGTCATCGGGCTCTACCAGGTTAACGGTGCTTTTAATATTCAAAGCTTCCACAAAGCCATGCCGAACGTGTTTGAGGCGATGCAAACACAGAATGATAGGTAAATCAAAGTCTTTGGGCAAAGCAGCCAATATTCTGCTAATTCCCTGAAAACTACCGGCTGAGCCTCCAATTACAATGGCTTTGTATTGATTATGTAAATTAAATTGGCTCATTAAAAGTACTGGTTGATTGCTAAAAATATAAGGTTAGCGCTTGGATATGCGATTACTCCTCTCCAATCAATCCTTTATTTTTTTGTATATTTTTTCCTCATTATTTACCACGATGAATTTATTGGCAATCTCACACCAAATAAGAGACTCTTTGGAGCCAACAATCAGATAACCATACTTAAAGAGGCTTTCGTGAAACATCTTCAGCACATAGTTTTGTAAAGTCTGGTTAAAATAAATCATCACATTCCGGCACAGAACCAGATCAAATTTGGAGAAGGGGACACTGGTTACCAGGTTGTGTTCGCGAAAGGAGACTGATTCGACCAAAGACTTATCCATGATCACTTTCCCATTCTCTTCGCGGTAATACTTCTCCAGGCTATGGGATCCCTGAAAGCGAACGTAGTTTTTCTGATTCAGATCGGCCATGTTCTTGAGCGCATATACGCCCGACTTGGCCTTTTGTAGTATGTCTGTATCAATATCGGTGGCTACAATTTTCGCTTTTTCCAGAATGCCCATTTCTTTTAATAAAATAGCCATCGAAAAAACCTCTTCGCCCGACGAGCAGCCCGCATGCCAGATACTGATGTTCTGGTTGTTGAGCAAAATGTTGGGAATAATATGGTCGCGGAGTTCGCGCCAGAAAGAAGGGTCACGAAACATTTCCGTCACGTTGACGGTAACTTCTGACAAAAATTCTTTAAAAAACCGAGGCTCTTCCGTTAACCTTTTAATGAGTAAATCTATAGAAGCGAACTTATACAGTTCCATTACGCGCTGAATTCTTCTTTTAAAAGAAGACATGGCATAATTAGAAAAATCGTAATCATATTTGGCTTTCACCAATTCGGTCAACTTCCTTAAATCTGCTATTTCTATTTCTTGCTGCATTACCATATGATTTCTCAATATAATTAAAGCCTCTTTTAAGCCAGGTGCCAGACTAGAGAGGAAGAACGCTACTTGACTGGCATTATTCCCGGCAAATGAGTTATTCGGTTTGAATTTACAGACAGCCTTATCTATTTCCTATTTATGCGCTGGTTGATTGCACCCTCAGAAATGTAATAATTTAGATTTGAATAGTAGTTTTTACTTAAGCTTCCTATGACCTGCTCCTTTTTATGGGAAGTAGCTGTCAGTTTTTCACCTAAAAAAACCAGACAAACACAACAAAGATGTCATTGCAAGAGCTAAGGCTCTCCAGTGATTTGAGTCTAAGTACTATTCACCCCATTCTATCAATAATGCTTTGGCACAAACCTTTACCCAATTGGATTCAGAAAGGGTTAGTGCATCTAAATAGACATATTTAGGGCTGCATTTTTCTTAGGCAGAATACTATTTTTTTTCGTATTTCAGCCGTTTTTTCCTCTTTTATAGAAAAAAAATCATTTAGCTACGCCTATATGGGTGAGTAGAGAGGAACTATATTCGCTTTCTTCCTGAAGAGTCTTGGAATGGAATAGGCTGTTTTTCAACGGATGTATTTTTTTTGAATCCTTTCGACAACCACAGCCTTTCTGCCTGGGAAAAATAGCACAACCTCCATAGCAAAAGATAAGCTCTGACAATATGTCATTTAAAGGACTGGTTAGAAAGGCTTGGCACATGCATTGTTAAAATGCAGAGAGGACAAATGAAAAAAGAAGGCATAGCTGGGCAAAAGGCTCGTACAAATCTTTCTCATGCCTAGCTCTTTTACTCTTAAAGAGAGTCGCCATTGTCTTTCAATTTGTGAAGTATTTACTGCTTATTTTCTAACTTATTTTATAATAACTAACCGAATTATGGGAAAAATAATTGGAATTGACTTAGGAACCACGAACTCTTGCGTTTCAGTAATGGAAGGCAACGAAGCTGTGGTAATCCCAAACAGCGAAGGGAAAAGGACGACCCCTTCTATCGTAGCATTTTTGGACAATGGTAATGGCGAAAGAAAAGTGGGAGATCCGGCCAAACGTCAAGCCGTTACTAATCCTACCAATACCGTATCTTCTATCAAGCGCTTCATGGGTAGAAAATACTCTGAGGTAACAGAAGAACTTAAAAATGTATCGTATACCATCGAAAAAGGCAATAACGATACCCCTCGGGTAAAAATTGGAGAACGTTTCTATACACCTCAGGAAGTTTCTGCGATGGTTTTGCAGAAAATGAAAGCGACTGCTGAAGATTACTTAGGTACCACCGTTACTGAAGCCGTTATTACGGTTCCTGCCTACTTCAACGATGCACAACGCCAGGCAACCAAAGAAGCCGGTCAAATCGCTGGTTTGGATGTAAAGCGCATCATTAACGAGCCTACCGCAGCAGCATTGGCGTATGGTGTTGATAAGAAGAACCGGGATATGAAAATTGCCGTGTTCGACTTAGGTGGGGGTACTTTCGACGTTTCTATCCTTGAATTGGGTGATGGCGTATTTGAAGTAAAATCTACTGATGGCGATACTCACTTAGGAGGCGATGATTTTGACCATAAAGTAATTGATTGGTTAGCAGATGAATTCCTGAAAGACGAAGGTATTGATCTTCGCAAAGATCCTATGGCTTTGCAACGGTTGAAAGAATCGGCTGAAAAAGCGAAGATTGAATTGTCTAGCGCGTCGGAAACCGAAATTAACCTGCCTTATATTATGCCTGTGAATGGCATTCCTAAGCACTTGGTTCGCAAGATTACCCGCGCCAAATTTGAGCAGTTATGCGATGATTTGATTCGCCGGACATTAGAGCCTTGCCGTCGGGCTATGAAAAATGCTGGTACCAGCAACGCTGACATTGATGAAGTAATCTTGGTGGGTGGTTCTACCCGTATTCCCCGTATTCAGGAGGAAGTAGAAAAATTCTTCAATAAAAAACCGTCAAAAGGCGTAAACCCAGACGAAGTAGTAGCCATTGGTGCTGCTATTCAGGGTGGTGTATTGACCGGAGAAGTAAAAGACGTGTTGTTGCTAGACGTAACGCCATTGTCTTTGGGTATTGAAACGATGGGAGGCATATTTACCAAACTGATTGAGTCGAACACAACTATCCCGACCAAAAAATCAGAAGTATTCTCTACTGCTTCCGATAACCAGCCTTCCGTGGAAATCCACGTATTACAAGGAGAAGGTGATCTCGCAAAACGCAACCGTACGATTGGGCGCTTCCACCTGGATGGTATTCCACCCGCTCCCCGTGGTATGCCTCAAGTGGAAGTAACCTTCGACATTGATGCCAACGGTATTCTACACGTATCGGCTAAAGATAAAGGCACAAACAAAGAGCAAAAAATTCGGATTGAGGCTTCCAGCGGTTTGACGGATGCGGAAATTGAAAAAATGCGCAATGAAGCCAAGGCCAACGAAGCGGCGGATCGCGAAGAGAAAGAAAAAATCGAAAAGCTCAACTCTGCCGATACAATGATTTTCCAGACTGAAAAGCAGTTGAAGGAATACGGCGACAAGCTATCAGCTCCCAACAAAACAGCCATTGAAGGTGCCTTAACAACACTCCGTCAAGCCCACGCGGCCAAAGATGTAGCAGGTATTGACTCTGCGCTGGAGGCATTGAATGCTGCTTGGCAAAATGCTTCTCAGGAAATGTATAGCGCTGCCGGTGGTGCAGGCGGTGAACAAGAACAACCACAAACAGAGAACAAACCTGGCAGTGACAATGTAACCGATGTGGACTACGAAGAAGTAGAAAACAAAACTAAGTAAAGAGTGATTTATAAAGCAGAAAAACCCAGCGGAAACGTTGGGTTTTTCTGCTTTAATAGCCGTTATTGATTCATTCTATCGCTTGAAGAGACAAGCATTGGATGATTTAGTAAAGTAAAATGGTGGCTAACAATTCGATTTTTCCCTTACTTTTGTTTTCATAAAACCTGATGCTCCGTTGAAAAAAACAATCCGTCTGTTCATCGTCATTCTACTGGCAATAACAGTTGGTTTTCTGGCTTATCACTGGTGGAAAAGTCGCCAGCCAACCGATGCCTGGGTATTTATTCCCGACCATGCGGCACTGATTCTGGAAGTCAAGTCTCCCTTAGACTGGCTGAAGGCTAACCAAGCCAAACCTTCCTGGATTACCCTCGCTTCTCTTCCTTACTCCCGCACGTTGCTCCAACGCCTCGACAGTCTACAGGCAGTAGGAAGAACCACCGACCATAGCATAGAAGATTTCCTTCACAATAAGCAAGTAACTATTTCGGTACACCTTACCGCCCGAGATGATTTCGATTACCTGTTTTATGTACCGCTGAGTGGCCTTAGCGAGCCTTTATGGCTGGACGAATGGATAAAAAAGTTTCAGCAAAATCCGGCCTACCAAACCAATGCCCATAGTTTTCAAGGCCTTACCATTACTGAGATAAAAGCCAATCAGCAGAACAACTTAGTTTTCTCTTATATTATTCACCAGAACTACTTTATTGGTAGCTATACGCCTTTTTTGGTAGAAGATGCGGTTCGAACCATTGGCAACAAAAATCTTTTGAGTAATCGCTGGGACGAAATGAAGCGCCCAGCCCAGCTCATCACTGACTCCGAAGGTACAGTTCAAGTGCATATAAATATGGCTCGTATGGGGCAATGGGCTTCCGTATTCACTACACCTGACCAAGTCAACTATTTTCAAAATCTTTCCTACCTGGCACAATCAGGGCTTTTCTCCCTACAGTCCGACAAAGAGCAAATCAGGCTCAATGGCAGGCTGTATACGCATACGGGCGAGCAAGAAGCCGACTGGCTGGATATATTTAAAGACCAACCAGCCAGGGCTATGCGTCTCACCAACCTGATTCCTAACGAGGCTACTGTACTTTATCACTGGGGTTTTGAAGATGCACGTCGATTGCGCGACGCACTGGCGCGCTATAACGAAAAGCACGACAGCACAACCATTCGCAGACAAGTAGAGGTGCGCGAAAAATATGGCGTACGGCTCAATCTATTGTACGATTGGGTAGGAAGAGAAATGGCTATGAGTTTGTTGGAAACCAATGAAGCAACCGCCAACCGACTGATTTTTGTAGAGGCCAAAGACTTAGATAAAGCCATAAGTCAGTTAAGCGACCTGACTTTACAGGTAGATCGGCGCAACAACAGTATGCCTTATGTAGAGCACTACGCTGGCACTACTATCCGTCAAATTGGCATTCCAGAACTTCCCGCCTGCGTATTCGGCAGTCTTTTCGAAGGATTCCCACAATGCTTTTATACCTCGTTAAAAGGGCACATTATTTTTTCCAATCAGATCTCCCCCATCAAAAAGTTGCTGGACGATGTAGCAGCAGGGAATGTCTGGAACAATTCGGTCAAACAAAAGACCTTGCTCCAGCAAACGAGCCCAGAAGCCAATTTCAGCATGTTTGTCAATACCACCAATGCCTGGAGCCTGTTTCTTCAAAACGTGTCGCCTCACTGGCGTGAATTACTCACCGCCAATAGTCCTGCGGTTCGTTCGTTCGAGCAGGTAGCTTTGCAAGTTATTCACCGAAGTAATTTTTACGAAACCACGCTTAGCTTTCATCATCCCCACGATCAGGCTTTGCTGGCTGCCGAAAATCAGTTTCTGATAAACCAGCGGGTAAAGTTCGAGTCCCCAGTACGTACGCCGCCCTTTATAGTTAAAAATGCAGAAGACCAGAGCAATGAAATGCTGGTGCAAGACGAAGCCAATGCCTTGCATTTCATATCCAGTGCGGGTAAAAAAATTGGCAAAAAGGCACTAAACAGCCCGATTGTGAGTGAAATTTATCAGGTGGATGTATTCAACAATGGTGAGCTACAATTCGCATTTGCCACCAAGCAGCAGTTGCACCTCATCGACCGCAAAGGCGTATTACTCACTGGCTTTCCGGTTTCGCTTCCAGACAGTGCCCAACTACAAACCATGTCCGTAGTAGACTATGACAAAAGCAAAGATTATCGCTTTGCCGTATCTGATACCCAGGGCAATATTTATATGTTTGACAAAGCCGGCAATTTGCTTGATGGCTGGAAACCTAAGTCATTAGGCTATGGCCTGAGCGCACCTGTGCAGCACGTGCGTGTGCGCGACCGGGATTACCTGATTGCTGCGCAAACCAACGGCGCGATACAAGTATTAAACCGCAAGGGCGAATCCTATCCTAATTTCCCGATTCAGCTCAATACCAAGCTGAGCAGTCCGGTTGTGGTAACCGAAGGCATTAGTAGCGAAACTACACTACTGACGACGATCACTCCGCAGGGAGAGCTTTTGCAAGTAGACTTGGATGGTAAGGTCAAACGGCGAGAGCAGCTATATCGCCCTGATCGAGAAACCACCTTTCAGCTTTGTAGTGAGGCTCATGGGAAGGGCTGGGCTATCCTTCGACAGTCGGAAACAAAAATCGCCCTATTAGGTAACCCTCCAAGCATATTTTTTGAAAAAGATACTGAATCATCGCGCCGGGTTTGGTGCCAATATTATGATTTTGGCACCAATCGAAACGTATTTGCCCTTACCTTTCCCGATCAACAACAAACGATCTTATACGAAGCCAATGGCAAAATGATAGGTAATCGTGCTATTGAAAGCCAATTTCCGGTAGGCATCAAATATTCAGAGGCATTCCACAAACTACTTATTTATAGGGCTAGTAGATACGAAGCAGGTATTTGGACGGTCAAGGTGCGTTAGTTACATAGCGTATTTCAATTACTATGCTTACTTATATTCAGTTAACAGCATGTAGCATTGTAGAAGAATTGACGGCTTGCTTCGTGCCCCTTAAACAAAAGAAAACCTAGATGAGCATAACAAGAGCTATTGGGGTAGAACCAATATTCTGACATAATGTTTTACATTTGTAAGTATTTAAACGATGTTCTATTGTATGTAAAGTTAATATCAGGGTACTTTACAAGCTTATATTAGCTTGAATATAAATCGACAAATTCAAGCTAATACTCACTCAACATTCACTTCATTTGTTTTAGTCTGATCGTTTGTACTAAATAGTTTAATTTATTGTGTGTAGTTTTCTTTTCTATAGCCAAATAATCAACTATTAAAATTTATTATTAAAAAACGAATGTTTACATTTCTTCGCAAAAAGCAATAACTACATTTAAGCTGATCCGTTCAAATGCAGGTGGAAAGACTAAGATATCGTCGGCTCTACTTACATCCCGCTTTACGTCGGAATATCGTTTATTTTTTTAATTACATAACTAGCTTATTTTCAGGTTTTCCATATGCTAAAATTGATTATTACTAAACACACATTTATGCGAAGGTTACTCTATTTTCTGGTCCTTTCTTTTTGTATTGCATCGTGTATTCCCAATAAAAGATTAACCTACATCCAAGATAAAAGCTTCTCTACAGCCTATCCCAAACCCATTCCTACACAGCGTACTCTTTATCGCATTCAATCGAATGATGTTTTATCTATTCGTATACAAGGTGTATCTCAGGAAATTACCAATACGCTCAACAATAGTAGCTCTACTGCAGTTAACAATTCGTCCGATCCGGGAAATATGTTTCTGAGTGGCTATTCAGTTGATGAGGCTGGCAATGTCACTTTATCTACTATAGGAAACGTAATGGTAAAAAACCTGACTGTAGAGGAGGCGCAGGCACTGATTCAGAAAGACGTAGACGAATTTTATACCAATACAACCGTGGTAGTCAAATTGGTTAGCTTCAAGGTTACTGTACTGGGCGCTGTAACCAAGCCTGGCTGTTACTATATTTACAATGGGCAGGCAACCTTATTGGATGTGCTTGGCTTAGCAGGCGACTTACTGCCATCTGGTAACCGCAATACCCTTAAACTTATTAGACAAAACTCAAAGGGCACTGAAGTTATCTTACTGGATATTACTAAATCAGACATTATCAAATCTCCCTATTACTACCTTGCACCAAATGATGTTATCTATGTAGAATCGTTAAAGGCACACGCGGTGAGGAACAACCTGACACCAGTCGTATCTATATTGACCGTATTATCATCCACCTTGTTAATATTATCTTTCTTAAAGATAGTAAAGTTGAATTAAAGTATATTTTAAATAAAATCATGAAAAAAGAGGCCAAAGACGGAGAATTAGACTTACAGTTACTGTTTTTTAAATTACGGGCTAAGTGGTACTATTTCGCTATTTCCCTTTTTGTGATGATCGTGCTTACTTTCATCAGTGTTAAATTATCCAGTCCTCGCTACGGGTTCAAGGCCAAGATGTTGATAGAGGACGAAAGTGGTTCCAAAAGAGCCCAGGATGCGTTAAAACTGCTGGATCAGCGCTTCAACTCCAAAGGAATGACCATGGCCGACGAAATTGGGCTGCTAACTTCCTCTACTATTGTTGAAAGAACCGTAGCCAGTCTGGATTTTGCCGTTTCGTATTTTTTTGTTGAGAAAAACTGGCTAAATACTTTTGGTGATTTTTCTATTAGAGAGCAATATGAAAATGTTCCTTTTAGAATAGTACTTGATCCGACTGTTAATCAGCTCATTGGTACGCCTATTTATATCAAGGTTATCTCTGATACCCAATATCAGCTCCACGTAAAGGCTAAAAAAGCAAAGACGTTTAACCTGGTCAAAAACATCCCAATTAAGCAATATGATGAAGTTGAAATAAACCAGACGCTGGACCTGGATAAGCCTTATAAGGATGAATATATGAGTTTCAAAATCATTGTAAACGATACTCATCTGCCCCTCAATGGAAAAGCATCAGAAGGAAAGTATTTCTTCGTTATCAATGACCTCAACTACTTAACCAAGGCTTACCAAGCAAAATTGGCCGCCAAACCGCTTGAGAGAGATTCCAGATTGATGGAACTTACTTCTGAAGGGGAAATAGCTGAAAAAGAAATTCGGTTCCTGAATAAATTGATGGAGGTATTTATTGAATACGACCTGGAGGAAAAAAACAAAACCGGTGAATTGACCCTGAATTTTATTGACAAGCAAATTACAGGCGTTTCTGATTCATTACGGCAAGCCCAAGAGGCACTGACGGTTTACCAGTCTTCTCAGCACCTGATCGATCCCAAAACACAATCGAATAGCGTTTATCTAAAACTAGATGGCCTTACAGGAGAAAGAGACCGCGCGGCCTTGAGCCTAAAATATTACGAAAACGTACTCAATTTGCTTCATAGTGATAGCGACATTTCTTCTATTGCACTTCCTAGTTCTGTAGGAATAGATAATTCAGTTATCAATAGCTTGATTCTTCAACTGAACGACTTGTATCGCCAAAAGGCTGCTTTTAACGTCTATTCCAAAAAAGACAATCCATTATTACAGGGGTTGGAAGGAAAGATAGTTAATGCAAAGCAATCGCTAGAAGAGACCTTAAGTACGCTTATTAGCTCTACTAATATATCAATGGTAGACATTAATCGCCGTATTGCGCAAACGGAAGGCAATATTTATCGTTTGCCTAAAGAGACCATGACTTTATTGAATCTGGAAGGAAAAACAAATATGAACGATAAAACATATGATTTCCTGCTAGAAAAACGAACGGAAGCCGCTATTGCCTTAGCAACCAATACTCCTGACAAGAAGATCATTGATTATGCGGAATTAATTGACGCAAGCCCTATTTTTCCTAAAACCAAGCCGTTACTTCTCATTGCCATCCTTATCGGTTTATTTGTCCCAGCGTCTATCCTGCTCATAATAGACAGAATGGATAATACCATTAAAACCAAGGAAGACCTGGCACAGGTTACCAATATCCCTTTCCTGGGTTTTATTACAGATGCTGGCAAAAATGCAAAACTAGCGCTTATTGAAAAGCCCAAATCCGTTATTGCCGAATCATTTCGTTCAGTTCGGGTAAACCTCCAATACTTGGCTGTAGGAACCAATAAGAAAGTAATTGGCATCACTTCGTCTATTTCTGGCGAAGGCAAGACTTTTTGTTCGGCTAATATAAGTTGTGAATTGGCTTTGTCTGGCAAGAAAACCATTCTGATCGAAACTGACCTGCGTAAACCTACTGTCAGCCGATATTTTGGTCTTACCAACAAAATCGGTTTATCGTCTTACCTGATCAAAAACAACCACCTGGATGAGGTCATTCAAAAGACGAAAGTTAAAAACCTAGATGTAATCACTTCTGGCCCTATTCCTCCCAATCCGATTGAGTTAATGGCTATGCCAGAAATGGAGGCACTTATCAAAACGTTGAAGGAAAACTACGACTACGTTATCCTGGATATCCCACCCATTGGCTTTGTTTCTGAGTACTTTATTTTATTGAGTCAAATTGATGCTACGCTTTATATTGCCCGACATAAATATACCAGCAAGGATATGCTTGAGCAAATAAATGAACTATACAATGAGCACAAAATCAATCACTTGTACTTAGTTATTAATGGCATGGAATATAATTCTTCTTACGAATATGGGTATAAGGTAGGAACGGGGGAGTATTATAAATAATTTTCATGAGCCAGAGTTTAACTTCGAAAACAGTTCAAGGGATTAAGTGGAGTTCCATTTCCACCATTGTGAATGCCGCTATCCAGATTGGCTTCTCGGCTAAAATGGCTCGTTTATTGGATCCCGCCGCTTTTGGTATTGTGGGAATGACAAATTTAATCATTGGCTTTGGGGCGTATTTTGCTCAAATGGGCATGATGCAAGCCCTAATTCAAAAGCAGGAATTAACTAATGAGGATATTAGGGCTGCCTTTACATCGTATTTCTTTTTAGGACTATTGTTTTTTGGCTTCTTTTGGGTTTCAGCGCCCCTACTGGCTGAAAGCATTTTCAATACGCATGAATTAATACCCTTTCTACGTGCGGCAGGTTTCGGATTATTCCTAGGCAGCCTTTCTTCCACATCGTCTAGTTTACTGCGTAGGAATTTAGATTTCAAAACCATTGCAAAGTCAGAAACGGCCTCCTATGTTCTTGGCTATATAGGGGTGGGATTTGTGTGTGCTTACAACGGACTAGGCGCTTGGAGTCTTATTTTAGCCTCCCTAAGCCAAACCCTTGTCAATGCTATTCTTTTTAACTTTTTTGTCCGTCACGATATGCGGTTTCTGTTTGCCTGGAAGCATTACAAACCGCTTTTTGTGTATGGCAGCCAAACCTCTTTCATTAGCTTTCTGGAGTATATCTGTGGCAACTTGGACTCTCTTATGATTGGAAGGATACTAGGCAAATTTCAGTTAGGGATATATAGTCGTGCATTCTATATAGTTTACAAGCCTACCTACGATCTTACCCACAGCCTTCATAAAGTTGTTTTTTCGTCGTATAGCAAACTACAGGATGAATTGGAAAAATTAGGCAAAGCCTACTTATCTAGTATTGCCCTTATCGCAACTATGATATTTCCTATCAGTTTAGGAATTATGATGGCCTCCCGAGAAATTGTACTGGTACTTCTAGGTGACCAATACACAGACTCTATACCGGTTTTAAGTATTTTGTGTCTGGCCATTCCTTTCAGCGTTATGTCGGTAATTCCGGCCGCTATTTGCAGTGCCACAGCCAACTTAAAAAGAAAAATAATTCTCAAGTTAAGTTATTTAAGCATTTTGTTTGCTCTTTTCTTTTTGTTGAAGGACTATGGTTTAAAAGGTTTTGCTTCTGCATTGGCCATCGGGGAGTGCATCCAAACCCTTATGTATATTTCCCTGGTA
This sequence comes from Bacteroidota bacterium, assembly GCA_040385915.1. Classification (GTDB taxonomy): domain Bacteria; phylum Bacteroidota; class Bacteroidia; order Cytophagales; family ES-bin-26; genus ES-bin-26. The sequence goes on from JAZKGK010000223.1 coordinate 25,688, forward strand.
AGAAACATCCTGAACATTAATTTTGGTACCATGGTAAAGGCCTATTGGCCAGGTATATTGAATGGAGCTTTGGTTGCCCTTGCCATTACGATAGTTAGCTCGTTATTAAGGCAAATAAATAGTCCGTTAGTCATCATCTTCGCTTGTCAAATCTTAACGGGTGGGATTATGCAAATCTTGCTGATGTTCTTTTTCCCTCATCCTATTCTGAAACAGGAAATACGACAATTGCTTAGCAAGTTTGACGCCTCCAAAATAAATAACAAACTATTAAATAGGTACTTATCATCCTATGTACAATTTATTGGGGCAGAATAATACTGAATGTCTGCTTTTCAATAAAGATCGATTTTTTTAATTAATACTAGGTATGAGTGAACTTAGAGTATTAAATATATTAGGTCAATTAAGACCTTCTGGCGCAGAAGTAATGATTTGTAACGCCAGAGATTACTGGAAAAAGTTAAGCATTACGCAAGACATACTTGCCACCTCAGACATTGCTGGTGTGTACGCTCCAGAATTTGAAAAAGCAGGCTTTAAGGTTTATCATTATCCCTATCAACTGAGTTTTTCCTTCTACAAAAAACTTTATACCCTTATCAAAAATAATCGGTACGATATCATACACATACATACCGAAAGATTCAGCTTTCCATTTGGTATCTTGGCAAGAATAGCAGGATTGAAAACGGTTCGTTCCATACATAACTGCTTTGATTTTACTGGCCTTGCTCGCATCAGGCGATTTTTAGAGCGTCGAATCATTTGGTTTTTAGGTACAGCCAACATTGCGGTAAGTGATTCTGTAAAAGAGGCAGAAACAAGATGCTATGGTAATCCTTCGGTGTCTATTCCAAATTGGTACGACCATAACAAGTTTTATCCGGTTAACTCAACGGAACGTAGTCAGATACGCCAGGCACTCGCAATACCTGAAAAAGCACTCGTCCTCATTACGCTTGCCAACTGCAACCATGCGAAAAACCATCCTGAACTCATTCGGGCATTGGCTCAGGTAAAAGATGACATAAACTTCATATACCTCCACGCCGGTGGCGAAGAAGAAAATAAAGAATTTCCAGAACGACAACTAGCGGAAGAGTTAGGAATACTTGACCGAATCCGTTTTCTAGGATTTGTCGATAACGCCCCCCAACTATTACGTGCTTCTGATTTTTATGTGATGCCTTCACTATTTGAAGGGTTGGGAAATGCCTCATTAGAAGCCTTGGCCTGCGGTATTCCTGCTATTCTTACTGATGTAGCGGGTTCACGCGACTTGAAATTTATTAAAGGGACTTTTTGGGCAAAACCTGAGGCTGATTCGTTAGCAGAGCGAATACGAGAGGTAAGCAAACTTTCGCTTCAGGAGAGGGAAGATTTAGGCCAACAAGCGCATCAAATGATTAAAGAGCATTTTGGTATTGAGCGAGGGGTACAAGCCTATGCAAATGTTTATCAGAAGCACTTAGTGAAAAAGAAAAAGTAGTTCAATATTTACACACAACCATATTAACTTAGCTTTCCTCTTTCAGTAAAGGGAAGTACATAGGTAGGCCCTATTGAGTAAAAATCCAGCATAACAGTAAAATGAAAATAAACCTCAACTTTCTGTACCTGGCTCCTATATTCTTGATCTTCATGACCAATAATATGTTTTATGGTGTTATTGCTACTGGAGGAGATGCTCCAACCGACCGAGCACTAACCAATATAATTACAGCTATATCTTATTTAGTACCGCTTCTTCTAATTAATAAAATGAATCCGCAGCTCCGTATGTGGTATTTTTTTGTTACCGGTTATATGGTGGTCTTAATGTTAGAATCATATTACACGTACGGAACCCTATTTATTTACCCACACGTTTTTGCCAAAATCAGTAAACTTTATCTTATCTTTTTTATCTATACCATCTATAAAAAATATAATAAAGTAGGATTAAAACTAGTAATCTATACTATTATTATATTTTTTATAAGTAATATGATTTTGGTTAATAGCCAGGCTCTATCCGTTTCTTCTTTTACTAGTCATCAAAGAGGGCTCGCTGCCGACGAAGTCTATTTCTTACTTCTCCCCTGTCTATATTTTTTTAATAAGTATTTATTCGATAAGAAACAGCTAAATCTGATTTTATTCTTTGTATTTCTGGGTTTTATTATCTTTTTTCAACACCGCACAGTCTGGATGTCTACCATGGCTGGTCTAATACTGAATCTAATTTTGACTAATTGGCGATCTAAGGCACGTTTTACTTTTAGCACTTTAATCCCAATAGCTTTTTACTTAACCATTGGTTCAGTTGTTATTCTTTCATTTGTCTTTGCCGCCAAGCCAGAAATATTTAAAAAACTGGCTGACAATGTCTCTGATATTCAAAATTATAAATCGCAAGGAACAGGAAGCTGGCGTTATGAGCAGTTTTTGTCTTACCTTCCATATATTGAAGAAAACATATTAATAGGGATGCGGTTTCAAGGTTTTGAGCTACCTATTCAATTTTACCAGCAATGGACAGAAACCACCGAGGTACCAGTTTTTGAGGATATGACCGGACATCATATTCATAGCAATTATATAGATACTGTATTTTATTTTGGTCTAGCAGGTTTGTTGATTTTTTATATTCCTTTTATTATATATTTCTTTACAAAGGTGAGGAAGAAAAAATTTCTTACGACTAATCAGGTAGTACTCTTATCCTTTTGTACAACCATTTTTGTATTTAGTTATTCTTATACATGGCCTTTTTGGAGCTACGCTTTGGTAGGTCTATTAGCTTTAATTCTGGAAAGGGATATTGATGAGGAAGGAATGGAAGAAGAAATTAATAAAGAGCCTACAACAAGGGTGAAAAGTAGGGTCAGATTACCCGTCTAGTCAGTGCTTACCCCTTCTGATAGAAATGTTGTCCTATCAATAGTGCATTTAAACTAAGTAAATGATGATATTTATTATTATCCCCGTATTTAACCGCAAAGTATTGCTCTATAACTGTCTTGACTCTTTGCGCAATCAAACCAACCAGAACTTTCAGGTTATTGTGGTAGATGATGGCTCAACCGATGGCACCAGCGATATGCTACGAGAGAACTTCCCAAAAGCAACAGTATTGAAAGGGGATGGCAACCTTTGGTGGACTGGAGCTACGAATGTTGGAGTCCTTCATGCACTGCCTCTATGCCAAGAGAATGACTTTATCATGGCATTGAATGACGATCTGGTCGTTGGGCCGGACTACATTGAAATGTACTACCAGTTGGCAGCTACTCATCCCGACACTTTGATTGGCTCTGTAGTAACGGACATTAACAATCGGGATATTATTTACAGTGGTGGTGTTAAAATCAACTGGATTACTGCTAAGACGAGAAATATTAATGTTGGTAAAAGCTTAGCCTCTTACGGCACAGGTTATTATGAAGAGGTATCTATTCTAACTGGCCGAGGAGTACTATTTCCTTCAAAAGTATTCAGGAAAATCGGGATGTATAACGACAAACATTATGCTCAGTGTGGAGATACCGAATTACCTAGAAGGGCACAACTAGCTGGCTTCAGACTTATTGTCAGTTATGATGTACCAGTATTCAGTGTAGTGCAAGATGAAGGTCATATAAATTATATCGAAAAATTTAAATTTTCTCACATTAAAAAATACTACTTCAATATTCGCTCTAATTCCAATCTACGCTACCGATTCTGGTTCGCTTATGACGCGACCCCCAATGTAATTCAGGGAACAATTTTCTTCGTATGTGACTTTCTTAGAATCACGAACCATTTTATGAAGAGATTCCGGTTTTAAAACTGACAGGAATATATTCCATCAGATAGTTCTAAATGGCAGGTTAACGTTACATAAAAGAGCCCAGGGTTGATATCAACCCTGGGC
>JAZKGK010000224.1:0-75483 GCA_040385915.1 Bacteroidota bacterium
AATTAACAATTAACAATTAACAATTAACTGGGACGGTTTTAAGTTTTGATGGAACTCAATTTTATAGCACTTGTAGGCTATCTAGTTCTTCAGGGGTGATGCTGGGAGGTATGATGTTGTGGCGGATTTTCCACTCAATAAACTTTGCCGTTTTACGGGCAGTTGCCTCATTTCGGAATCCCTGGTTTCCGCCGATGGCCGGAATGTGAGGCTGGTGAATATATAATTTGTCGTTTAGGTATACATCATAACCCCAGCCGTGTGCTGATTGCTGGAAGGTTTTTACTTCGATTTTGGCATCAGCCGCCTGAACAGTTTTAGGGTCGCTGAGAGTATCGGTTGAAGACGCCTTTGTTGGAGTAGAGGAGATTACGGGCTGTTTTTTAACTTCCGATGATTGGTCGGCTTGCTTGGTTTTTATTCCTTCGCAAGCACCCAAAAAAAACAGGCTGGTAATAAGCCAGATTAGTTGGTAAGGGATATGCTTCTTCATAAGATAAAGGGTGAAATAGGTACGTAATATGACCTGCAAGTTATTTAAGAAAGCCCACTAAGCTAGCCCTAGACTAGAAATCAATTATAATAACCTTTACCTTTACACGCTTAAACTTCTAAACTTATTAACTCCTCAACTTATGAAGGAAGTATATATTATGTCGGCGGTTCGTACGCCTTTGGGTAGCTTCGGCGGCATTCTTTCATCAATGACAGCCACACAATTGGGGTCTATTGCTATCAAAGGAGCTTTGGAAAAAGCTGGTGTGGAGCCTACCCAAGTTGATGAAGTGTTTTTTGGTAATGTGGTATCGGCCAATCTCGGACAAGCACCGGCTCGTCAGGCTGCCTTGGGTGCTGGACTTCCGTATACCGTTCCATGTACGACTGTAAATAAAGTGTGCGCCTCTGGTACAAAGGCCATTATGTTGGCTGCCCAAGCCATCATGTGCGGACACGGCGATGTGTTCGTGGCGGGTGGCATGGAGAGTATGTCCAACGTGCCTTACTATATTCCTAAAGCTAGATTTGGCTATAAATACGGCAATGCTGAGCTAATCGATGGCCTTGACCGCGATGGATTGCGGGATGTTTACCAGCAAAGTGCGATGGGCGTATTTGCCGATGCTACTGCGGTTAAATACGGCATCAGCCGAGAAGCGCAGGATGCTTTCGCCATTCAGTCTTATAAAAGGTCGGCGCTGGCAACAGAATGCGGTTATTTTAAGGATGAAATTATACCAGTCGGCGTGCCGCAACGAAAAGGCGATTTGCTGATGGTTAGTGAAGATGAAGAATATAAAAATGTCAATTTCGACAAAATAGCTGGCTTGAAAGCTGCCTTCACCAAAGATGGAACAGTAACGGCAGCCAATGCCTCTACCATTAATGACGGAGCTTCGGCACTAGTACTTATGAGCAAAGAGAAAGCTGAATCGTTGGGATTGAAACCTTTGGCTCGTATTCTAAGCTTTGCCGATGCCGAACACGAACCCGAATGGTTTACTACTGCACCTACCATTGCGGTGCCCAAAGCCCTAAAGTTGGCGGGTATCAGCAAAGACGAGGTCGATTATTATGAGATAAACGAAGCATTTGCCGTAGTGCCGCTCACATTTAACCAAGTGCTGGAAATTCCGCAGGAGAAGGTAAACGTATTTGGTGGCGCTGTATCGCTGGGGCATCCGTTGGGCGCTTCCGGTGCTCGGATTGTCACCACACTTACCAGCGTACTAGCCCAGAACCAAGGGAAAATTGGTGTGGTGGGTATCTGCAATGGTGGTGGCGGTGCCTCAGCCCTGGTAATTGAGAAGATGTAGATTTTTGATGTGCGGATGAGGAGATTGAAAAAAATCCGCCAATCCGCACATCCACCAATTCCCACATCATTTCTCCTTCTTTTTGAATTGGTAAGCGAGGGAAAAATGGTGGGAAAAGCCTAGTTGCGGATGGGTGGTGAGAGCATAGTCAAAGTGCAGGTTTTTGGCCAGTATACCTACGCCGAAATGGTTGGTAAAAGGCTTGGTGCTGATGCCTGTCCGTAAGTATACCTTCTTCACTATTTCATATTCCAGTCCCGCTTTGAATACCGCAGGAAAATCAATGTCTTTTTCTACCTCCGCATTGACCATCAGTTGTTTAGAAGGTTTGTATGATAATCCCGCTTTTAGCAAAGTTGGTAATCGCTCATCCTGGTATTCGGCTAGTTTTGCCTGATTCAAGTTATAGGCATGTAGTCCGAAAGACAATTCGGGCAAGAGCTGGGCTATTCCACCCAATTCTACGGCAATAGCGCCCCGGCTTCCCAGGCCATCAATGGCAATCTGTACATAGTTTATTTTTACCCCCAGACTCACATTGTTAATGCGATGGCTATACGCCAGTCCGACCAGATGTTCGTTGTACAATTCATCGCCAAACCGTTGAATGCCCAAGCCAAAAGTACCATGCCGCGAAGGCACAACGGCACCGATCGCCAGCACCTGCAAACCCGCCACGCTATACTGACTGCTGAAAGACGTTAGTACGGAGAGTTGTTCAACATCAGCCATTCCACCCACATTATTGAAAAGAGACCATTGGTCGCGCAGTGAAACTACGGCATTGCCCATGCCCAGCGATTTAGCTCCAATAGGGAAAGGGTCGCCACTGGCATTGACCAAAGAAGGAAGTAAAATGAAGAAAAGGAAGATATATAAAATGGGTAAAGGCTGTTTCATGCAATCTATTGCCAATGAGCCTTCAATATATCAAAAAGGAAGACGCCAATACGCATTCACTCCTTCATGCATAAACTTAATTTACCAAGGACTGCCTGGAACCACCTTTTTCTTTCCCAGGTTAAAGGAACGGGAAATATTGAAACCCAGGTGAATATCTCCTTTGAAAAAATCGCCCTTGGTTTCGGTAACAAAAGCTTTTTCTATCATCCCCTGCGAATTGGTTAGGTGAAGTTGAAAAACGTGGCCACCAGTTTCGATGTCGAAGCCGATAGCCAGCGAATTATAGGAACCAGGTGTCTCCTTAGGCAAGAAACGATAATAGTATTCTGCGCTTAGAGCCGTTCGCTTGGTCAGTTTGTACCGACCCCCAACTCCCAAAGCAAACAGATTCGTAGGTCCAGTAATTATTTTGGCAAAGTTGCGATGGATCAGTGTAGGCATCAATTGAAGAGAAATACGTTGGCTTATTTTGCGTGCCACCAAGGCCTGGTATACATAAGTAAGCCGTTCTACCGTTGGCCTGTTTTCAGCAGGATCGGCACTGTTTTCGGCACTATAGGCCATACTGGCAAACAGCACCAAAGATACTGGCATAACCTTTTCGCCATTGCTTTGCCTGAGTACTTTGTACTTCACAAATCCATCCACCACTTTTTGCGAAGAGCTTCGTCCAATACCTACATTTAGCCTGTTGGTAATGCCGTAGTCCAAACCCAGGCGGATATAGGCTTGATCGAGGCCAAAAAACTGATAAGCACCTGAGTTGAGCGTACCAAAACGGTGCGAAATGACGAACTCCAGCACTTGACTGTTACGCATTTCAATGGTATGGCCATTAATGAGCCGAGTGCTTTTGAAGGTGCCCGAAACATAAGCCGGCCCTTGTGGAGTCGCCTGTTTTTCCAGCGTATTCAATAACTCATCTTGCGCCCATATCACCTGGCTAACCAACAACAAACTAAACAGGATGAGCCATTTACTGGCCAAATTATTGTTTTTCATAAGGTTTGTAAACAAGGTTCATTTTTACTTGAATGGCATCGGCAATGTTGTAGAAAACTACCTTAGGGACTTTTATCTGATAGTCTTCCAATTTGACCAGAAAAGCAGTAGTCAACAGAATTTTATCGCCCGATATTTCCATAGTGCCTTCTGTGGTAACCTTTCTAGTGATGCCGTGAATAAATAGATCTCCATTGGCAGATACCCGCTGTTTGCCTTCTTTTATTTCAAAACCTGTGATTAGGCCTTTAAAAGTAGCCTTAGGATACTTATCCGATTCCAGGTAGCTTTCGTTGAAATGCTCGCGCATGAGCGATTTGGCAAACTCAAAGGATTTGATGGGCACAGCAAAGGCAATTTGTCCATTGGCAGCATCAAATAGGCTGGCAACCTGCGAATTGTTGGCAGAAATATTCTCTATTGGCGCTTCTGAAAAGAAGGAAACGCTGCCACTTTCAGAAAGGTAGCGTTGTGCCCATAGCGCATTGATTGACAGCGTCAGGCATATAATAGTCAGGATAAACTTCATAGGTTAGCTTTGTTGGCTATGTTAGGCTTCAAATACTCTCAATGAATTATCTGTAAGTGTGGTATTATATTGCTTTAGCGAACTAGCAGCCGGCCCATTGATTACGGAACCAGTAGTAGAAAAATTCGAGCCGTGATTATCGCAGTGAAAACGATTATTGGCGGCTTCAAATGTTACTGTTGTTCCCTGGTGGGTACAAACTTTAGACAGTGCTACGAAAGTGCTACTATTTACCTTGGCAATAATGATGTTGTTCTGGTACATAAAGCCCCCGTCCGATGCGAGCGCACTGTTCGCGGGTGCTGCCAGATCAAGCGTGAAATCTGTTTTTCCACCCAATGGAGTGGAGGGCGGATTAGGAATAGTCTGAGGGGCTGGCTCGTCCGTTTTGTTGGTACAGGCGGAAGTTAACCCACCTAAGCAATAAATAGACATGAGGGCTGCACCGCTAAGGCCGAGGCTTTTTAAAAAGGCAGTGCGCGTGATAGGAGTGTCTGTTTCTTTCATGGCGATAAGAATTTGTTTCGATTAATAATTGATTTGAAATAGGCAATACAAATCCCTCCTCCCTGAGTGGGTGGCTTTTTTCTGGGAATAAACTGATAAAAGAGTGTTAGTTGAAAGCTGAGGATATTACTCAACTTTATAATAAGGTATTATTTTTTAGCTATGCGGGCATTGATTTGCCCATCAGGAGATTTTTTAGTATTAATATAGACGATCCATTCACTGTTTATTAACCTATCTTCCTCAATAGTTTTTAGTTCCTCAGTAGAGCCTGTCACTGGCGACGTATACGACCCTATAATAAAGTCTTTTGGATCGATAGGGACACCTGTACCTTTGCCAAAGTATATTTTGGTCGGAATTAAGTCCTTTGGAAAAGTGATAGAATAAGAAAGAAGTTTGTTATCAGCATTATAGGTGGCATTCATTGTAATAGTAGCCGTATCAGGACTCGCTTTAATTTTTATTTCCTTAAAAAACACCTCATTTCTCTCTTCTTTTTTGCAGCCACCGCTCAGTGCCAGTATAGTAACAAAACCAAAGAGAATAATTTTTTCAGCCATTTTGCCAAACTGAGTTTTCATAAATTTCTAGTGGTATCAATAAAGAGTTAAAGCTGAAAATTATCTATTTAAAGCCTAATAAGTAGGTAACCAACATTATTTATAAAATCCGTTCGGATAAGCTCTACTATAGAATTGAGATTTAAGGTGATTATCAGTGCTTTATGTTTTGTTTTAAGCAAAGTCTTCCCACACGACGAATTAAATTGGTCGTTAATGTCAAAAGTTTTAAAGTAAAGAATCCTTAGTTAGCTACTAGCTGGCCTCTGATTTCGCCGCCTTTATTTAGGTTGGTATGAATGTTTACGTACCAGTTGCCAGCCAATAAATCAGCTTCTTGGGTAGTATTTAAGGCTACAGTTGTGCCGCTTACCGGTGAAGTGAAAGGTGCGGTACCAATACCAATCTCCACTCCACCTGCTACTCCTTTTGCACCTTTATGAAAGTGCATCGCTGTAGGAGTAAGTCCTGTATGAGTAATCGTATAAGAAATCATTTTGGTATCCTTATTATAAGTAGCATTCAAGACACCTGAAGCGGTAGTCGTCACAGCAGGAACTTCTTCTGACCCAACAATGGCAATGTTATTGAACTTTACTTCGTTCTTATCCTCTTTTTTGCATGCGCTAGCCAATACCAGCGCTGTTAAGAAAAAAAGAACGGTAAGCTTGTTGGTCACTTGTTTTACTTGAGTTTTCATAAGATTTAGGGTTTGAGTCTGATTGGTAATATTGAATTTTTATTATTTATTAAGATTGTATTTCAAGGTAAAAAAGGCTCCTGTGGTGGCCAGCTTTACTTTTCCTGCCCCTACGCCTGCCAATGGTATTTTCACAAAAGGCTCTATTTGAAGTGAAAGTGGGCTCCTTAGCTTAAACTCATAACCCACCGAAAAGTTTGCTACACTTAACCAATGCTTGTTACGCGTAGGAACTGTCCAAGGTATAGCAGGATAGCCATTATACAAGTAGTTGTATTGCTCTTTTTGCATAAGATAACTCGAAATTCCGGCACTGACAAATACATTGTATTGTTCCCTTTTCCAGAAATTATACCTCATATTGATGGGTAAGTCAATCACTTTACAGTCGCCCTTTACTTGGTCGGGTGGCCCATATCCAGGCCAGGACTTTGGTGGGGTATAATCCTTGCCACCAGCGTAGTATGTTTTTGTCGCATACAAAGCGCCTACCTGAATACTTAACCGTTTAGAGAAACCATATTCTATTGCCAACCCCAGATTAATACCAGGCTTAGTAAAATGGTTAAAACCAACGGTACTCAAGTCAGGAGCAAATATCAGATTTATGCTAAGGCTCTTTGAGGGTGACTTTCGTCGCTTTGCCAGAATAGGCACCGAATCGGCAAGCTGAGCAACTGGCATCGGCTGCTGTTGCGCAGACAATAGATTGAATGGCAGCTCAGGTATTGAAACAGTGGCTGGTACTAACTTGTAAAGCCTAGTAGCTAAAGGATCTGTGATAAAGTACTTTGATTCAGTTGGTTTAAGTGATTTTTTGCCTTTGTTCTTTAATGAATAAGAAACCGGCTGGCTTGATTTTTCTTTGATTTTTATAAAATTATCTTCGTTCGCTTTCTTACTCTTATAAGGTGTAGTCTTGGTGTTAAGTGATTGTTCTGTCTGGACTTTTTTCTCTGCTAAAAAAGAAAGCTTTGGCTGGGTTCTCTTCTTTAATTTCCCTTTATGGTTCATTTCCTTCAGTGCTGTATCTCCATCAAAAGCCCTTTTAAGTTTCGTCGCTTTTGAGCTGTTTTTCCGCAGAACGGTTTCCATTTTTACGGGAGCTTCTTTTGACTTATTCTCCAGTAGTAACTGACTTCCTTGTACTTTCCCCTTTCCTACCGCTGATTTCTTTTGCTCCTCAACTCTGTTTAAGCCTTCTGTTACATCCGTTTCTTTTTTCTGCTTCAAATTATCATGTGTAACTTGGCTTATTTTATCTTCAACTTTATCTTCAGTATCAGTAATCAGTAATGGCTTTCTTTTACCCAGGTCTTGCGTTTCTGTAGCCGTTTTTTCGGCTGAAGCATTCGATGGCTTGTGCTTTTGCACTACTTGGGCGGTATTCTTCTCCTGACTATTCTTCTTCTCCTGGTTATTTTTCTTTACTTGACTATAGTCGTTTTCGTTGGCTGGTTTGTTGGACTGGATAGGCTGCTCAATGCCAGCTAGGTGTAGTGCAGTTTTGCGTGAAGTTTGATGCCAGACTACTAAGGCCGTAGTAACCAGCAACAAAGCCAGTAATCCGAAAAAGCATTTCCAGTACGCGGCTCTATCGGAGTGAAACTTATCCAGTTTTTTCTCCATAGCTTTCCAGGCCTCGGGATCGAACGGAATGTTCGGCTCCTCCAACGATTTTCTGAACAAGTCATCCAGTTCGTTATTTGCCTTGTTTTGCGTACTCATTGGGTTTGTTTTTTTTGATCATTTCCTGGAGATTTACCCGTGCTTTCGACAGGTTCGATTTGGAAGTTCCTATCGAAATCTCCAGCATTTCGGCTATTTCTTCGTGTGTATATCCGTCTATTGCATGCAAATTAAATACTGTTCGGTAGGCTGGCGAAAGCAATTGTACCAGTGCCAGCAGATCTTCATAAGCCATTTGACTCAAGATGCCTGCCTGGGTTTCGGCTATGTCGGGTGCTTTTTGTATGTCGCTTACCTTAGTCTCATAATATTTCAGGTGCTTCCGGTAATGGTCTAGCGCCGTATTAATCATTATTTTTCTAACCCAACCCTTAAAAGAGCGCTCGGTATCGTACTTTTTGATTCGGGTAAATATTTTTAAAAAGCCATCGTTCAAAATCTCCAACGCCTCATCTCGGCTCTTAGAATACCGAATGCACACACTCATGGCATAACCATAAAACTGCTGATAAAGCATTTTCTGGCTTGCTCGATCCTCCTTCTCGCAACCGCGAATCAGAGCCAACAAGGGTTCGTTGCATTCAGTATTCACTCTCTATGTTTCTAGAATGCTGGGACTAGGTTTTGGCTTAATTGATCTCCTCACGGAGTTTTTTGGCAAAGGGTTGCCTTAAGATTATTTTAATTTTGTAATAAAAATTTCCCTTGACGTCGAACAAAATAATTTTATTCAAAATTTCGCTGGCGCCGGGCTTCGTAAACCAGGATTGCCGTAGAGGCCGATACGTTAAGGGAATCTATTTTGCCCTGCATCGGTACCTTAATCTGTTGGTCGGCTCCCGTGAGCCAGGCTTCGGATAAGCCGGTGGCTTCGGTGCCCATAACGATAGCTGAGGGAGTAGTAAAGTCGGTTTGGTGATAAAAATGGGTGGCAGTAAGCGCAGCGGCATAACTCCTTATCTTTTTGTGGCGCAGCCAAGCCTGTACTTCGGCTGTAGAAGATACCACTACCTGATTGGTAAACAAACAACCAATGCTGGAACGAATGGTATTGGGGTTAAATAAATCTGTTTGAGGATCGCAAATGATGACGGCGTCTATGTGGGCGGCATCGGCTGTACGCAGGATTGCCCCCAGGTTTCCAGGTTTTTCTACTGCCTCAAGTACTATCACCAAGGCTTGGGGCGAGAGTTGCAGGTCAGCTAGAGTCAGTCGGCGGGGCACGGCCAGGGCAATGACGCCATCGGTATTGTCGCGGTAGGCCATTTTCTCAAATACGGGTACATTTACTTCAAATACGCTTTCGGCCTTTTGTTGCAACGCCAACATTTCTGCTGCATTCCGAACCTTTTCCTGGCAAATAAACAAGCTTTGAATCGTAAATCCAGCCTGTACTGCCAGCGATAGTTCCCGCAATCCTTCAATCACGATGAGGTTTTGTTCGCGGCGTTCACTCGCCTTTTCCAACCGGATCACATTCTTAATCCGGGGATTTTGCAGACTGGTAATTAATTCCATAGGTTCTAGTAATTAAGCGAAATAAACCGCTTATGGATTGGAGTGAATAATTTTTTGCTGGTCGAATTATCAAGTTATTTGTCAAAAATACTGACAAAAATATTCCTCCACCTATGTAGCTGTTTGTTGGATAGCTAAATAATTGGAGGAAAGTAATAGTATATTGGATAATGATGATGTCTGGAAGAAAAAATATGAATTAGAAACGCAGTGTTATTTTGATAAGTTTACTTTAATTAAGATGTCTTCTTTGTTTTTCTTGTAAGATTCAAATACGAAGGTACTTGGAGCAATAGTTAGAATTTTATATTCCCCATACTGAAAAAGTTGTATCCCTTTTATATTGTTGGGATTTAAAATGGAAGTTTTTATCACGTCACCTTTTATATTATTTATAGTATATTTATTTAATAAGCCACTGTTATCAAAGAAAAGGATATTGTAGTTGTTTTCTTCTCGAATATATTTATACCCCTTGTTTTCCTGACCACCGCCCATTTGTCTTTTAGATAACCTTTTCATCCAGGATAATTTCCCCACGTTGTCTATTTTAGTCAACAGCATATCATCATAATGGGAGATATAATCAATAATTGTTCTTCCGTTGGCAGAGGAGGAATGGTGTTCTGTTACATAGTATTGTTCACCTATTAGCAACAAAGAGCCATCTTTTTCTATGATTACCTCTGTTAAATCTAAATTTTTAAACGCAGATTGGTCTTTGTCTATAGCATAAGTGTTTATATCAGAGTACTTTCCTTCTTTTTCTATTTTGAATAGAATGACGCCGTTGATATTGTCTAAAACTTTGCCATTGCTATAAAAGCCGGCGCATATCATATAATGCATAGGATGCTCATATAGCCCTATTTTGTTGATAAACTTATCAGCGACCTCAATGGGGGTGATATCTATATGGTTCGTATTGGCTTTTACTCTCAATAATTCTAGGTGATAGTTTGGCGTGGCATCTTTGTTTTTCTTTATATCTGTGGTATTGTCGTCATATACCATAGAAAGTATGTAGGCATTACCCTCGTAGTCAACAGAATAATCAATATTATTCATCTTCTTTTCGGTATAAGGCATTTTAATTTCTTGATTCCAAATCGGATCGAAATTTTGGTTGAAAACATTTATATTAATTATATCATAGCTTTTAGAATCATTCTTAGTATTGGGTTTTAACCTGCTTTGGATGAATATTTTAGAAGTGTCATTCGAAGTATAAAAGTTGAATTTGTCTATGTTGTAGCTTGTGACAGAACCTGATTCAAATGAAGTTTCTGAACTAGTTAGCTTTTGTTCAATCTTCAAAATAAGTTTTCCAGCATTGATAAATACTCCTGATTTGAAATCTATTTCTCTGGAAAATAGTTGTTCCACTTCATCTTTTTTATCCCAAAGTGAATAAAATATATAATATCGATTGGCAAATTTTGCAATCTTTTCCACTACAGAATTTTTTGGTAAATCTTTATAAGCGGTTACTTTAATAAGGCTTAAACTGTTAGCATCAAATTTTTGAAGAAATATATTTGTTCTCATTACCTTAATAGACAAAATTTTATCTCCTTCATAGAAATATTTTTTTTGGAATGCATCAACTACTTGATAGGGAGTCCCCAGTGTAATGTCAACTTGAGCAATACTACTCAATGGAATCATTATAAAAAGCAACAATTGGAGTAAGTGTTTTTTCATAAACTAATGTTGATTATGTGATAGTTTTAAAAAGAGAAAATGTTCACTCAGTATTATCGCTTAGTTTAATATAAACTAATGGTATTTGCAAGCTTGATCGTGTTCTATAATAACAAATATATTTATATATTATTAAGCTTTAAAGCAAACCAATAGCTCAAAACCTTTCAGTCGTTTCCCCGTATGCTTAACAAAATTTACTTGACCTATTAAAACTATTAGAAATCTAATTCTAAATCTTTTCAAAACACTTTATGAAAACATTACAAAAACAACAATGGCTGTGGGCGGTTCTCTGCCTGTTACTGATTGGAGTAGGTGGCTGTAAAAAGAAGCCTGATGATGCTGCTCTAACGACCAGTGTCCAAGCAAAGGTTAGCGCTTTAGACGCAGGAATTAATGTAGAAACCAAGGACGGTGTTGTGACACTGGCTGGTACAGTTGCTTCTGAATCGACCATAAGCCAAGCCGAACAGGCCGCAAAGGAAGTTGAAGGAGTGAAGTCAGTAACGAATAGCTTGACTCTAGCTGCAGCACCTGAACCTGCTCCCGATACGGCTGCTACAAACGATGCAACCATAAAGACGACCGTGGATGCCAATTTGACTAAGTATGGGGTAACGGGTGTAACTGCCTCAGTAGCCAATGGTGAAATAACCCTTACTGGTGACATCAAACGCGCCAAATTACAGGATGCTATGAAGGCAGCCAACGAGGCTCAGCCTACAAAGGTCAATAACCAATTGACTATTAAATAACCCAAGCAGCTAAACTGATAGTAATTATGGCTTTACAAGCAAAATACCAGTCTCTGATCAACTTGGCTAATTCGCTAGGAGCGAGTAGTTTATCGGTGAAAGAGCAAGGTAACGTATTACATATTAATGGTACTGTTGCTACTGACGATGCCAAGCAGAAACTCTGGGATGCCTACAATAGTATTGATCCCGATATGCGCGCTGGCGACTTAGTACTCAATATTGAAGTAGTGGGTGGTGCTGGAGTATTTTATGTAGTGCAGAAAGGTGATTCCTTGAGCAAAATTGCCAAGAGCTACCCAAATACCACCTGGCAGGAAATTTTTGAAGCGAACAAAGACCAAATTAAAGACCCTAACCTGATTCAGATCGGACAGAAATTGCGAATACCAAGTTAGTTTCGTAGCCTCATTTGAAAAGCCCTGGACGATTTCAGGGCTTTTTCCATTAACAATTAACAATTAACAATTAACAATTAACAATGAGCTTTTTTGTCTATGAATTTAGATTCCTTTAAAGCGTCTTTAGACAGTGTAAAGCCTCCTGCTGATATAGGCGATGTTTTATTAGCGCTCTGGCACGAAGGCAAAGGCGATTGGGAGGCATCCCACGGAATTGTTCAGGCTGCAAATACGCCCGACTATTGTTTGATCCACGCGTATTTGCACCGCAAAGAAGGCGATAACTGGAATGCCAATTATTGGTATACCCGCGCTGGTCAGTCGATGCCGAAGGTTTCGTTAGAACAGGAATGGGAGAACTTAGTCAGGCAGTTTTTAAAGGGCTGAGCCGTGTTGTGATAATAGATTTTTTTTAAGAGGAAAAAAATAAAAAATATTTTTTTAAAACACGTAACCTTAATCAAAGACCTACGTAATTACTACAAAAGCGAAGGGAAAAAATCTCTCAAAAAGCGGTCAATTTCTTTGCGAAAGCATTACAGTCGATCTGAAAAGGTTAAAACCCTTGAAGATGGTTGTAATGCTTTTTTTATGCCTTTTCCCCAAAAATAATCTTCTCGCAAACACGATCTGATAAAGTAAAATTAGTAGAATGATTTTTAGTAGGCAATTGCTGTACAATGAGTTGTAAATTTTATACCTTTCATTGGCGTTGCTTATAAACCTACATTCTACTGCCATGAAACTAAATTATTCTCTACTTCTCTATTGTTTGTGTTTTTGCCTAGCTGCCTGCTCCCCTCCATATACTTCTGAAGCAATTAATGCCGGCTCGGCTTATTCGAAAGTCTTCTCATTTGCCAGTTTGCTGAGCAATAACCGGCTGAGAAGCAATGAACCAGCCAATATACCTCCGCCTGTGGAAGACAAAGTTTCGCTCTGTTTCGCTGGCGTTACTTTCAAAGTAGCTACCTTCGATTCATTGTCCTCTCAAGTGCCGCTGTTCGACCGGTTGGGCAACTTGGCGCATCCAGTTACAACCAAGTCGGCACAAGCGCAAACATATTTTAATCAAGGACTGCGACTGGTTTATGGTTTTAATCACTACGAAGCGCACCGATCCTTTATGGAAGCTGCCCGGCTGGACCCTGACTGTGCCATGGCGTACTGGGGACAAGCCCTGGCGCTTGCTCCCAATATTAACCTTCCCATAGACAAAGAGCGAAATGACCTGGGGTACGAAGCTATTCAGAAAGCATTGGCGCTAAGGTCGAAAGCTTCTGCATCCGAACGAGTGTATATCGAAGCTATGGCCAAGCGTTTCAACAAAGATGCCTCCATCCAACGTAGCCAGCTTGATTCGGTGTATGCACTTGCCATGGGTAAGCTAGCCAATACATATCCCAACGACCCAGACGCCAATGCACTGTATGCTGATGCCATTATGAATCGGATGCCCTGGAACTACTGGTTGAAAGACGGCCAACCCAAGCCCGGTGTTCCGGAAGCAATTGCCAAGCTGGAGTCCATCATCAAGCGCTTTCCTAACCATCCTGGGGCGCATCACCTGTATATTCACCTGGTAGAAGCTTCGCCTAATCCTGATCGGGCGGTGCCTAGTGCTGAAAAACTGGCGGCCTTAATGCCTGGGGCGGGGCATATTGTACACATGCCTTCCCATATTTACCTCCGCGTTGGTCGTTATGCCCAGGCGGTGGAAAGCAACCGGCAGGCTGTAGATATTGATGAAAGTTATATTGCTGAATATCAACCCCAAGGCCTTTACTCGATGATGTACTACCCACATAATATTCACTTTATTTGGGCTTCTGCTACAATGGAGGGGAACAGCCGGGCTGCGATTGAGGCAGCCCGTAAAACTTCGTCTAAAGTTCCCCGTGAGTTAATGGCAAGCATTTTTCCCTTGCAGGAATTTTATGTGCTCCCTCTTCACTCATTTGTCAGGTTTGGGAAATGGAATGAAGTACTGACTTTGCCTTATCCGGGAAAAGAATTTCGCCATGCCAGTGCTTTGTGGCATTACGCTAGGGGAATGGCCTACACAGCCAAGGGGCAAATCGCCTTGGCTAAACAAGAATTGGTAGTGCTGGATTCGCTGATCAAAGATTCTTCTCTGGATACTTGTTATGCCTCCCAAAATCCAACTTCCCGCATTGTAGCCATTGCTAACCGTATGGTAGCGAGTGCAATCGAAGCCCAGAATAAAAACTATCCAACTGCCATACGCTTGTTAAAGGAAGCGGCAGGTCTGGAAGACGATCTTCGATACGATGAACCCCGTTCCTGGCATCATCCCGTCCGGCAGATATTGGGCGCGGTGTTGTTGGAATCAAAACTACCTGCCGAAGCAGAAGCCGTATACCTGGAGGATTTGAAAGTGCATCGTGAAAATGGCTGGTCATTGTTTGGCTTGCAACAAAGCCTGCACATGCAAGGGAAAAAGGAAGAAGCATCGAAAGTGGAACAACGGTTTAAAAAAGCCTGGGTCAATGCTGATGTGAAATTAACGGCTTCGCGTTTTTAGAAAATAAAGGTTGGCAGCGTTCCAAACGCTGCCAACCTTATACAATCGCTTAGCCATCAAAACGATAAATGGGGAAAAGTTATCTCTTGCGGACACTAACTATTACCTGCCGGATGGCGTTTATCACCAATGCGGGCTCATCTTCATGAATTTCGTGGCCACTGTTCAGCGCGTGGATATGCTTGCCGTGGGTAAATCGTTTTGTCCAGGCCTCTTGAGTAGCGATCCAGATTTCTAAGGCTTTCCTCGAAACCTCCGGGTGTTTCATGGCGGTGAGCGATATAACGGGCACGTCGGGTAGGGGCCAGGAATCTTTCGCCAGCTTCAAATCGCCTTCAAACGACCGTAGTTCGTCCCGTACTTCTACGGATAATTCCTTATTTTTTATTCCTCTGGAAACTACCAGTTCGTATTTTTTCCAATCTTTCGGTAGTTGCTCCTTCAATTGCTCAAAAAAATCTTCGTGCGAAGCGTCTACGAAAACCATTCCAGCCACCTCTTTAGGATACAACCCGGCAAAAATGCGGATGTAAGGCCCGCCCGCCGAATGGCCGACCAAGATGTAGGGAGGCTTTAGCTTGGCATTCTGGAGTGCAGTATGCAGGTCTTCTGCCCGTTCGGCAGCCGTTCTGGGAGTGGTACTGGCTTCCGATTGCGCTAATCCGGCGCGGTCATAGGAGACTGTTTTTGCAAATTTTGCAACTTGCTTTTGTACTTTATGCCAATCCTTTTTTACTCCTCCTAAGCCGGACTCAAAAACTATGATGGGCAAACCCTTTCCTTCAATATGCATACTCAGGCGATGGCCTTTAGCCTTTACCATCCGCAGGTGTGGGTTTTGTTGGAAGGCTTCCAATCTAGTACTGAAGAAAAACAGCACAAGGAGTAGAAAAACAGATTTTTGCATAGCCAGTATCAATAGCAAAACTGTATACGGACATTCATCCAAAAAATGCTAGCCAATTAATTTTGAGCAAAATTAATTGGCAGAGATTTCGAAGTGGTACATCTTCAAAGAAAGGCTTATTTAATTTACTGATGGAGGTTAGGCAAAAGAAGAAAAACACCAATATTACCTTTCACTTTTCTCTAGTAAATCGGGATCTTCGGCAAAGGGATTTTTTTGGAAAGGATACACCAACTGTTTGATATAGCCTTTGGGGTAGTTGGCTTCGCTGATGCCTGTGGCGGCGGGCCATACATTGCCAGGCAAATAATAGGTGCCAAATATTTTATCGATAAAGGGAAAATGAATAGCAAAATTCTTTCCGTAGTGTTCGGAATCGTCGCAATGGTGCCAGTGGTGGTATTGTGGGGTAGCAAACAAATACTTCAGAAAGCCGAAGTTAAAGCTGGTGTTGGCGTGGATTAATACTGCGTGGATGGACACAAAGATGATATAAGTATTGAAAGTGACGGGCGAAAAACCGCAGATGTAAAGCGGCATAAAAGAGATAGACCTGACCACAAAAATATCAATGAAATGGGTGCGGGAACCAGCCAACCAGTCCATCGCCTTCGTGGAATGGTGGACAGAATGAAAACGCCACAGGTATTCGTGGGAATGAAAAAAACGGTGTGCCCAGTACTGGAAAAAGTCGGTGACCAGCAGAGCCAAGCCAAATTCGAGTACAAAAGGCAAGTGCTGAACCCAAGTCTGAAATTTGTCCAGACCAATCCAGCCGAAGAAGAAGGCGGCGGGCGCTTGGGTAATCACGCCAAACATTTGAACCAGCAAGTGACTAATGGCAAAATAGACCAAATCGGTTCGCCACTCAGGATGAAAACGGGACTGGTTCTTATTTTTTGGGAAAGCCATTTCTATCGGTATAAAGATTATCGACAGAATGAGCAAGTCTAATAAAAGCCAATCCAGGCCAATGTGCCAGCCTTTGTTGTGTACTTCTCCGACTTGGGCGTGGTAGCCACCAAATGAAATGGAGACGGTAGAAAGGATAATGCCAATAGCGCCAAGCTTTTTTTGTTGGCTTAGTAGAAAACTGAGAACTGCAAAAAAGAATGATCCAATAATAATCCCGAACAAGACTTTTCGCATGAAGGCGACTTCATACACTTTTCTAAATTCGGGTGTAGTAAATGAATCGGGGAAATGAAAACACAGGATGGATAACAGAGAAATTACTCCTAGAAAGATGGAGATATAGCCACTGATAAAACCTTCGCCTATTTTTAATCTTTGATTGGATGTGTTTGTCATGATCTACAAAATTGCCTAATTGCCTGTCTGCAAATTAACTGTTTTGTAAATCTTGCCAATAATCTTATTCGCGTTTTGCTATGTATTTGTCAAAAACGAAACTATTGTAAGCTAATAAGCGAGTGGTTTTTATACTTTTTGTCGAGGTATTGACCATTTTTTGACAAAAAAGTACGTCCTTTTGTGATCCTTGACTGTGGTTGGAAGCGTAGAAATCAGTTAGAATTGACGTAAAAGATGAGACTTTTTTAGATACTGTGTATCAGGATAATAGATGAAAAGACAGGAGCCTTGTTTGATTAAATTGATAATAGGCGTGCTCAAGGCTTCGCAAACAGCGGGACATCCTTGGCTACGGCCTAAGCGTCCCGTTTGCTTAATAAAGGCTTCACTCACGTAATTGGCTCCGTGCATGACAATGCTGCGTTCCTCAGCCAGATGATTGATGCCTTGCTCCAATCCTTTTAATCGAAGCGAAAATCCGTGTTTGCCTTGGTATGTTTCGCCCGTAAGATAAAATCCAAGGCTAGATTGAAAGGATTCGGGCGTATTAGAAAATGCTCGGGCATATTCCTCGCCCGAATTACGTCCGTGCGCCACGTAGGTATGATAAGCTACTTTCTCTTTCTCCATATCAATGATATAAAGCCGCTTATGGGTAGAGGATTGGGATAAATCTACAATGGATAGTAGGCGAGACTTGTTCAATAAGTGTTGCTCTGCCATCGCCTTCCACCCCAGTAAGGCTTTTTCAAATACTTCAGGTTTCAAGCCGAGTTTCGATAACTGTAATTGCTTATACAAAACAGTACTGTTTCGAATCAAAAGATGGTTAGCTGACTTTGTATTGGCCTTCAAAGGATTGGTAGAGGCAAGTTGGTTTGCCAGTAATATCAAACCTACTATAACAATTACCTTTATTTTCATGAAGCGTATATTGGCTGAGTTCAACAAGAGAAAAAGTAGGACTGGATAGCCCGACTACATTATTAGTTACAATGAATAAAAGGGTGTTTTATTATCTCTTTAAACAAAGTTATTTTTTAAAGGTAGCTTATTTTGGAGTAAGCAGCCTGATGTAGCAGGTTAACAAATTTTTTAAAGCAAATAGTTCGGCTAAGTTCTCTGCTAAAAGGGCATTTATAGTACACGCTTTACCTTCAAAAACCGCCGCAGATAGCCAGGAGAGGCTTCCAGAACAGTGTACTTAACGTAAGCCGACGAGCGGGCAGAGGAAGAATGAATAAATTTGGTAGAGTCGGTGGTATGCGAAACGATGATGCCCGCATGGCCTACTTCCCGGCTATTGGGGTCTGTTCCAGTGAAAAAAATAATGTCTCCAGGTGCTGAGTCTTCCAAATCTATTTCACGACCTTCCAAAATGAGTGCCTTACTAGAGGAGGGGAGTGCTACTTTGTTTTTTTTGAAAACGTAAGATACAAAGCCGGAACAGTCGAAACCCTGTTCGTCTTTTCCGGCTACCTTATAGGGAATGCCCAATAAAGAGTGGGCAAATGTGACTATTTGTGCTGATGTAGGGTCTGAAAACGTATGAGCACTATACATAACCATATCCGACTGCGGACTTGGTTTATCCATTAAATGAATAAATGTAAAAGAACTGTATTTAGACTGGGCTAAGTAGATACAAGCAAAAAGCAGGAAACAGCCAAGCAGCCATGTAATCCATTTATTATTCATTTTGAGAACGCCCTATTTTAGAAATTTATAAAGCTTTTTCTTTCCTGATGATGGCTTTGTTCTGCACTTTATCGTGGTCATAAATGTCCTGCCTAAAGTTCAACATTCCCTGATTATCAACCCATGCAGTCTGATAGGTAATTTGCACGGGTATCTTTTTGTCTAGTTTCGCAATTTTAGGCTTATCGAGGTGCAGCTTAGCCTCTATGCTATCTTTGGTCCAGACGTTCTTGTTATGGCTCAACAGGTATTCTGCCAACTCCACGGGATGCTCAACCCGGATACAACCATGACTCATACCTCTTTCAAGTTTGGAGAAAAGATGGTCACTGGGCGTGTCGTGCAGGTAGATAAACATAGGATTGGGGAACATGAATTTGACCAATCCCAGTGGATTTTTAAGGCCGGGCTTTTGTACCAGCCGATACGGAAACTTTGCGCCCGATACGGTTGACCAGTCAACTTCCTGTGGGTCAATCGGTATGGTGTCGTTATCGTTCCAAGTCTTGTATAACTGTAAGTCAAGTTTATTGAGGTAATCTGGATTGTCCTGTAACTTAGCCAATATCTCGTTCTCAATAATGCTGTTGGGCACCGTCCAATCGGGACTGAAAACGATGTACTCCAGGGTATCGCTGAAGATAGGAGTAAAGGTGAATTCTTTACCCACAATCACCCGCATTTCCAATACAGGTTTGGTGCCTTCTATGACCCGCAATTTGAACTCCGGCACATTGACCAGCACATAATTATCGCCCAAGATGCTATCAGGATACCAGCGCAGGCGTTCCATATTTAGCTCAATCTGTTGAAGGCGTTGGCTGGCCGGGATATTCAGTTCGGCCAGAGTAAGGGGATCTACTTGTCCTGTTGGACTTAGGCCATGCCGGCCTTGAAAAAGTTTGATTGCTTCAACTAGCTGATTATCAAAAATATCAGTTGCTGCTTTCTTGTCTTCAAAGCTCATGCCCGCTTTCATCTGATTGTCCGAAAGGGTAGAATCTAGGTCACCACTGAGCATTAGGCGTTTTTTCAGCGTCGCCACTGCTGGTCCTGTCGAACCTAGCCGAAGCTTTTGGTTGCTTGGTACTACTGGCCAACCGCCTCGGCTTGCCATTTCGCGGTATAAGGCCAGCTTTGATTTGAGCGTTGGATAAAAGGTGGTAGTAGGCAGAAGGCTAGCAATCGCTTGCTCCATTTTTTGATTTTCGATGGCAGACTGCAGGAAAGCGGCTAGATTTTTTTTGCGGGGAATAAATACCCAAGAGCTTTCTAATTTCTCCGGATCAATGCGGCCAGACAGTACATGGGAGACGTACATCAGGCTATTGGCGGTCATTAAGAAGTCCAGCTCAACCATCTTGGAAAGCCGCTTATCTCCAGAGAAAGCTTTTTCCTTGAAAATTTGCTGTGCTAATGCCCTCATCTCCTTCGGATTGTAATCGTCTGGTTGCAGGCCTTCCTGATAGGCTTTGTCGAGAATATCCAGCATTTCGGTTGCTTGAGGCAGTGGGCCGT
Source organism: Bacteroidota bacterium (assembly GCA_040385915.1). Taxonomy (GTDB): domain Bacteria; phylum Bacteroidota; class Bacteroidia; order Cytophagales; family ES-bin-26; genus ES-bin-26. Next base: position 20,071 of record JAZKGK010000224.1, read on the forward strand.
CGTCAGAAATCCATGCGGGGGCATAGGCACGATTCTGATAAAATTGTTCAAATTCTTCCTGAAGATATTTGCGGATATCTCTGTCAGCGAAGTATTTAGTAGTTTTTAAGGAATCCAGGGCATGTTGAGTAAGCCCAGAAAGGGCTTTAGCAGACTCTCCATTTTTTTTCCCACAACCGGCCAGCAAAGCTAAACCTATCAATAAGTAAATCGGCGTTTTTTTCAAGAGATTTCAGGGTTTACGAAACAAGCGATTGCTAGTAAGTTGGCTTGTTATACGTAAAACCTGCAAGAAAGATAAGTCTTAAAAAAAGCGAGAAGCCTAACATAAGGCTGGACTTATTTGGATAAGTGCTGTGCTTTTACCTTCTCGCTCTGGTTTTGACGAAATCTCACCTCGACGTATTCATCCACGTGAGCTACAACGATGACCGTTTCGCCGTCCCGTAATTGACCACGGTAACCTGGATGCCATAGGAAGGAAAGTTTGTCTCCTTCTTTAATTTGTTCGAGTTGCATGAGAAAGATCAATAGTGAATAGAGTTGTAAAATTATGAAAATTCTTCAATATACTGGAAGGCTATTTTGAAAAAAATGCTCATTATTTCAGAGAAAAGTATCTGAAATAATTGCATCAGGTTGAAATAGATCATTTAATTCATCCTTAGTTGGGTTTAATTTTTATTTCTGTTTGGATGGTTAGCCATAAAAATATCATTCAATAAGGCCACAATCAATTAACCTGTTAATTCCCAGCTAGTAGCCAATACTAGCCAAATTTCTCCTTTTTATGTCTGAACCATATGTACGGAAATTTGTTTATATACCTGGTGGCGATCGTCACCGGTAACAGTGCAGTGTATCAGATAGCGTTTGTAACGCATACGTCTTTTAGGCTCCTGTTATTTATGTCTGGCTTTAAAGAAAGGAGGTACCAATGTCTAGTCCCAATCAAGTTTTATCAAATATTACCAATCATCTTTTAGGTGTCGGATTTTGATAAGTTCAGATCAGGGTGCCTTAGTTAAAGAAAAGTTGGACCGTATTGTGCGATAAAACTTAACCGAGGATTTTCAAAGCCTTCAACCCTTCATTGGGTTGGAGGCTTTGTGTTTTTATATCAACTTATTTACTTAATTCCTACCTTGTGAAAAATTAATCTTTTCACTGGTATGAAGAAATTCGTATTGCCGATTGCCCTGTTTCTGGTTGTAGCCATAGCAGCATTTTATTTCATTCACGAAAACGTGAAAGAGAAAACTACGTTCCTGGATGAGAGAAGTGTTCCAAAACCAGAAGGTGCTAACCCTGTAATTCCGAAAGAAAAGGCTGCTCTACCAGCGGACAGTTTACATGACCTGCCTCCTTTGTTACCTTTAACCAAGCTGGATAGTACAACTGTGCTGGCAAACACACTGCTGGGCAAAACTATACTAATCGTTTTTCTGCCCGATTGTGATCATTGCCAGCGGGAAGCCGCTCAGATACGGAAGCATATTTCCGCTTTTGAAAAGTATTCGTTATGGTTTATCTCTTCAGCTAACTTGGCAGAAATCAAGCAGTTTGGTGAGAAATATAAGCTCTTGGAACAGGCCAATATTTCGCTGGCACACTCCGAACAAGCTTATATTAACGATAGTTTTGGCTATATACCTACCCCTTCTCTGTATATTTATTCCAATGGCCACCGCATCAAAGACTTCAAAGGCGAAACCGATATCAAAACTATTTTGGCCGCTCTGTAAGGCTTAAACAATGAGTAGTGAATAATGAGCAATGAAGTATCTAGTTGAGGCGTATAAAGAAAAATAATGTGGGTAGTTGGGTGCTTATCTGAACTAATTTTCCAATCTTTCCGAGCAATCTATAAACCCCTATACCGATGAATCCTCAACAAACTGCCGTCGTTTTGATAGAGTTTCAAAATGACTTTACCTCAGAAGGAGGTTCTTTGCACAATGCCGTGAAAGGCGTGATGGAATCGACCCAAATGCTGGAAAATACCCGCGCCTTGGTTGACAAAGCCCGCGAGGCTGGTGCTACTATTGTTCACGTACCTATTTCTTTTGCCAGCGATTACAACGAACTTTCGGCTAAACCCTATGGCATTCTCAAAGGCGTGGTAGATAGCAGCTCTTTCCGGAAAGGCACCTGGGGCTCCGAAATTGTGGAGGCGCTTAAGCCCCAAGCCGGAGACATTTTGATAGAAGGTAAAAGAGGCTTGTGTGGGTTTGCCAGTACCAATCTGGATTTTATTCTTCGGAGCAAAGGCATTAATCACCTTGTTTTGAGTGGATTTTTGACAAATTGTTGCGTAGAGTCCACCATGCGGACGGGATACGAATTGGGCTATCAAGTAGTAACGCTCACCGACTGTACCGCCACCCTAAGCGAAGAAGAACAGAAACTATCAGTAGAGAAAAACTTCCCGATGTTTTCCCGCCCAATGACGTACACGCAATTCCTGGAAGAGTTGACTCAGCCTGCCAGTGGAGCAACTACAGCAGGAGGCAGAGGTTATTACGCCTGAGCTTAAGCAAATACCCGATTTCGCATTCCATTGCCCATTTTCTTTTAATTTAGGCGCTGAAGCACGGTTCTGACAACTGTAGGATTGGTTGATCTAAATACATTATAACTAATCCTACAGTACCTTCGTATGAGTATACTTACTGAGTGGAAGTATTTTTGCTCGGATAAATAAGTTACTTTATGAGAATTCGCAAAGGCGTTAAATACGGTTTAATAACCGTTATATTGTTAGCTATCTTAGCTTACTCAGTCGCCTTCTTTTACCGAGTAGAAATTTTGCGGTATGTCAATACAGAATTAAATAAAAAAGTGAAGGGGGAAGTAAGCATAAAGGATGTGAATTTGACCATCTTTCGCCATTTTCCTGATATTTCGCTTACCCTTCTGGATGTATTGATAAAAGATTCTTTATATCATCGGGAGACCTTCAAGGCCGAAAAGATATATCTGCAGTTAGATTTACAAAAGCTATTGTTCACCAAATTGGTGGTTCAGTCAGTATTTTTAGAAAACGCCTCCATTTCTCTTTTTCAGGATGGCAACGGGTACTCCAATCTTTCGGTTCTCAAAAGCAAGCCAACGGGTGATTCTACCAAAGCTTCTTCCTCTTTGTCTTGGATGGTGCAAAGAGTTGGGCTTCATAATGTTAGCTTTAGTTATGAAGACACACTCAAGAAGAAAAACTTTCAATTCCAATTTATTGAAAATACTTATCGCATACAAGACAAGGATAGTACCTGGCAGATGCAAATGGCTGGGAATATGTATTTTGGCGGCATAGGTTTTAATACCAGCAACGGTAGATTTCTGGACGATAAGAAGGCTGTGGTAGACTTTCAGCTGGCTTTTGTCCCCGCAACCAAGCAATTGCTCATCTATCCTTCAAAGCTACTGGTAGAAGAAGAGCTTTTGGAACTGAGCGGGCATTTTTTCTTCACCGAACCAGCCCGCATGCAATTGGTCATCGAGAACAAGCGAGCTAATTATGCGCAAGTGGCTTCTATGCTTACTGCCAATATTACCAAGGTCCTGAACAAATATCAGATCCAGGGGCCATTAAACGTAAAAGCGACTTTGTCGGGAGAACTGAAGAGTCCTACTCCGCATGCCCATATTATTTTTTCGTCGGAAAAGGCTCAAATCAAAGCTTTTTCTAAAAATATGGACGATGTGCAGTTGGAAGGTTTTTTTGATAACCAGGTGAAAAATACCGAGGTTCCGCACGACACCAATTCGATTTTGCAAATGAATCGTTTGGATGGAAAATTCTACGGTTTGCCGGTAAACCTTTCCTTCAAAGCAGTCGATTTAAAGGCGCCTAAGCTAACCTTAAACGCTGGTATGGACGTAGGCGTGAGGGATATGGAAGAATGGCTTCATCCGATCAAGTTTAAATTGTCAGAAGGTAGATTTAAATTAAATTTTGATTATCAGGTCAACGTGCAGGAGTTCAAAGACCCTTTGCGGTCACCCCTGGCCGGAAAGTTGAATGGAGTGCTGCGCATAATTAACGGAAGGTGCCGATTATTGACAAGGGATTTTGATTTTAATAAAATAAATGCTGAAATACCTTTCGATAAAACCAATGCCCACCTAACGAAGCTCAATTTTCAGGTTAATCAAAGTCAGATACACGTGTTGGGGGAATTGAAAAATGTACTTCCCTTTCTGCTTTTGCCTAAACAAGCTATAAAAGCCGACTTACAATTACATTCTCCTTTTTTCGACCTGGAACCAGTATTGAAAAAAGATCCCAACCAAAATAACTTTGCAACGGTGAGCATGGTAAAGACGAAATATCCATACGTGCTAGATAATATCCTTAGTCAGATTGAATTAGCGGTACAGGTGAACATCCAAAAGCTGCAATTGCGCAAGTTTATAGGGGCTAATTTTACGGGCCACGTAAGTACCCAGAATAACGGAATTCAGTTGAATAATATTCGCATGCAGACATCGGAGGGCAGCATCTTGATGGATGGCTATGTTGCTAAGGTAGAAGGTGGAGCAAATCCATTTAATATTACTGGTTCGGTAAGTGGAGTAGATGTAAGCCAGTTCTTTTATTCTTGCGAAAATTTTAATCAGCGCGTGATTCAATCCGACAATCTAAAGGGGAAATTAGATGCCAATTTTAACTTTAAAGGAGAATTTGACGAAGGGTTTAAAGTCGTACCAGAAAGTATGGGGGGCTTTTTTAACCTAAAACTGAAAGATGGCGGGCTGTATAATTTTGAATCGCTTCAACAGATATCCAAGATTATTTTCAAGAAAAGAGACTTTATGAATATTAAGTTTGCTACCATCAACAATAGCTTCACGTTACAGGGCAAAAACTTGAAAATAGATCGGACAGAAATAGCTTCTTCCGTTCTTTCCTTTTTTGTAGAGGGCACTTATTCATTTGCTAATAATACTGATTTGAGTATCCAGGTTCCGCTGAGTAACCTCAAGAAGAGAGAAAAGGATTACGTTCCTACCAATGAAGGCGTTTATAGTGATGTAGGGAACAGCATTTATATTCGAGGACGAAATAAGGAAGGGAAGCTTCATTTCGGGCTTGACCTTTTCAATCGGTATGCCAAAGACAAAAGCAAATTAGACCAAAAAGACGCGCTTTAAGCTGTCAGCCATCAAAGCTATCCGTAGGAAGATCGTTGATGGGGTCAGGCAGCAAAATACTTATGCACGATCTCATGGATCATTTCATAGGTCATAGGTTTGCTTCTAAACTCGGCAATCTCGCTAATTTGGTTCGCCTTCTTATTATCGTCAGGATTGACAGAAGTGGTTAACACTACGATGACGCAATTGAGGCCGTGAGCGTTTTTAATCTTTTTGTACTCTTCGATAAAATCCCAGCCGTTCAGACCGGGCATATTCAGGTCTAGAAAGATGAGTTCAGGGATTGAGCAACCTTCTACTTCTCTGTTTTCCAATAATTGCAAGGCGTCCTTCACCGTTTCCACAATTTCTATACTCTGGGCGATTCCAGTATCTGATAATACATGATGGTTCAAAAAGTTGATAATTTCATCATCATCAATCAATAGTACGCACTTCAATTTCATGATACCAGAGGCTTAATTTTTAGGGATTGTAAAGGTAAAAATACTTCCTGTGTCCTTCTGTGCTTCCACCCAAATTTTTCCCCCGTGCAATTCAGCAATTTTTCTGCATTGCGCCAGGCCAATGCCCGTACCTTCGTATTTAGCTTTAGAATGTAGCCGCTGAAAGATAATAAAAATTTTCTCCCGGAATTTTTCCTCGATGCCAATGCCATTATCGCTGACTGAAAAAGTCCACTGATTCTCTTGTTCTTGCGCCGTGATGTTCACTTGCGGTTTTATCCCTTCCTTCCTGAACTTGAGGGCGTTACTAATCAGGTTTTGAAACAGTTGCTTGAGTTCCAAAGGATAAGCTGGCAAGGAAGGCAAATGATCAATAACAAGGATCGCATTGCTAGCCAGGAGGCTGGCTTCCATATCGGCCTGCAATTCCATAAGAATCGTATTGCAATTCACCAGTTCCAGACGCCTTTCTTTCCCAATTCTAGAATACTCTAATAAGCCCAAAATCAACGCTTTCATGCGGGTGGCTGATTGAGCGAGGAAGCTGAGATAGGTTAACGCCTGGGTATCTAGTATTTCCTTGTATTTAGTAGAAAAGACATCGACTACATTGGTAATGGTTTGTAACGGTTCTTGCATATCGTGGGAGGCGATATAGGCAAATTGTTCCAGTTCGTGGTTTTTTGTTTCCAAAGAAGCCAGCAGTTTTTGCAAGTTTTTACTTTCATCCCGCAATTGTTTTTGCAGTTGGGCTTCTTTGAGTATGGTTGTTTCCAGACCGTTGAAGAGTAAATTTAATGAAGCCACGATCACCGCACTGAGAAAGATTAGGTTAGAAGAAACGGCAATCCACGACCCTAAAGTATACACTTGGGTAAGAGGCGTATGTAGCCATTGAAAGTGAATAACGCCGGCAAAAATCACACAAATAACCGTGTTGACGACAATGGACCATTTAGCGATAGCCATAGGAAAAATGAGGGTAATAAAAATAGACAGTGCCAGCAAATACAGTAAACCTGGCCCGAAAGAACCTAAGTAAACCAGCAGCATAATCGATAACATGTATAGACAAAATATCAGAAGGGCTTTTCGAAAGGGTAGGCTAAACTTGCGGTTGAAAGCGATGATGGCAAAGGAAATGGCGGCAAGCGTATCATAAACGGCCAACAGTGGAATTCCCCCCACAATAGACATGACTACTCCCGGTACCAAGGCTACCAGGCTCACGGGTAATAAATAAACAATGATGTTGGTGAAAAGTCGATCCCGCCAGTATGAAAGCCCCAGCACTTCATGATCAGATCTGGATAGAATATTCCTCTCGACTAGTAGCTTGAAATTGTTCCATCCATTCATATAGACAAGTGTTGTTGTTTAGGCCTGACGCACTAGCAATCATTTCTTGCCCAGTAGTCTATTCAAATATAACTTTTTTGTAAATTTCTTGATCACCCAGCTTCACGCGTACGATGTACATGCCGCTAAGCTTGTAAGGAGGTTTTATTATAATTCCGTGGGTTAGCGGCGTAAGAGATGTCAGAACAGGTTGACCCTGGGTATTTAGCAGTTGAATTGTTGCTTTGTGAGTAGAAGCTGGGAGGCTGATTGTAAATTCTCCACGGGAAGTAGGATTAGGAAAAAGCGTAATGGCTTGATCCAGTGATTTTTCTACCCCTAAGATGGCATTTACCATAAAACTGCGCTCTACCGCTGGGGCTGGACGCATGAAATCATCTCCTGCCTGTGATGCCCGAATCGTAACCTTGCCAGGGTCGCCCTTCAATGTTACCGTATTGCCTGAAAGGGTAGCCGGGCCTGATACTAAAGTTAAGGTAAGGGGAAGGAGAGAGTTGACTGAGGCATTGATGGTAAAAGGCTGAGCACTGGTCAACTGATCGGGAATGGGAGCGAAGGTAATGGCTTGATCGACAAGTTCTCGTGTAAGCCGTACCAGACGATTACTGCCGGATAGTATTAAGTCATTGCCCGATACTAATAAGTCAGGTAAGGTAATGGATAGGTCATCGAAAAGAAATACAGAAAATTCCACCCCACCGGTAGAGGTAAGCCCATTTAAAACATTATTACTAAGATTAAATAAAATGCCACTGATGAAAAGGCGTCCGTCTGGCCTAACTACAATGCTGGAAACTTCCGAGTCAATGGAAATACTACTTTTAAACGTTAAGTCAATACTTCCATCTGTTTTCAATCGGGCAATTTTATTCATCTCAGTCCCATTAAAGTGGGTAAAGCTTCCTCCAACCAGTATCTTATTGTCTGGCTGTAAAACGACCGCATTGATTGTTGTAAAGTCAAGGCCGCCGCTTGCTCCGGTTGCGATAAATGTCTCATCTGGCGTGCCATCAGCAAGTAAGCGCGTAAGGTTGCCTGCTGGTTTGCCGTTGATTGAGGTAAAGTCTCCGACTATTAATAATTTGCCATCAGGCTGGGCTATGATTTTAGTAATTCTATTATCGAATTCATTGCCGGTTTGAAAGCCAGGATCCAGACTGCCATCTGTATTTAGTCTAAACAGCATCTTTGTAGGTTCGATACTACTCTGTCTGTCACCGCTAATGACTATTTTCCCATCGGGTTGCACTAAAATAGCATTGACATTAAAGGGATCGGTTATAGCAAAGGTAAATGATAGATCGATAGTCCCGTCCTGGTTAAGTCGAAGCAGGGCATTCGTAGGTGTGCCATTAAATGATTTAAAATAGCCACCTACCAGAATGCGGTTATCCGTTTGTAGCGCAAGGGCATTGAGACTGCCTCTATTTCCCTCCCAAAAGCCATCGACGCCCGTACCTATGTTTAAAGTCGTATCTCTCTTTCCATCCGGATTCAAACGGGTGATATAGCTATTGTGGTAGTCATTGGCCTTATCGAATGAGCCACCTACAATTATTTTTCCATCGGGCTGTTTGAGCACTGGTTTTACATGGCCACTGGATTCTATTTTAGCTAGAAAGGTGGTATCAAGACTACCATCGCCGCCCTTAAGGCGAACGAGACTAACATTGGTCTTTCCATTATATTTATTAAATAAACCACCAACCAATACATCGCCATTCGCTTGCCGTGCCAATAACTCAATGCTATGCTCAGACGCGCCTTCGCCCGATTTGAACAGGGTATCTAATGTGCCATCCTCATGAAGCTTTACTACTGTAGCGTGCCCCCCATTGTAATTAACCTTGTCTTCAATCCATACGTTAAGAAGTAGGGTTCCGTCAGGTTGGAGCAGACTATTGTCTATGCTATTCCAATTGCCTGGACTGGTCTGAAAAGAATTATCGACGCTACCGTCGGCATTTAAACGGGTTAGTATAGAGGAGTACTGCGAAATAAGCAGTTTTCCATTAGGAAGAAGGGTGATGGATTGAGCATATAAAAGATCTGGAGCATCAAAAGAATTATCTACGCTTCCGTCAGTATTAAGTCGAATCAAAGTTTTCTTTGTGCCATCGGCCTGCGGGAAAGTGCCATTAGCGAGAATCTTTCCATCCGGTTGTAATTGCAAGGAAAAAACCCAAGAGTTATTGGAAGTATTGTTTTTGTAAAGTGTTTTTGTACTTCCATCCGTATTAATCCGGCTAATGATTGCTCGGTTAATGTTGTCTTCCAGGATATTAGTGCCAATAATGATGGTGTTATCAGTATGTAAGGCAAATGTACGAGCAGAAAAAATGTCCCCAAATTCTACGTCTGTGTGGTAGGTAGAATCCATTTTTCCAGAAGATTGAAGCAGAAAAACAGTTACTGCTTTTTTACCATTGGGGTTGTAGAAAACACTTGCTGCCACCAATTGATTATCCGGTCGCAATGCTAGCCACAGGGGACTATAGACCTCTGGGGCAAGATGAAAACTGGTGTCTAGAGTACCATCTGGATTCATCCGATTGAGGCCACTGGATGACTGCCCATTCAGAAAATTATATCCTCCATTGATCAGGATTTTTTGATCAGCTTGCACAATGATGTGCCTCAGATATCCCTGATGTCGTTTTACGAGAAGCGGTTGAAAGCTGGGATCAATTTTGAAAATCTGTGCTTGGAGCTTCTGCGAATATAAAAATAGGAAAAGGAAAGAAACGGTGATGGTACGTAAAAAGAGATACATAGTAATAATTTATTAACTCTGCAAGTTAATGAACAATTAATATACTTCATAGGCAATAGCTCCGCCCAATCAATCTATTGTCCCTTCATTCCCTTCAGTACAATATCCTGGTCTCCCGCCCACTGAACCATGTCTTGCCGGGAAATAGCTGCGGCCATCAGATCGGGGAACTGGTCAGGCGTGCAGGCAAACACCGGAATGCCTAAGCTCGCAAAAAAACGGGCATGGGAAGTATCGTAAGAAGGGGCGCCGCTGTCATTAAGCGCCAGTAGAGTAATGAGCTGTACGCCCGAAGAAACCAATTCCATGGCCTTTCTTCGCATCTGAACGGCATCGCCACCTTCGTACAAGTCAGTAATGAGCACCACAATCGTGTCTTCGGGTTTGGTAATAATCTGCTGGCAGTAGCCCAGGGCCTTGTTGATATCAGTCCCGCCGCCGAGTTGTACGCCAAACAGCAATTCCACCGGATCTTTCAGGTCTTCGGTCAGGTCGGCTACCTCCGTATCGAATACGACCATTTGCGTTTTAATGGCTGGCAAGGAAGCCATCACAGCCCCAAATATCCCTGAATAGACTACAGAAGTGCCCATAGAACCGCTCTGATCAATGCACAGAACTACGTCCTTGAGCGAGCGTTTGCTTTTACGTCCGTACCCGTAGCGGACTTCCGGAATGATGGTTTTGTAGTCAGTTTGGTAATGCCGCAGGTTTTTGCGAATAGTGGTGTTCCAGTCAATTTCGTTGTATCGCGGTCTTCGATTTCGGCTAGCGCGGTTCAAAGCGCCGGAAATCGCTTGCTGGGTATGTTGAGCCAATCGCTGAAAAAGCTCATCGACGACTTTTTGCACCACCCGACGAGCCGTATCCTTGGTTTTGCTCGGAATCAGTTTGCCCAATTCCATCAGTGTGGCCACGAGGTGAACATCAGCGGTGGCCTGCTCCAGAATGTCGGGTTCGAGCATCAGCTTTTTCTTCAAATCCGGCTGTTTCATCGCGTCGTGCTGCATCACATGCACGACCGATTGCGGAAAGTAATTGCGAATATCGCCCAGCCAGCGGGCTACACTTGGCTGCGACCCTTCCAAACCGCCGCGGCGTTCTTTATTGTCACCATAATCGAACTTCCGTTTGCGTTCAAATTCGTAGAGAGCGGCCAGGGCCTTGTCCATCTGCGCTTCCCGGTCGGACAATGACACACCCGTTCCATCGGCTTCATCGCCTCCCAATATCAACCGCCAGCGTTTAAGGGTTTCGTTTTGCATAGGTAGCTTTGAGCTTTAAGCCTTGAGCTTTCAGCTATTTTTTGTGGTAATTAATTCTTACACTTTAATCATTGCCTTATCTGCACATTAACCCATCCACAAATCCATCCATCCACAAATCTGCACATTCTCACATCCGCACATCCACCCATCATCCTTCTATTCCCAAAAGCAGCTTTATTATCGGCAAAGATTTTTCGGCTCTTTCGGTATTGAATCGGACTGTTTTCTCTCCTGGCATTCCGGTGCCATGGGTAGTATTATTGTCAGGATCAACTCCGCGTTTGGCTTTGGCACCTAACTGAAGGCGTTCGCCGACTTCAAATTTGGAGAAAGTACGGCGCAGAATAGGCAGGAGTTCAATGAATTGTTCAGGTACTAACTGGTCAATCCATTGGTTGAGAATATTCCATAAAGAACTGTCTAGTAGTAGAATCATGCCACTACCTTTGAGGAAGCCTTCAAGCCAGGCAGCAGCGTAGCTGGGTTCATTCCCCACCGATAAAGCTAGTCCAAACCTGCGGGCAGTTTGTTCGTCGGTCAGTATCTTTCCATCGAAAAGCAGGCGGCAGGTGCAGCCGGTAATCAGTGGATTGATATTGGCCTTGTCTACCAATATCGACAGCGTATTGTACCAGTTTTGCGCCAGATATTCGTTGTCCAGCAGGCGAACAGCTTCGTCCACCTTTTTGATATTCTCAAACATCCGGTTGGCGCTGTTGTCATCCAGTCCATAACAAGCATTGGGAAGGCCGATGCAGATCCGCGTAATCAAACCGTCTACCAACTGAGTAATAGCGAGCAAATCTGTTTTTCGAACATTGCCGTAGCGACTCACATCCACCAGGGGAGCGAGTGCGCTCATCAGTTCCAATATATCGCTCGAAACGGTGGCCAGTTCGTTGATTTTCGACAGCAGTTGCTCAATTACCTGGAACAGTTCGGCGGGAATGGCTTGCTGAATAAATTCGGCGACCTCGGAAATGGACTGTGTGCGTTGGCTTTTATCCAACAAATATTTGGAGCAAGCTTCTTCTACGGTATTGCCCCAAATGCCTTTGTCGATGATGCGGATAATCATTTCGGGTTCCCAGCGCAGGCCCCACATTTCCTTGAAAGTCCCTTTGCCGCCCGCGTAATACTTGGTTCCCCAGCCAATTTCCAGGATTTCGAGCTGGTGCAGGAATTTACTTCGGTTCAGGTCTAGTTCCTTTCGTAGGTCAAGCTCGTATTCCTTGCGGTGTTCGCTGGTATCCAAGCGAAGCTTTTTCTGGTAAAATTCGAAGTCGGATTGCAGCGGCAGTTTGGGCAAGTCACGCGGCACTTTGCCAATGTTTTTGGCCACAATCAGCTCTTCTTCCACCAACTTCAGCAATACCTGATCGCCATTGCAAATCACCGCCTGGGTCGCTTCGTTGAGTTCCACCAACCCGGCTCGCGAAAGTCCGCGCAAGGAAGCCAAAGCCTGTGACAGTCGAAATGCTTCGATGACATGCGCTGTGGAGGTATCCATTTTCTTCAAACGGAAGAGTTTCGCTACCCTCGTAAGCCAGCGGATGCCCAGGTCTTCGGGATATTTCCAAAGGTGTTCATACCAGCCAGGAGACTCAATTCCAGCGCCATAGCCACTCGTCCAACTCAGTCGGGTATTGGTCCAGGGAATCCAGCTAGTGCCAATTTTTGCTTTGGGTAAGCCCTTGAGCCGCTTTTCATCGGCTTTCTCAGTCGTGATGATGTCGCGCAAGGCTGGGCCGTGCCAGGCACCGCAGATGATGGCAATGGTCTGGAAGTTCTCTTTCTCTGCCTGCCGGATGACGCGGCGCATGTACGCTTCCCGTAAATCATCCCGGTCTTGAGTTGCCATTGGGGGCAATAATGGCGCACCGTCATTGTTATCGTCCCCGCGTACCGTTTCTATGGCCAGCATGACCGCTTCGAAGTGACCGCCCGCTTCGCCACTAATGAATTTATGCTCGAAATGATGTTCCCACCACAGATCTCGGTCGCTATAACCCGCTATTTCGGATAAGTAGGAGAGAGGATCGTCCCGATGTTCCAGCGTAGAGGTTGGCATAGGGAATTCCTCCGGTTCTGCCGTTGGATTTGGGAGTGTATTTTCCTGGGCTGGATTGTTTTCTTCACCTTTAGCCTCTTTCTCCGGCGCTTCATCCTTGAGTGAGCTTTCCTCCTGAGGCGGTTCTGGATTTTTTTCCATCGCAAACTGGTGACTCAGCGGCAAGTCCATCATCCGAACGGGAATTTGGTGCTTAGCTCCGTAGGTCATCGCCTGCCATTCGGGCGAAAATTCGGCGAAAGGGTAGAAGACGGCCTGCTTGGGCTTATCGATATTGTAGGCCAGAATCGCTACAGGCGGCTTCATATCTTTATGCCCAACCCAGGTCAGCATAGCTTCCGCTTCGGGCGGGCCTTCGACCAGAATAATATCCGGACGAAGCTGATATAAGGCTTCCTTCACGTTTTTGGCTGAACCTACGCCGTGGTGCCGGATACCGAGAATGTGTATGGACATCAGTTAATTGGATGATGAATAGGTATGTTATACTTGCTCTTGTTCTTTGGGAACAAACTTTCGTAAATCGCTCATGATTTCCGAATAGATAACCGCCGGAATGTCTCCAAAAGGTATTAAGCGCTCATCGGTTGTCTTGCTGGGTTCATCGTATGTATAACTGCCAATTTTAATACTGCCTGTTTTTACCGCGTAGAGTTCCTGTAGCTCGGCATCTTCATCATAATAACCGACGCCAATACCTTCGATATTCAGGAAAACGGATAGGTCTACGTCCGGGAATTTTTTGTAATAGCTGGAAATACTGCCACCATCGACTACCGAGCCACGGAACCAACCCAGCTTTTCCATCTGACTAACAAAATGATACCCACCTACTTTGATGTTTTTGAATTCATTCGACATCGTAATGGCCTGATTGCTTGGGCTTAATATCACCGTTGGACGGTTAAGCTGCGGGAAAATGGGCTCAATACCTGAGTCTTCCAGGTGTTGTTTCCAAAAGTTGACTTCCTCTTCGGTAATCGATAGTGGATGAACCATCCCAATAGATAACTCACTTGGGAGTTCGATTTCCTCCTCTTCCTGATTGACCAGGGTTTGGTCTTCGAGGCAGCGGAATACAAATTGCAGTTGGCCTTGTTGGTCAAATGCTCCCCAAATGAGGCGCACCGCATAGGCAAACATGATCGGATTGCCCATAAAAAAGGCCTGCCATTTGTCGCTGGACCATTTGCGCTGCGTCACTAAGTATTGTTCCAGGCGGTTAGACTGCGATTTCACAATATCACGGACTTCCTTGCCAATCTCCTTAAATTCTTCTACCAGTAATTTGTCCGTATTTTTAGGAAGCGATTTGAATACCTTGCCATCTTCGTTCAGATAACCCAGCTTGAAGTCATTATCAATAAAGGCCCGGAAGGGTTCATTATTGACCTCAAACTCCCGGAATAAGCCTACAAAGCCAAAGTCAGGAATAATGGAATCGGCTAATTCATAGGGTGTAATGCCCATTTCTTCGGCAGCAATAGCGAAGGCTTGCTGAGCCGCTTCGCCAATGTTTTTATTCTTGTTTTTGTATTTTCTGGAAAAGAATTCTACCGCCCGCAATGCCTTATTCGTGCCTGAAAGGGCAATGGCTTTTACCACGTATTCTGCCATTTTCCCTCGGCTAGCCTCCGCCCATTGCCCCACTTTCGATTTGAGCAGATCGATGGTATCGTCATCTCCCAGCAAGCCAGCCAGCGTAAGGCAATATTTTTGCTTGGAATCGGCTCCATTGTCAAAATATGCTTTCAGAATGGCCTTTGCGAAAATGTGGCTACGGGTACGGTCAATGTTCTCCAAGATAGGTTTTGCCTCCCAGTCTGGACGGATGTCTTTTGCCCGGCTTTGGCGGTAGAATAAATAGCGCACCGTCTCCGTATCGAATGCCTTGTCGGAATTTTTCCAATGCAGTAGAGGCAATTTCTCTTCTGCAAGCCAAGTTTCTATAGGATTATTCAGTTTGCCGCGTTGCTGGGCACTTTTGGTTTTCTCCACAATGGCCTTTTCAGTATTGGAATGCGTAAGTACACCAGCCAGACTTTCAAGCATAATATCCCTGGCATCATCGTTCTTTTCTTTGTCCAGGGCACCTATCAGTATTTTTTGAGACAGATCTCCTGGAATCAGCGTGAGAATTAAAGCAGCGGCTTGCCTTTGGTCGGCAGATTTGGCTTCTAGCAAGGCCGTTGCTTCAGGAATGGCTATTTCTCCCAGTTTGCTAAGCGTGACCGCCGCCATTTCGCGCATCTTTTTAGATTTATGCTTGGTAATGGCCCATATTTGAGGATAATAGGGTTGATAGTCTAAGCCGGAAAGCAAGGAGAAAAATCGCCGGTAAAAGTGAGGATCTTCATAATTATTAGTGAAATCTGTCTTCAATGCTTCCATCAAAATATCCAAGCCCCCTTGGCCCAGATGCTTGATTACTGTTGCTAATACCGCAGAATTCAGCTTTTGGCAGCATTTCAGCAGGTCATGAATGTAGGCCGTAGCCTGGCTGCCTTCCTTACTTAGCAGAAAATCCAATTGCTCGCTTAATTCACTGATCTGGACTCTATCCTCATTATCCCATCGGGTAAAATCCTGAAAATCCTTCCCTTGAGCCAGCATCAATCTTCGGAATCCTTCTAGGTATTCATAGGTGTATTCCAGGGCTTTAGCTTGGTACTTGGCGGGTAAAAACTCAATGAATAATTTCCTTAATTGATTGCGATAATACGGATTGGTTACGTCATTCAGCGCTTTTAAAATGGGCTGTTCGTATTTCTCACTATTCTTCTTCAAGAGACGCCGAACTGATTCAAGCGAAATGACCGTTTCTCCATTGCCATCTTTCGTTACGGCCAGTATATCGGTCAGGTGTTGGTCGGCTAAAGCTGGATTATGATTCAGTAAAAGCTCGGTGAAAAGAAATTCCCGGTGCTCCATATACTGCTGGATCAATTGAAAATGCTGAGAAGCCTGGTCTAACATGAAGCGGCCAGCCGAGGTAAGCGCTCCGTTAGAAGTCATCAACAAATCAGACATGGTTCTCGAAATGCCTTCCAGTACCTGACTTTCTGGAATACCATATTGCTGTAAGGATTTGGTAGCCAGTTGTATGGTGTTGGAAGTAGCCTCGTTTTTTACCTCTTCTCTTAAATAGGCATTGAAAAAAATGGAGCAGAAGCCATTATTATAATAAGTGGTGAAATAATTTTGATTGCGTCCTCTGTTGGTTTGCTGAGCAGGCATCCAATTATCAGGAAGCGTCATAAACTTTAATAGACGGTGATCAAACGTATCCCATTTCTCAGGCTTTTCAAATAAATTCCCAATGGAATCTAATGAATAATAGTTAGTAAAACTGCTCGTTGGTAAGGGAGTGGTTTCGTTTTGAAGGTAGTCAATCAAGAGGGGAAATGTTTCCTTATCCACCTCATTCCAAAGATATCGGGTAACTGCTTCTAAAAAATCTTCCAGCCTTTGTTGCCGTTCAATGATATTCATACGGTTGTTAATCAGTGGTTTGGGTGCCAATTTATTCTACAAAGTAATTTCCTTGCACGAGCGGTAGATATCCTTCCAGTCTTCGCGGGTTTTCAGCACCGTTTCCAGGTATTCGTTCCATACCACTTTGTCCTGTACCGGATCTTTTACGATAGCTCCTACCAAGCCAGCCGCCATATCGTGGGCATTCAACACCCCATCGCCAAAGTGAGCAGCAAGCGCTAAGCCGCTGTTTACGACCGAAATCGCTTCTGCGGTACTCATAGAGCTGGTGGGCGACTTGAGTTTTGTTTTTCCGTCGGCAGTCACTCCAGCCCGTAACTCGCGGAAAATCATTACAATGCGCTGGATTTCTTTCAAGGAAGGTGCTTCTACAGGCAGTTCCAATATTTTGGATAAGCTGGCCACGCGCCTTTGCACAATATCCATTTCTTCTTCCATCGTATCAGGAACGGGCAGGATAACGGTGTTAAAACGGCGCTTGAGGGCACCGGAAAGTTCGTTCACACCTTTGTCGCGGTTGTTGGCCGTGGCAATGACATTAAATCCCTGAACGGCCTGGATTTCGGTATTCAGTTCGGGAATAGGCAGTATTTTTTCGGATAGAATTGTAATAAGCGTGTCCTGCACATCGGAAGGGATACGGGTCAATTCCTCAATCCGGGCAATTTTTCCGTCCTTCATGGCCGTCATCATCGGCGTCACCACCAGCGCGTTTTCGGTCGGACCTTCGGCCAGCAGTCGGGCGTAATTCCAGCCGTAACGGATGGTTTCTTCGCCCGTTCCCGCCGTTCCCTGAATCAGTAAGGTAGAATTGCCGGAAATGGCGGCGGCCAGGTGTTCGGCCACCCAAGATTTGGCGGTGCCTGGCAAGCCGTACAATAGCAATGCCCGGTCAGTGGTAAGGGTAGCCACAGCTATTTCCATCAGCCGGCGGCTTCCGATATACTTGGGCGATATTTCGAAACCATTTTTCAGCTTGCCACCCATCAAATACAACACGACTGAAGCGGGCGAAAGCACCCAGTTTGGCGGAATATTATTCTTGTCTTGCTTTTTTAGCTCGGCTAGTTCTTCGGCAAATTGTTGTTCGGCATGTTGTCTGAGTACGCTCATGGGGAGTATAGTAGTTGAGGGTAAATGAGTTGATATTCGGTTATTGGGCGAAAGCTTCCTTGATCTCCTGCCGCATTTCCAGCATTTGAACCACAGGAATGACAATCGTTTCATGCCATTGTTGTTTCAGCCATTCCTGATTTTTATCTTTCATCATATGGTCTAATTCGTTGACAATGGCTGGATCAAGAAAGAGAATCATATTTTTAATGAATTGCTGGTTTTCTTTGCTGTAATAATATTTTTCCACGCTTTTGGAAAGCATCTGTAAAACGTGCCTGGTGAAATTCAACGACCATTGAGATAAGCGTTTATTTAATAAAATATCCCGATTCTTACTCGGTGAACTAATGTCTATGTGAGATAAATAAAATTCTTCTAATTCAGCTTGTGGTAATAAATTACACAAGTCAATTTGTTGGGAATTTTTAAAATAATTTACCCAGGCTTTTGCTCCTTCATAATGTTGATGCCGGTTAATGGCTTCTGACAAAGAGGCAATAAAAATGGGAGAACTATTCTTTTTGTTTCCTTTACAAAAGGAAGTATTCTCATTAAATATTTTAATGACAGATTGAATGTCAGCTTGAAAAGTATTTTCCCAAAAGGAAGGCGATAAGTATTTGATTATTTCATTCAACCAGCATTCTGTATCCGTATAAATTTTGTCATCTTTGCTGGTTTTGTCAAATCCCAAACGCTGATGCATATGGACGACTGAAAAGAAATCGTCTTCTTTTTTAGGTAGGACTAAATTAATTTCCCCGTTGGAATTCAATGAAAGCAGCTTTTTCTTTCTTTGAAAATAAGTCTGTAATTGCTGCCCCACTTCCTGACAAAGCTGTGACTGGGGCAAGCTCAAAAGCAGGCGGGAAGCGAGGGATTTTAGTTCCTGGTTTAAGGGTTTACTGCCATCCTTGGAACTATTCAGATTGTCGAGTAAGCTTTGCAGAAATGGCTCGTCAGCAAGGCTCAGGTTGGTTTCAAAGCAAGCCAGGAAAGTCACCTTGTCCTTTGCACTTTCCTGGTTCCAATGGCTTTGCAATAGTTCCCGCGCCTTGTCAGGATTGGTCGTACGGATGTTTTGAAGCACTTCCAGCCGTTCAATGCTTTTGCCCTCTTGCCAAATTTGCTCTTCGGTCAGCCTATTTACATAATTCCAGGCCTGGTTAAATTGAGCCAGCCATTGGCCCCGTTTACCTACGACTGCTCGTATGTTATTTTGCAGAAATTTAAATTTTTTTTCTGCTCCCAAGCTCAATAACTGTACTAAATAATCGACGGGAACGATCCAGTTTTTTTCTTCACATTTTTCCAGCCAGTGTTCAATTAAGAAAGGATTTTTGTCCTCCTCTTCGAGTAGTTTTTTTAGAATTAAACTCGCTGGGAAGGGCGTATAAGCAAGTGTTTCATTTTCGCAAACAGGAACAGCAATGGAGGGAATACTTACAGCGCTGGAACCAGATTTTATATAATTAAGAGACAAACAAACCGCTTTTAGAAAATGCTCTTCTTTGGATTTTGTTTTCTCATTTTTTAAAATATTTTGAATGCTTTCGGGGAAATTTTGAATAGAGAATGCTGATTTATCCGTTCCCAGCAAAGCGAAATTGATTAAATGATTCCAGAATTCATTCACGATAAAAATCGAAGGAGTTAGTAACTAAATAGAATTTTTGTAAAATAAATACCTATAATACAGGTTTTATAAGGAATTTCCAAAATATTTTACAGGTAAAAATGAGCATTAAACTACAGTATTTTATAGGAATTATTTTGACAAATCCCAATTGGTAATACCGTATTTTTAATTCGGATTAAACAAATATCCAGCGGTTTACCTCCGCTAAAGGCGAGTAGATTATAAATTTTAAGCTCATCAAATTTTTTGTTTATTTCCATATATTCATCCTGCTGGTCTTTTAATAACCATTGGGTTTGATGGAAAAATAGCGAGAGCTGCTCGACAAACATCGGAATATAATCGGCCCAGGGATAACTACTGATAATGCCGGCGTATTGCTTCTGGGTGGCTTCCCAGTGTTTGAAAGCTGGTGGAATTGACAGAGGAATAGAAGTACTGTCGTGGCTTTTTATAACCGCCCGTAAGGGGAAGACGCTGGGATAAAAAATTAATTCTGCTTCTATCATCGCAGCAGGCACCAACATGGTGGAAATCGGGGCATTTTTGTAAGCAAAGTTCAGAATAAGTGCATACCGGTTGGTTTGCGTTCCATACAACCAATTTCGCTGAACGGTCAGGTCTTCCTGCGTTTCTGTTTGTCGTCCAAGTACCAGCCAATTGTCTTTAATGGCTGGCGCATCCGGGCTTTCCAGCAGTTCTTTCTGGGCTTTGCTCCAGCCAATCAGGTTCTTTACATCTTCCTGTAAATTTTCAGGGAGCGTATCAAGCCGTTTGAATGCTTCCAGTAAAAGATGAATCTTGGCGGTTTGTTGCAGCACTTCGTCGTGCCAGCGATTGCCGGAATAATAATCTATTTCGCTGAATTCCTTCACCATATTTCCCAAACCGCTTGCTTGGGCATCGACCATGCGGGCGGCAGTTTTATTCCAGAAATTTGGGTCTTTCTCCGGAATGCTCAGTAAGCCAGTCCGCAGCAGATCTTTGAGCCACCGTTCGAGTTCAGCCACACCACTGGTGACTTTCGCCAGCCGGTCAGCACCTCGTTTTTCCTTCTCCTTGGCTTGTTTTGCTGCTTTTTTAGTGTCAATAGCTGTAGCGGTATCGGCTGCTGCTATATTAACTTCCGTCTTTGCCGTTTCGATGCGTTTGTCAATCCATTCTTTCACCCAGGTCGGTTCGTTGGACTCCTGACTGAACAAAGCAGTTTTGCGGGAAAAGAGGAATAATAAGCCCAGGCCGTGTTTACAGGGGAATTTCCGGCTAGGGCAGGAGCATTTGAATGCGATGGATTGCCTGTCAACCTGGGTGCGGTAAGGATCTTTGCCGCTGCCTTGCACTTCGCCCCAGAGTGCCCGCTCATTATAGGCGAATGAGTGCCATTTTTTTTCGTTGCCCAGGTCTTTTCCCGATTTGAGCGAGGTAACATCGGGCGCAAGCTGAGTAATTTGTTCTTCGCTAAGAATATTCAATCGATTGTGGAGCGATGAGTGAGGTGCAAAGTAAAATGGAAAAGAAGCAGTGTGCAGGGAATTCTATCGTAAATCAATTACTTCAATGCCTTTGTACTTGGTCTTGTCAAAAACAAAGGGCTTTTCATCAATGGTATCATCGGGATCAAATTTAGTAATGGTATAATATGAACGGTTGCCGCTTTTCTCAAAAACCCTTAAATTTTTAATCGATTTATCTTTCTTATTGATAAAGAGCCTTATCTTAAAAATTTGGTTATTTCTATTTTCAGGTATCAAGTCTACGACTTCATACACTACGCCTTTTTCTTTGAGTTCTTCAGTAAAAACGTATTTATAGCCTTTTTTATAGACAGTGAAAATTTTGGCAGGAGAGAGTTCATCTTCCTCTGGTTCGTGATTCGTGATATTTACCTCGTTAGATTCCTTCATGTAGGTCCAAACAGTAGTGCCATTGTTAATAATTTCCTGTCCACCCATTTTTAGGCGATATTTAGCCCCTTTCACGGTAAGATCTCCGGCGTAGCTTTCTTTGGTATTACCAGAACTTTCGAGGGTATACAGAAATGAGGCGTGGAAGGCAACGATGGATTTATATTTCTTGCTTACCGCCTCTAAAATCGCTTCCGCTTTGGGATCGTTCGTAGAGGATTGCGCCTGGGCAGTAATGGCTGTTAGATGGCAAAATATTAATACTAAACAAAAGAAAAAAGTGTTTTTCATAGATTTAAATGATAAAGCCCCCAGGTTAATAAAAGATGCGATCAGCATGGATTTATAACCTGGAGGCTTCCAGTGAATGAGTAAGTCTAATTATTTGTTTTCTCTCAAATCAATTACCTCTACATTTTTATATTGTGCTTCATCAAAGGCAAATAATTTGTCATCTATATTGTTGCTGGTCGCGAACTTGGTAATGGTGTACACTGACCGATTGCCATTTTTCTCGAATACTTTCACGCTTTTGATTGATTTGTCTTTCTTGCTTACGGTGAAGCGAACTTTGAATACTTGGCTGTTTTTCTTCTCTGGAATTAAATCTACCACTTCGTAAGCTATTCCTTTGTCTTTGGTTTCTTCGGTAAAAGTATATTTGTAGCCCTTTTTGTAGACGTTAAATATTTTAGCAGGCGAGATGTCTTGCTCATCTGGTTCGTAGTCTGATATATTGACTTCGTTTGACTCTTTCATATATGTCCAGACGGTCGTGCCATTGTTAATTACCTCTTGACCAGCCATTTTTAAGCGAAATTTGCTCCCTTTTACAGTCAGCTCACCTGGGAAATTTTCTTTTCCTCCCGTTGCTTTGTTCTCAGTGCTATAGTTAAAAGAAGCTTTGAATGCGGGTATTGCTTTGTATTTTTTGCTCATAGCATCCAGAATTTCCCCAGCCTTGAGGTCATTGGATGTTTGGGCCTGTGCAATCAGGTTAGTCGTAAAGAAGGCAAATACAAAAGCTAATAAGATAAAACTGATAGTTTTTTTCATTGGATTGTTTAATTCGTGTTTAACCCTTTTATGATTGTAATATAGTTTAAATTATTTTAACTCTCTGTTTATAACGGTTTAACAATAATTTTGTTAAACAAAAACCGAACTAATCGGCAAAATAGGTTATTTGTTGAAGTTATTCAATAACTGTTCCAAACTGTGTTCGTCGGGGATTAACACGTCGCGCGCTTTACTTCCTTCAAACGGGCCTACTATGCCTGCATGTTCCAACTGATCAATTAATCTTCCGGCGCGGTTATAACCCAATTTTAGCCGGCGTTGGAGCAAGGAAGTGCTTCCCTGTTGGTGCAAAACAATACAGCGAGCCGCTTCTTCAAACAACGGATCCAGGTGATTAGGATCAAATTCGCTGGTGCTTTCGCCACTGGCATCGCCTTCAAATTCGGGCAGCAAATAGGCAGAATCGTATCCCTGCTGCGAGCCGATGAATTCGCAAATTCTTTCTACTTCGGGTGTATCCAGGAATGCGCACTGCAAACGAATCAGGTCAGAATCGCTGGATAGAAGCATATCGCCTTTGCCGACCAGTTGTTCGGCTCCGCCAATATCAAGAATGGTGCGGGAGTCAATTTTTGAAGTTACTTTGAAAGATAAACGCGCTGGGAAGTTGGCTTTGATAATACCCGTAATGACATTGACCGAAGGCCGCTGGGTAGCAACAACCAAGTGAATACCGATCGCTCGCGCCAATTGAGCCAACCTTGCAATGGGCTGTTCTACTTCCTTGCCAGCGGTCATCATCAAATCGGCTAATTCGTCAATAATCAGCACGATGTAGGGCATAAACCGGTGGCCTTTTTCGGGACTAAGCCGGCGTTGAATAAATTTGGCGTTGTATTCTTTCAGGTTACGGCAACCCGCTTCCTTCAGGAGATTGTATCGCATGTCCATCTCAATACACAGCGAATTGAGTGTGTCAACAACCTTTTTAGTATCGGTTATGATAGGCTCAGCTCCATTCGGAAGCTTGGCCAGAAAGTGCCGTTCTAAGGTATTGAACAGCGTGAGTTCCACCTTCTTAGGGTCTACCAGTACAAACTTTAGTTGAGATGGATGTTTCTTGTAAATAAGCGATGCAATGATCACATTAAGCCCGACAGACTTACCCTGGCCCGTAGCACCAGCCATAAGCAAGTGAGGCATTTTTGCCAAGTCTGCTACAAAAACTTCGTTAGAAATAGTTTTGCCGAGAACAATGGGAAGCTCCTTATCCGTCTTCTGAAATTTTTCACTGGCCAATAATCCGCGCATTGGCACCATTTCGCGGTTTTTATTGGGCACCTCAATACCGATGGTTCCTTTGCCGGGAATAGGCGCAATAATCCGAATGCCTAAGGCTGCCAAACTGAGTGCAATGTCGTCTTCCAGGTTCTTTATTTTCGAAATCCGAACACCGGCATCAGGAATAATTTCATACAGCGTAACGGTTGGGCCAATGGTGGCTTTGATCGAAGAAATGCCAATGCTGTAGTTTCCAAGCGTTTCTACGATTTTATCCTTATTGGCTTCTAGTTCCTCTACACTCACCTGAGCCTTATTCTGATTGTCATACTCGTTGAGTAATTCGATAGGAGGGAACTGATAACGAGGCAAATCGAGGGTGGAATCGTATAACCCTAAGGCTTTGATCGCTTCTTCATCTACCTCAACTTCTACTTCTGGTTCTTCGGTTATCGCCTCCCGCGTATCTTCGATGCTAAATGACAGTCCAACGTTGTTGGCTGCTGGTCGGTTAGAAAGGTCTTTTCTTGAAGGAACTTCGGGACGTACAGTAGATAGCGTTTCTAGGGTTAATTCGTTTTCAACGATAAAAGGTTCTTCCATTTCATCCTCCTCCGTCTCGTCCTCTAAACCAACTGAGTTATGGATAGGTGTCTGTCTGGCAGTGGGGCGCGTGAAGTCAATGTCTTCCTGCGTAACCGTTTCAATTTCCTGAATGGTTTCATTGAGCTTAGAATTGAAGCTACGGATGGTAGTTATGTTGAAGAAAATAATGATGAAAGCCAGCAGGGCAAAACCGATGAAAAAAAGCGTTCCCCAACCAATCAGGCTTTGCGAAATAAGGGCTAGTTCATACCCAATACCGCCACAGAGAAAGCCCAACGTGTTTTCTTCGTGGGTCGTAAGCACCAGATAACCCAGCAGAAAGCTAAGCCAAAGGACAGCAAAAAGGGAAAAACGGGTAAGTTTCCCAATTGGAAAAAGCTCTCGCCTGAATACTACTTTCCAGCCACTAAGGAAGAGAATAGGCGCAAAAAAGAAGCTAGCAATGCCAAACCAACGAAAAACCAAGAGGTGCGACACTACTGCGCCTACCGTTCCAAGCCAGTTTTCTACCTCTTTGCCCGAATCTTTGATACTGGTATCAAAAACGGCATCGACAATGCTCTGGTCGGCTTTTCCGGTAAAAATGTAGGAAGAAAAAGCAATAATCAGATATAAGGAAGAAAGCAACAGCAGAAATCCTCCAATCAACTGAAACCGACGATCTTGCATCAATTCGGACCATTTGATTTTCGTGGATGTAGATGGTGGCTTTTCTGCCTTCTCCCGTTCCCGTTCTTTTTCTTTGTTCTCTCTCCTAACGGTATTGGTGCTTTCTTTGAATGTATTTTTTGCCATGCTCAAAACTCCCACAATGGTTCCTACGACGGCGATAGACCGCTCGTTCTTAAACGGCTAAAATTACGGAATATTGACTATAAGTAGTTGTGCAAATTTGAAAATGTGCAAAATCATCTACCCATCCGCACATCTACTTATCTGCCCATTAGAATAGCCCGATTGATTTGCTTGGCAATGGTGGGGCCTTCGTAAATGAAACCCGTGTATAACTGCACCAGACTGGCACCAGCAGCCAACTTTTCGAGTGCTGCTTCGGGCGAGTCGATGCCTCCTACGCCAATAATTGGAAACGCTTTGCCTGACTTTTCGCTCAGATAGCGGATTACTTCCGTCGAACGCTGGGCCAGGGGCCTTCCACTGACGCCACCCGCACCGATAGATTCGACCGTGGCAGTATCGGTCTTTAGGTGGCTACGGTCGATGGTCGTATTGGTGGCAATTACGCCCGCAATTTTTGTTGACAGAACAATGTCAATAATATCATCTAGTTGCGAATCAGTGAGGTCAGGAGCAATTTTGAGTAACACCGGCTTCGGTTTAGACTTGCTTAGGTTTCTAGCCTGAATGGCCTCCAGCAGTTGACGAAGCGGTTCTTTCTCTTGCAATGCGCGTAAATTTGGTGTATTTGGCGAACTGACATTGATGGCGAAATAATCTACCACATTAAACAGGACATCGAAACTAGCCAGATAATCGGCAGTTGCTTCTTCATTGGGCGTGACCTTGTTCTTGCCAATATTTCCACCAATCAGGATGGTCGATTTCCTGTTTTTTAAACGGGTAACCGCATCTATTGCTCCTTTGTTATTGAAACCCAGTCGGTTAATCAGGCCTTGGTCTTCTTTCAGTCGAAATAAGCGTGGTTTGTCGTTTCCAGGTTGTGGCTTAGGCGTAAGCGTACCTATTTCTACGAATCCAAAACCCATGGCGGCCAATTCGTCCGTTAATTCCGCATTTTTATCAAACCCAGCGGCAATTCCCACTGGATTTTTGAAGGTTAGGCCAAATACTTTGCGCTCTAGTCGGGGATCTTCTATGACGCACGTTTGTTTGAAAATGGCTGATACAAAGGGAAGTTTGAAAATAAACCGGACGAGAGAAAATACTCCATAATGCACTTTTTCAGCATCGAAGCAGAAAAGTAAGGGACGGATCAGCGTTTTATACATACCTGCAAAGAAATTCTAAAATTCGAAATTTTGAAAGTTCAGCCAAGAATATCCGTCATTCTCTTCTTTTACTTACAATCAATACCTGAACTTTTACCAAACAAAAATCCCGTTTACCAGATATAAACGGGATTTTTAACTAAATCCTTAACCTAATTTAAAACTTATTTCAATGTAATTTCAGATTGCCCCGTTAGTTTTCCGTCGCAGTATACCTCTACCCGATAGGCACCGGGGGCATACTTTTCGGTATCATCCCAGTTGAAGAATATTTTTCCTCCTTCTGATGGATAATTTACTTCTTTATTGCGGGTATACGTGCTTTCTTTTCCTTCTGGTTGAATGGTGAATTTGCTCGATGGATCTCCTAAAATCTCTCCCACAGGCGTATAAATCATAATATGAAGGTTGTGAGCTCCTGCGGCAACCAATTTATTTTCGGCTAATTCGAAGCTGATAGCTAGCCGATTGGTACGCTTTGCACGATCCGTAAATTCATACTTATCCTTTTTCTTCAGGCTCATCGATTCCATCTTAATGGTATGGGCTTGTAAACCAGAAGCAGAAATGATTTTTTCATTCATTGTTTTTCGGTCAACTTTCAACAAGGCGAGTGAGTCTTTCAAGGATAAATTCTCTAATTTCACCAGATTCAGCTCTTCTGATAGCGTTTTTATTTGGGCTTTTAACGTTTCATCCAGGGTTTTGGCCTCTGCCAATTGTGTTTTAAATTCACCTACACTGGCCTTGTCACGCGATAAGCGATCTATTTTTTTCTGCTTTTGCGCAATCTCTACATTGGCTGCATCTAACAAATTTTGGATATTGACATTATCTGATTGAATTGTGCTAATCGTAGCTTTCGTTTCTTCCAGTTGCTTTTCAATTTGAACCTTCACTGCATTCAAAGTATCCAGACGCTGTTTTTCAAGCATTTGTTGATCTGCTATCAGCGTATCCGTTTCTGTAAACTGAAAGTAATTATACCCAGCAGAACCTGCCAATAACAAACCGAGTATGACTATGGCAATGATCTTTCCGACGCCACCAGAGGAGGGGCTTGTATCTTCTTCTTCTTCCTCCTGCTCTTCTTCTACCTCCTCGTCCTCATTTTGGTCGTCTTGGTTATTGTATTCCATATCTTGGGAATTAGATTCGTTATAAGAGGTAGTCCTTTCCTGATTGAGGGAATCATACCCATTAAACTGATACTCTACACTTTGATCCATAAATGTACCGGGCTAAATATCTTTAAGATGGCCACAAGGTAGCAGGTGCTGGTGAGTTAAAACAACCAAATAATGGGTAAATCTTACGAAGCAAGAAGGAAAGAAATAATGTGCTGATAAGCAGATAATTCGGGTGAAATTCGATAAGGATACTTAGGCGAATTTCTATTCAGTCTGTTGTTGTCATAAGGTAAGCATTGCTCTGCATGGTGTAATTATTATAGTAATATTTTGAGTTTCCTCTGTTGATATTACCCTCAGTATCGTATGTCATGAAATGATGCTATTTGCCTATCTGTATCTGGTCAAAAGTGGAATGTAATTGAATAAAGGCCTTTCTTTTTTATTGACTTTAGAAATGTTTATTAAAGATATACGTAATATATTTTTGCTTTTATATTGTATATCTGTAATAATGTTCTCATTAGTGTGGTAGAGTACCTAGGTAATAAAAGTATTTATAATCAGGTGATTGTATGTGTTGATTAATTCTGTTTGTATTGTTGCCATAATTTTGGCCGTTTTTAAACGATTTGTGAGGTGAAGAGACCGTAATGAGGCTTTTATCTCATTGCACACGATAGCCAGGCTCAATTTTAGACTATGTTTATACGATTTTTATCTTATAATCAGTCTGATTTAAATTGTATATTATCAGGAATAGGATTGTGTCGTGTAACAGATTTCCAAAAGTTTTATTCTCATTTGTAGGAATGTTTTATTCTTAGCAATGCATATTTGCACTTCGTCTACAGATAGACAATCACCGAAATCATTCAATGACAAAAGAAGAAATTTACCGGCAAATCCGGCTGAAGAAGTCATACCTCTGCGTAGGATTGGATACCGATCCACGCCTGATTCCTGCTCACCTTCGTTCGCTACCCGATCCGGTATTTGAGTTCAACCGGCAAATAATTGATGCTACCGCCGACTATTGCGTAGCGTATAAACCCAACATTGCTTTTTATGAAGCACAAGGGACAAAAGGCTGGGAAAGTCTACAAAAAACGTTGGAATACATTCCAAAAGATATTTTCACTATTGCTGATGCCAAGCGGGGCGATATTGGCAATACATCAGGCTTATACGCGCGCGCCTTCTTCGATCCTGCTTCTTCTGGTCTAGACTTTGACGCTGTAACTGTTGCGCCTTATATGGGCCGGGATTCAGTGATGCCTTTCCTGGATTTTCCTGGCAAATGGGTGATTTTGCTGGCCTTGACTTCCAATCCCGGTAGCGCCGATTTCCAGAAGTTGGTCGTAGGGGAAGAGCAGTTATTCGAGAAAGTCATTCGTACTTCCCAATCCTGGGCTGGGGACGCAGCTAGTGCCGGCTGCCTTATGTACGTCGTCGGTGCGACACAGGCCGCTCTATTGGAGCAAATCCGAACTTTGGCACCGGAGCATTTTCTATTGGTTCCAGGTGTGGGTGCGCAGGGAGGAAGCCTCGAAGAAGTTTCTCGGTATGGAATGAATAGCCAGTGTGGCCTCTTGGTCAATGCCTCCCGAAGTATATTATATGCTTCCAACGGAGAGGGTTTTGCTCAGAAGGCTGGCCTGGAAGCCAAAACAATTCAAATGGAGATGGCAAAATATCTTGAGCGTTTGTAATAGAACAGAGAGTAGGCTTTCCGAGTTTTTAACTAACAAGTCTTGACATTATTGCACCCGCCAATTGAGTGGATAACTGACCATAGCGACTTATCTCTTATCATGATTGGCTAATCCACGCGCCCCTTTTCCGTATCGGCAGCATTGTCCGTATGGTGACGTTTACGGGCAAACGTTTCTTTGCCAAACCGATAAGTAAATGCTAATCCGATTCGGCGGGTATCGCTTTGGTTGATATGATAGGCGTCGGCCTGTCTCAGGCTCACGGTGCGGTCGTTCTGCTGCCAGGAATGGAAAATATCTTCCATCACTAACCGGACACTGCCTTTTTCCTTCAAAACCTTCTTCTGTATCGCCGCACCCACTCGGTAACGCGGGTCGGTCACCCGCTGACCTGCCAATGCTTTCGTCGAATAATAGCCCGTCAGTTCAGCACTCCATCCTTTCTTGAAATTGAACTGGTTCACGACATTCAGCCGGGCATTATTGATGTTAGTCGCCAGTTTTTCCGAATACGCTTGCCCACGGAGGGTCAAATTGGCAAATGTCAGGTTGGTGTTGAACCGCCACCACTTCGTGGGTGTCAACGACAGATTGACGGCAAGTGCCAGAATGTAACCTTTGGCCACGTTGTTGGGACGGGTAAAGAAAAGGTTGCCATCGACTTGGGTCATCTGAAAAATCACATCGGTAAAATGATTGTACTGCAAGGCAATGCCCAGGTAGCTTTCGTGCTGGTACTTCAACTCGTATTGATAATGGTATTGAGGCTTGAGCAGCGGGTTTCCCGAGGTATAGGAGTAAGTATCCTGGAAGAAAACAAAGGGGTTCAGTAATTGATAGTTCGGACGGTTTATTCGCCTTGCTACACTGATGGCCAGGGTATATAGTCCGGCAGTGTCCAGTTTATAGCGAACAAATGCCGTTGGGAATACACGCGTATATAACTTATCGAACGACGATTCTGCTACTTCAGCGTTGCCCAACTGGTGGCCGTTTGCCTGCGTATTCTCCAACCGCAAGCCAGCCTGCAAGGCTATTCGCCTCCATTCTTTTCGGGTATTGACATAGGCTGCATTGATGTTTTCCCAGTATATAAAATGATTGGATTGGCCGTAATTGGGCCGGTTGACGACTGTGGTTACCGTATAATATTGGGAATCATTATCTGTACTAACCAGACTGGATTTAAAGCCCACTTCCAGCACGGCTTTGTTGGCCAATGGATGCACATAGTCTGCCTTGGCCGTATAAATCAAAATGTCGGAGGGTAACACGTACAGGAATTCGTGTTGGTTGCTGAGCGTTCCGTCGGGCAACAGAACCGAATTATTCAGCCGTTGATGGCTATTCGACCGGTAACTGAGGTAATTCAAGTCAGCCGTTATTTCCCGGCCAGCCTGGCCGAACCGGTGCTGGTAATTCAAATTTGCACTCACATTTTCCCAACTGTAGTCACTATTGGTAACACCACTTCCGGTGGAGTCTAGGCTCTGGCTGGTGTTGAAGCTTTTGTTGGTATAGGTGAGTTCTTCCTGTTTAGGTTGGTTTTGATAGGATACCAAAAATCCGTAAGTCGTCTTGGGGGAAGCGGCGTAATCCATGCCTAATCTGGTCGTCACTCCCTGACTGGTATATCGATCATGATTCTGCAATTGCACGGAAGAAGTGCTCGTTGAATTCGACTCATAAAACGTCCGGTGATAGAAGTCATCGGTATAATTGCCGTCTTGGCTATAACCAGCACTGGCAAACAGATTGATCTTGTTACGGTTGAGATTGAGGTTAAGCACCTCGTTGCCGCGCGCGGTTTTTCCCTGGCTGTAACTGGCAACAACATCACCAGTAAAGCCTGGTGTGCGGTTTCTTTTCAAGCGAATATTGATGATGGCGCTCCCTGCCGCATCGTATTTGGCGGGCGGATTGGTCATGAGTTCCAATTTGTTCAGCGAACCACCGGGTAATGATCGCAGGTAAGCCGCCAAATCCTGCCCAGACAAATAAGTCTGCCTTCCGTCGATGAGCACCAGCACGCCGCTCTTACCATTCAAACTGATTTCCCCATCCGTGCCCACGGTAATGCCGGGTGTCTTTGCCAGTACTTCCAAGGTATTACTGCTGGCGCTGCCAATCATGGCCTCCACATTCACAATCGTTTTATCAATGTCCTGTTCCAGCAGAGGTCTCTTGGCAGCCACGGTCACTTCCTTCAGCATCATTTGGGAAGGACTTAACAGGATGGCGGGCAAGCTAATGGTCGGATGTTGCTCATCGATCGTCAACGATCCACCGGAATAAGAGGCACTCCCAACACTCGATACCCGGAGGTAATAGACTTGCTTAGTCAAACCTTTGAACTCAAACTTGCCGCTGCTGTTGCTGGTCCCAGCCATTACCAGTACAGAATCAGCTGCTCGGTGCAGATAAACAGTTGCGCCCGGTATCGCTTCATTTTGAAGGTCTTTTACCGTGCCATAAATGGTTTTTTCAGGCGTCTGAGCCGATACTGGCAGCGTAGCAAACACCAGTAGTAAAAGAAATGCAAAAGATTTCATGGGTATCAGGTTTATAAGTGATATTCAATCATTTCCGGACAAAGATGAATTGAGCAACACGCTCCTTACAATTACTCATGTCGCACAAGTCAGATGGGCTGACGGAATGCGGTTTTGACGGGTCCAGCGCATTGGTCATGGGTGACCAGACTTCCGTCAGGCATTTTCCGGAATTGGGCAGCCAGGTTTAGCTAATCGGATCGATTTGCCCAACTTTGTGCAGTAAAATAAATCCGTCATGGCGGGGTTTCTTATGAAAAAAGCAAAGCAGTTACCTAGTAAAGTCACATCGGATTACAAAAGGCAGGTTATTCTGGTTGTCGGGATTGCCCTGCCCATTTATTTTATCGCTGATTTTTACACGAAAACCGTAGTGCCCAACGATGATGAACAAGCTGCCCTAGCTGCCACGTTTTTGTTTCTGGGAGGCTTGTACGTTGGCCGTTACCTGTCTCAGCTGTGGGCATCCAAAACTATTTCTCAACATTTATTGGTAGGATTATGCCTGGTCAGCGTTGCCTGTATCGTCTGGCTGTTCGTGCATGCAGAATTTCCGCTGAAGAGACGGGTCGCGCTCAACCTTTTGCTGTTCTATTTACCGCTGCTCATCCTGAGCCTTGCAGTCGGCATGTTGGTGAAAATGAGCCGGATGACGGTCAACAGTCAGGTACAGGAAGCGAACGCCCGGGCCGAACAAAGCCGGAGTGAACTGCATTTGCTGCAATCGCAGTTGAGCCCTCACTTTTTGTTCAATACGCTCAATAATATGTACGGCCTTTCGTTGGTCCAGTCGGAAAAAATACCGACTTTACTGTTGAAGCTGTCGGAGTTGTTGCGCTATTCGGTGTATGAGACCAAGGAGCTGTTCGTCCCGTTAAAAAATGAATTGGCCTACCTCAGCCACTACATCGACTTTGAGAAAATACGGATTGGCGACCGGCTGAATTTGACGACTTCCATCGAAGAGGTGAGCCAATCGGATATTAAAATTGCACCTATGTTGTTAATTGTATTCGTTGAAAATGCATTCAAGCATTCCAAAAACACCACGGAGCAAACCATATCCATTGACATGTCGCTGAAAACATGGGGAAACTCGATTCTGTTTTCGGTCAAGAATTCGCAGGGAGTGGCTCCTGACGAAAACATGGCGTTGGAAAAAGGCCATGGATTGGGTTTGGTCAATGTGAGAAAAAGGCTGGAGCTGTTGTATCTCCATGCTTACGACCTGGCCATTCACGACGAAGCCGACTTTTATGAGGTGATGCTGCAAATCAAAGTGAAATGAAACCAATCAAATGTCTGGTAGTGGACGACGAACCCATCGCCCGGGAAATCATCCAAACGTATTGCAATCATTTCCCGCTCCTGCAAGTAGTCGCTTGCTGCGGAAATGCCCTTGAAGCCAAAGCCGTCATTGCGCAACAGCCCATCGAGCTACTTTTTCTGGACATCAATATGCCAGTGCTAAACGGTATTTCTTTCTTAAAAACACTCAAAAATAAACCGCAGGTGATTTTCACGACGGCTTACAAGGAGTTTGCTTGGGAAGCGTTCGATCTGGCGGCATGTGATTATTTGGTAAAGCCGTTTTCGCTGGAACGCTTCATGGTCGCTATTGACAAAGCGCTGGAAAAAATACAGGCTACTCCGGCAAACCCCAACGAAAGTGGGGAAACCAACAAAGAAGACTATCTATTTATAAAGACCGACGGAAAGATTTATAAAATTTTTCATAATGATCTACTATATGCCGAAGCCAGTGGCAACTACACCAAGTTCGTCACATCTCACCAAACAATTCTTCCCAGCATGACTTTTTCAAGCGTTGGCGACCTTCTTCCCCCAGTGTTGTTTTTGCGGGTACACCGTTCGTTTATCGTTAACAAATCCAAAATCACGCACATTGAAGGCAATCGCATCTTCATCAATCAAACTGAATTACCCATTGGCAGCAATTACCGGGAATCATTTCTGAAAGCGTTGGGATTGAAGTGATGTTGACAACGAGGACGTATTAGCACCTGTGGCGAGCCAGGAAATCAATCTGCAGGAGTTTTTCGATGAGTTATTGGTGCTTTACAACGATTTTACGCCTTCAGAATGATAAGAAAGCCATTTTGAATAAAGTTAGTTATGGGACGAGATGCTTTACTTTGATTTACTCGCTTCTTAGTGAGTCTGCCGGATTTTTGCTGGCTGATCTAAATACGTTGTAGCTGGATGTAAATACGGCTATTAGCAGCATCAAGCATCCAGCAAAAACAAATGCCCCTAGACTCATTTCTTTTCTATAGACAAAGTTTTGACTCCACATGTTTATTAGATAGGCGACACATGGGGCAGCAATCAAGAAGGAGATGCCGATGGCAATCAATGTTTTTTTAGTGAACAGGTAAATAAGCTCGCGGTTGCTGGCTCCAAGTACCTTTCGAATCCCTATTTCCTTCTTTCTTTGTTGAATATTAAGATAGGCTAAAGTAAACAGGCCAATAAATGAAAGTAGGCTGGTCATGAAACTAACCAATGCAAAGAGATTCAACATCTTTTCGTCGTTGCGGTACTGCAAATCCAGATTTTCATCAAGAAAGGAGAAATCGAACATGTCTGTTTCCATTACTTCAGTCCACTTTTCCTGTATCAATTCGATGTCAGTTGGGTGCTTGATTCTGACAAGCATTTCTTTGCTGATGGCAGCGTATCCAATTAGTACTAGAGGTTCGATTTTGTTGTAAAGAGATTGGTAATTGTAATCCTTCATCACACCAATTACTTCTCCTTCTTGTTGCCAGTTCATCTTTTTCCCAATCGGGTTTGTCCAGCCCATCTGTTTGACAAATGTTTCATTGACAATAAATGATTCATTGGAGATGTTTTCCTGGGTGAATTTAGTGCCTTCAATCAGTCTAATGTTGAGTACATCCATAAAATCCTCATCAACAAAGATGCAGTTGAAGGTTTTTTTCTCCATCTGGTTATTGTATTCAACCGCAAAAAACTCTTTTTCAGTATCGCCGCTTCCGGGTCTTGAGCCAAAACCGACAATGGAGACTTTTTCGATAGTACTAAGGCGTTCAAGTTCGTTTTTTAAGGTCGTGACCCGGCTATAATTTACGTCTTCCGGAAGCTTAAGAATTACGATGTTCTCTCGTTGAAAGCCAGTATCCTTGTTTTTTAAATATTTTAATTGATTGGAAACAAGGATAGTGCAGATGACCATTCCAATGGATACGGAAAATTGAATGATTATCAGGATGTCCTTGAATGTCCCGCTACTAGAAATAGTCGATTTGCCTTTTAGAATTTTTCCCGGCTCAAGTGAGGAAAGGTAGAGGGAAGGATAAATGGATGATAAAATGCCAACTACTATCAATAACAAGAAGATTACAGCAAGCATCTCTCCATTCAATAGTGAAAGAATTGAAATTTGCTTATTGGTGAAGTGATTAAGCAAAGGAAGTAGAAACGTGAGCAACAGTACTGCGATGAGGAAGGCGAAACTGGTGGTTACCATCGATTCTGCCATATACTGCTGAACCAGTTGCCATTTGTTCGCTCCAAACACTTTTCGGACGCCTACCTCCTTACCCCTTTCTAAAGATCGGGCTACAGATAGATTAATGTAATTAAAACAAGCAATCAAAAGAAGCAAAATGCCCACAATAGACAAGAAATAGACATAGCTGCGATTCCCTTTTGGCGTGTCATTGTAGCAGTCATTGATAAAATGAACATCTTTCAGGCCTTGGACTTTGAAATCGGTTTGGACATCGGGGGTGGATTTCTTCAGAGTGGGTAAAACATATGTCTCATTTATTTGCTGAAGGATACTGTTCAATTCGGAAGCGTCCGACTGTTGATTGAGTAAAATGTAGGTATATGCCTTCCAATCGGACCAATTGCCTTGCATCTTTGGGTTAATGGAAAGTAAACCATGGATGGGTAAGTCTGAATTTGGGGGTAAATTTTCGATTACTGCTGTAACCTCATAATTGATATTATCAATAGACACTGTTTTTCCGAGAGGAGAAGCCAATCCGAAAATTCGGTTAGCTGTACTTTCAGCCAAAACAATCTTATTGGCTCCTGTCAGTGCATGGGCAGGCTGACCTTGGATAAACCGGTAGGAAAAGATGTTGAATGCTTCCTGGTCGGCCAAGTAAATATTTTCTATCCGATGAATGCTATTTTCAAAATTAATTTTGGTGTTGTTTCCATAAGGTATAAAACGGGCAATGGTTTGAAATTTTTCAGGAAAGTTTTGTTTGATGGTTGTTGCCAGATTCAAAGATGTAGCTGCCGTAGTTCCAGAGAAATCATTAGAGACAACTTTGGTCGTTATCCTATGGATAGCTTCATAATTGATATTATGCTGATCAAAAGTTAATTCATCATATACATAAAGGGTAACAAATAAGAAACTAAATAGGCCAATGATGAGGCTGGATAAATTAAGTAGAGAGCTGGTTTTTTTTCGGAAAAAGAATCTTACAGCGAGCTTTAAATAGTTTAATATCATTGGTTTAATTGTCAGTCGTTTGATGAATGGGTGAAGTGCCTTTTTATTTTGCTTTTTTGCTGGTTATTTCAAATGCGCCATAATTATATCAAATACTTCTGTCGGCTGGATAGTTGAGCCAGGTAGTAAGCCAGTACTTTTCGTCAGTAGCATCGGGTATTCTGTCTTCGATTCAGGAATGCGCCCATGTGAGCCTTTAATCAAGGTGTCATCCAAAGGGATAATGTCCATCAGCATACGGAAGCCTAGTTTTTTCTTCAATAATTTGAAGGCAACTTTTGGCATCAGGAATTTGATTTGTGGATTGGCAAACATTTCTACGGGGTCATAGCCCGGTTTTTTGTGAATCTCTACTATCCTGGCAAAATCCGGTGCGCGTTCATCTTCCAGCCAATAGTAATAGCTGAACCAGGAACGAGCATCAGCAATAGCCACAATTTCGCCTGCCCGTGGGTGGTTGAGATGGTACAGATCGCGTTCCTTACCTACCAAAGTTTTTTCCACCCCAGGCACTACTGCAATCAACTTTCTAACTTCCTCAATCCGGTCAGGGTTCTTCACATAGATATGGGCTACCTGATGGTCGACCACGGCGAATGCTTCGCTGGCACCGGCATCGAGCAGTTCGGTACCCCGTTCTTCCCTGATTGCCAGATAGCCATGCATGCGGAGCATTCGATTCAGTTGTATAGTACGGTTTACTTCCGTGATACCGTATTCGGAAAGTACAATCACCTGAGCTCCTTTTGCTTCGTAAAACTCAATCAGTTCTTTGCAAACGCCATCAATCTCCCGCAAATCAGTCGCAATCTTCGGGTGTTTGGGGCCGAACCTTTGTAAATTATAATCCAGGTGTGGCAGGTAAATTAACGTCAGGGTTGGGTTGTGCAGCCGATCTACTTCCATAGAGGCTTGGGCAATCCACTGACTGGAGCGAATCGTCGTTCTTGGGCCCCAAAACTCAAACAAAGGGAAGGTGCCTAATTTGGTTTGTAAATGGTCGCGGAGGTTGGCTGGGTGCGAGTAACAATCGGGCATTTTGCGCCCATCGGCCAGGTACTGAGGGCGTGGCGTTACCGAATAGTCGGCAGTGGAGTACATATTGAACCACCAGAACATATTGGCGCACGTGAATGTACGATCAAGCTGTTTGGCCACTTCCCAAATCTTGGGTGCTTCAACCAATTTATTCGACTGGTGCCAGAACTTAATTTCACAGACATCACGAAAATACCAGCCATTACCCACAACCCCGTGAGTTTCAGGCCACTTTCCAGTAAAGTAAGTAGCCTGAGCCGAACAAGTCACCGCAGGGATAACCGGAGTAATGGCGGCCTTTTTGGCATCTTTTGCCCACTGACTTAGGAAAGGAGTATTTTCCCCCATCAAACTGGGAGTTAGACCTACTACATTGATGACAACCGTTTTTTTCATTGGTAGCTTTAAGCTGTCAGCCGTGAGCGGGGCTGCCCCAGCCTTCAGCTTTTTTGTATGTATTGATATTAGGATATTAGATAGCTTATGGCTTACAGCTCAAGGCTCATAGCTTATTTCAACCTCTCCATTACCCAAATCAATTCCCTTTCAATGGAAGCGGTAAGTTCCAGTTTTAGGTCGGGGGGAAGCACTTCCCAGGTATAGGTTTCTACTTCCAGGTGATGGGTAACGTTGTGTTTACGCGCTATTTTCAATACTTCCACGATGTCATCTTGAGTAGAGTGCAGCAAACCATACTCTTTTAAAAAGACAGGAACGTGGAAGTGTGTTCGCCATTCTTGCGCACCGGGCTTGCCAAGGTTTTGCAATGCTTCAGGCAAGTCAGGATAATGTGTCAGTTGGTTGTTTGCGCCCTTTTCGGTTACCTGATGCAAATAGGTTGATTCCACAAAAGGAGTTAATTGTTCGGCCAGCACTTTCCTTTCTTCGGTATTTTCAGGCAAAAGTAGCTTCAATGCCGCGCTGATTTGGATCCTGCCAATCCGGATGCCTTCTTCCTCCAAACGGTCGAATACCCATTGCGGCGCTTCGTAAGCCAAGGCAAAATGGCATACATCATAACAAAGCTGCACGTGATTTTTGATGGCTTCATCCGCTTCTATCAATTCAATGCCCAATCGATCAGATAGATACCGCCGGCCCGTAGGCAATAACCAGTGTTGAAAGTATTCGATGACTTCTGCGGTGTTTTCCAACAGCCCGTCAGGCTCAGGCTCTATATCGATGTGAATGAGCTTTCCGGTATGGATTTTAATACTGATTAGTTCTTCCACTACCTCGGCCAAATGTAGCGTAGCCGACCGAAATGCCAGTTTGATGTTTTCCCGGTTGTTATGAAACCAAGGTTTGTAGGAGAGAGGAGAAGTAGAAATGCCGCCGTCCATTCCTTTGGGCAGCAGTTTGGCCAGAATATGCGCTAGCCGTTTGGTATATTCTGTCCGTTCGCGGGTTGTCCAATCGGGCTGGTGTACGGCATCCTTTACCACCTGCCCGTGAAAACCACCGTAAGGAAATCCGTTGATGATGCTGACATACAGGTAATTGTCGTCGAGCCAGGATTTGAAAGTTGCCAGGTTATTGTTTTCTAATAACTCGATACTGGCTTGACTCGACAACCGTAGACCGATGCCAAATGGCTGATCAGGCGAAATATTGGCTTTGATTGCAGGCGTAAATTGCTGAAGATTTTTTAGAATGGCTTCCCAGGATTCTCCAGCGTGAATATTGGTGCAGTAGGTTAAGTCGTATCCTTGGTTGATGCGCATGGAGAGTTCTCATTCCGGGGAGTTGTATCCGTATGAGGCATGCAATTTGATGATAAATCTACAAATGTCAAGTAGTAAAAACTATCGAATACTCAACTTCGTGTATCGTACTACTTCCGTCCCATTTTCTCTGTCTGGCACAATTCGTTTGAAGTACACTTCTTTTCCATTTACCCAAACAGGATCCGCAGGACCCCAATCAGGCAATTCCAGCTCAAATTCTTTCACCAGTTTATCCCCGCTTACTTTCCACATCTGTATCCCATTGGGAGAGAAGCCGGCATCCAGGTCATAAGAGCACACAATGAAGCGTTGATGATCGGGCGATAAGTAGGCATAATTCCATACATTAAATTCTTCACCCGTTTCGGCATTCACCAGCATGTTTTCTCCTTCTTCGTAGTAGCTAACCGAGAACTGGTAAAAATGGACGGGAGAATGATAATAAATGAGTTTATAACCGGTGTAATCATCAACTGCCTGTTTGCCACTTTTGTCGCACAACTGAGTCGTTTTTCCACTGGATAACTTGATTACCCAGCAGTTGTTAACCCGATTAAATGGCAGATTTTCTTGCTCTATAAGGTATTGCTCCACGGGTTTATACATACTTTCATAGTTATCCGTTTCAGGAGCAACCTGTTTAATAATATTTTCAGTCGGATTTACAAAAGGATGCTTAGTGTATTCGGCTTGGGTGATATCAGAGAAGGAAAACACGGTGTGGCCGTATCGAATTCCTTCAGGCAAATCACACGTGGGAGGAGTAACAGGGATGGTAATGGAGGTAGTAGCTTTCGCTAAGAAGGTGTTTTTGTACTTTTTGTCAAAAGTATCTGCGCAAACCCAAACCTCGATGCAGATCAGAGGAATGGAGTAAAAAAGTTTCATAAACGAATGATAGAAAAAGGGTAGGTTAATCGATTGTTTCGTTGCATAGGTTGAAAGCGTTACAAGCGATTCCAACCTTCCTTTCCGAATGAGTGCAAAGATAAATTTTAATAATGATAATCAATATTTCTTTTTCAATTTATCAGACAATTACTTTTTCATTTTTTAGGCTTTCCAGTGTCTGAATCGCTTTAATAATCCGTGACCGATCCATTTCGTGTACTTCTACTCCATGGCCAATTTTATCTAGTAGCATGATGGTTAGTTGTCCACCCAAATGTTCGCGGAATTCGACCAAACCATTGAGTACAGATTTTACCTGGTTTTCTTCTTCCAAATTCTGCGATAATGCTGGCACATGTAATTCAAATCCCAGATCCCTAATAGTTGAAATAATGTCTTTCCACTCGGTTTTGGTGAGCATTCCCGCAAGATAGGCGTAGGTAGTATCGAGTGCGATTCCAATGGCTACTGCTTCTCCATGCCGCAGGGAATAGCGGGTGAGTTGCTCCAATTTATGCGCCGACCAATGACCAAAATCCAAGGGACGAGAAGAGCCCATTTCAAAAGGATCGGGGCGGCCGCCCGACCGACCAGCGATGTGTTGCATGTGCATTTCGGCACAACGATGAATAAGCTGTTGCATGGCAGGCATATCCCGATTATTCAGCGCAGTGATATTGGTTTTAATAAATTGGTAAAATGCGGCATCCTTTATTAAAGCAACTTTAATCGCTTCGGCAATGCCCGCCCGCCAATCACGGTCGCTGAGGGTTCGTAAAAAATCGAAGTCATTTAATACGGCATAAGGAGGCGTAAAAGTCCCCAGAAAGTTCTTTTTGTTAAAATAGTTAATACTGTTTTTTACGCCAATGCCCGAATCATTCTGCGATAATACAGTCGTTGGGATGCGGATATGTCGAACGCCTCGGTGGGCAATGGCTGCTGCATAACCGACCATGTCCAGTATAGCGCCACCACCAATCGCAATGATGTAGCTATGGCGATCGATTCCGTGGCTATTTACTTCTTCGAGTATTTTATCTACCCATAATCGGTCGTTTTTGGCTTGTTCTCCACCTGGCACTAATAAGATTTCACCGCATATTTGCATGGTTTCGGCGTAAGCAGCTACGTAGGTGCGGATATCTGAAAGCAGATGAGGTACTGCTTGTTGCACACTTTCATCAATGACAAAAAAAAGCTTCCGCGGTCCAATGTTTTCATCCAATTGAAAAACATTACTGAAGATGGCATTATCAAGGTTGAAAAGCTTTTCAGTAAAATGTACAGCGTATTGGAAGGTAACGGTAAACGATTGTTGAAGGGACCTCATGGGGCTTAAGTATATGAGTTTATGAGTCAAAAAGTTATGTCAACTTTACTGTGTTCTGATAACCTAGGAAGAAGGATTTAGGTTTCAGAGAAAAAAACTGTATTTACGTAACTGCGAAGATTTTAGCTAAAAACCGGGAAAGAGGAAGTAAAGCCAAAACCGCCAATCCATACATCCAGCCAGCAAAAGTAGCCGCAATGGCTGCATCCATAGCAATCAATGCTATGACTCCAGCTTTTACAGCCAAACCAATATTACGCGGTTGCCGGTCTTTGAACGCACGCAAGAGCGGCGGAAATATCAGGTACGCAAATAAGGCCAGAAAGGGCAGACTTTGCCAGACTGAAAACGGACTTTTCATACTTAAGCCTACTATTACCAACATTACTATCCCATACAGTCCAAAAGCCAGGTAAAGTGCTCTTTTGTCTCCGCCATGCACTTCGCCGCGGCTGATGGTAGTGATGGCGGCAATATAGGCCACAGGAATTAGCGCCAATGGCCAGTATTCTGCGAGTGGACTCATTTGGTTAAACCAGAAGGGGTTAGTTGGTTCAATTGCCGAAGGGGAGAGCGAACTATGGGGATGAACGATTAGCCATTCTTTTGTTTGAATTGCTCCGCTCATGCCCAGCAGTAAGTTTCCTCCGCGACATAAACCCATATTGATCGGCCCAAGAAGCGTATGCTTGCCATATTTATCGTATACCAGCGCCAGAATGGCTACTATTAAGGCAATGAGCCCACTGCTGGGAGAAACGCCAAAGGCCGCAACTATTCCAGCCATCAGCAACCAAATACCCAGGATGGCTGCACTAGTTTTACTCACTTGCCCACTTGGAATTGGTCTTTCTGGCCTTTCTACTGCATCTAGCTTTGCATCAAATACATCATTAAACACTACTCCGCCACCATATAACCCGATGGTGGACAGCAATAATAGAATCAGATTGGAAAAGGATATTTCTTGAAAAGAAGTGAAAGTAGGAGTATGGCTCTGTGAAATAAGAAGGAGAAAACTCGTGGATGAAACGGCTAGTCCCGCCAGAATATCAGCCATAGCCGTGATAATGTTGGCCGGGCGCATCAGCCGCAAATAGGGGAGTAGGTTCATTTAAACAATTAACAATCAACAATTAATTATGATACTCTTATGAGCTCATCAACTTCATTTCCTAACGAATGATATGAGAAGTTTTTTCTTCTACTTTGGGTGCTTGACCTCCTCGTAAAATAGAATTTCCTGAAAATTTGTGGCTTTGGTCAATTGTGTTACCAGCAAGCCAGTCACTTTCGTTCATCTGCCCACTTTGTCCGAAAGCCTCTAGCGCATTCTGGTAGCACACTTTCTGTATCGATTCTTCGGAGATGCCTCTTTCTCGCATCAGAGCCGCTGTTTTGGGCACCGCCAGCGGATCGCTGATGCCCCAGTCGGCAGCGCTATTAATCATAATGCGCTCATGGCCATATTGTTTTATCACTTCTACCATTCGTTCATTGCCCATTTTTGTAAAAGGATATATGGTAAAAGCGGCCCAGAAACCGTGATTCAGTACATCTTTTACCGTTTCCTCATTATTATGATCAATGATTACCATAGCAGGATTCAGGCCCATATCTATGCAATCGTTCATGCTTCGGAGAGTACCCGCCTTTTTATCGCGGTGTGGCGTGTGGATTTGCACGGGCAGGTTGGCTTCCAGAGCGAGTGATAATTGCAGACGGAAGTATTT
The DNA here is from genome assembly GCA_040385915.1 of Bacteroidota bacterium. Classification (GTDB taxonomy): domain Bacteria; phylum Bacteroidota; class Bacteroidia; order Cytophagales; family ES-bin-26; genus ES-bin-26. Next base: position 62,811 of record JAZKGK010000224.1, read on the forward strand.
TTCTTCAGTTTTAGTCTGGTCATCATATCCAATTTCACCCACGCCGACTACGCCTTCTTTAAAAATGAATAAGGGTAGAATTTCAAGTACTTGCTCAGCCAAGGCTTCATTATTGGCTTCTTTAGAATTGAGGCCAATGGTACAGTAATGCTTAATACCGAACTGACTTGCCCTAAATCGTTCCCAGCCTATCAAGCTACTATAATAATCCTTGAAGGTACCCACTTCAGTACGCGGTTGTCCCAGCCAGAAAGCCGGTTCAATAACAGCCACTACGCCCGCTTGTGCCAGTGCTTCGTAGTCGCTGGTAGTACGGGAGGTCATATGAATATGGGGATCGATGTAATTCATGTTTGTTAGTATTGGTAAGCAATGAGTAGTGAATAATCTAGCTTATTAAGCTTAACCAGTAAGCACCCATTGTTAATTGTTAATTGTTAATTGTTCACTACTAATGGTTTGCCAGTTTAGTTCTCCATTAGAAATCATTGCTTGCAAATGAGGGTGAGAATTGAGCAATTTTTTAGCTGTACTCCACTCACTTTCCGCACAAACCAATGCTGCTGCTGCCTGTTGCAAGCGGTTAGAATTGGCAAATAGTTTTTCGATATCCTTTATCAGTGACTCATCCAAAAACGGACTTACTGCCCGCCATAATTCAGGTGTTAGATCACGGCCTGCTGCCCAGCGTTCGTGCGCGTAATCTGACAGCATTCGAGCCAAATGAGCATTACGTCGCTGGTCAAAGCCTTCAATTCGGATGAGTGGAAGCCCATTAAATACTGCTTTGAGCACCATTTGATTCCAGGCGTCTTCTTCCAGGTAATCAGCCGGATATGGATTATCCAAAACGATTGTATCCAGTACATTCCGCATATTAGTACGGATTCCTTCGGCACAACGGGCACGGAATTCTTCTGGGTAAGGCAAAAGCGGCAGACTGGCGTACATAGCTTCTAGTTCATGTACATCAGCAGTACTAAACAGCGTATTTAATAGAGAATGATATTCCGATGGGCGGTCATGCGGCAAGGACAGCATAAGCAATACACGCGAAGTTTTCAAAACCGACCAGCCCTTCGGATGAAAACCAGGGCGAAGATTGTTGGCTGTTTCTACTTCCTGTTCAGTCAGTTCAAGCTGATTTTTACCTATTTGGCGGGAAGCCATACCAAAAGCTAGGTAAAATGTTTTGTTCGTTTGTTGTTTAGAGATTTGAACTAACACATTGTCCAGCCAAGCCAAGCCAGATGCTGTTGCATGACGAGCAATTAATTCGTAAAGAAAATCTTTGACAAGTGTCAAATCAGCTTGATACACAGAAGGCATTGATGTGTTGAAACGTATTAAAAATTACAGCATTAAAGATAAACAAATCTAGCAAAAAAGGACAATTTGCCCCGTCTTTATTGGATAATTTGAATAATAGGGTATCACTGCTTATTTCATGAGAGCACATGTATTTATACCATTTTAATCCGTTTTGAATGCTACCGCCAGGAATGTATTAAGGCACAATTGTTTATTGTTTAACATAATTTAATTTACGATAACAAAAAACACAAAATTAGTGGTTCTATTAGCGCTGCATAATTTAAGGAGAGAGCCTGGCTATCTGCCATGATAAGTCATGAGACCGTGTGTATACAATACGGTCATGTAAACGACTGGGACGACCTTGCCAAAATTCCATCACTTGGGGGATAACGCGGTAACCTCCCCAATGAGGAGGACGGGTAATTATTTGATTTTTAAACTTTTGTGTAAGAGTTTGTGTGCGTCTTTCCAACGTTTCTCTATCTGGAATAAATTGACTTTGATGAGACACCCACGCACCTATCTGACTTTCACGAGGCCTGCTTTGGAAATATGTGTCAGAATCTTGCTCACTTACTTTTTCTACGAAGCCTTCCACGCGAACCTGACGTTCCAGTTCTGGCCAGAAGAAGGTGAGTGCCACCGCAGGATTGTGATTGATTTCAATCCCTTTGCTGCTTTCATAGTTAGTGAAAAAAATAAAGCCATTATCATCTAATCCTTTCAACAATACGATCCTGCCACTAGGTTTTCCATCTACTTTCACAGTGGAAAGGTGCATGGCATTAGGCTCGGGCAATTTTGCCGCAATGACTTCGGCGAACCAATGCCTAAATTGTGAGACTGGATGAGGTGCTACATCAGCGATATCAAGGCCGTGAAGCGTATAATCTTTCCGTAAATCGGCAAGGGAGGGAGTAGACATAAATAGAAGTAACGTTTTTTGTGCAAAGTATATCATATACCAATTAAAAGACAATTACATTGTACTCAGGAAACACCTTTGCTATTCAACTCATTTACTTAAATGGCAGAGTATCAATTTTTTTGTAGTAAAATGCCTAGGAATGTATTTGAAATCAGTTAAATTAAAGCGAGTATGGGCAGTCTTTTATACTTGACTGTAAACTTTGACCTTGTTCCGTTGTAGGTAACGTGGTTTTTGTTATTTTTGCGTATACTAGACCCGACTTGAAACCTGAAACCTCACGATAATGGATAACGGAAGAGAACTTGCGAATAAGGAAAATCACTTTAACGATACTACGTCTGGCACTTTCCGCAACGGGGAATCGTCTGCAGTCACTGAGCGCCCAATTGATAGTTTAGCTGAGGAAATTACCACTGACCCATCGGCTGATGAGTTAAAGCAAAAGAACTCTGCCGGCATTATTCCAGAAATGACTGAAGCATCTTTACAATCTTCACAAGAGATTTTGCCAGAGGCTGCATTGCCGGATGAGCTAATATCTAACGATATTTCCCAGAATCCGACTATAGTTGTAGAAAGTGATTCGGAGGCCGTAACTGGCAGTCATACAGGAGAAACAGAAACAATTGATGCAGATAGTATTCACGAAGAAGCACACTTGGGTGAGTATGACAACTTTACCAAAAGCGATTTTGTGAATTTGCTTGAAAATTTGCTTAAGGAAGAAGATCTAAAAAAGGTAGATACTATTTTAAAACAGGTAAAACCTCATTTTGATCATATAAAAGAGCAGGAAAAACACGATGCACTACTGAAGTTTGTTGCCGAAGGTGGTTCAGAAGATGATTTTGAATTTCGTTCCGATGCATTAAATCAGCAGTTTGATAATCTGTATCGCCAGTTAAGAGACAAGCGAAATCGGCAACTAAAGGAGTTTGAAAAATCCAAAGAAAAGAACCTGGCGATCAAAACATCCTTGCTCGAAAGATTACGACTGTTGGTTGATTCAGAGGAAACCCAAGCCAGTATTGAAGAGGTAAAAACAATACAGCGCGATTGGAAAACTACAGGCGCAGTGGCTCCCCAGCAAGGAAATAATCTATGGGCCAGCTACCACGCCTTACTCGAGAGATACTATACTAATCGGAGTATTTATTTTGAATTGAAGGAGCTTGACCGGCGCAAGAACTTGGAAGCGAAATTAGAGCTTTGCGAAAAAGCAGAAAAACTTGCCCAGAAAGAGCCTTCCAATGCGGTTATTAAAGAGCTAAACGAATTGCATGAGGAATATCGGCACCTGGGGCCGGTGCCAAGAGAGGAGCAAGAAACCATCTGGCAGCGATTTAAAGCCGCTTCGGATACACTTTATTCTCGGCGTCGAGAACAACTAGAAGGCGTTAAGAAAGAAATGGATATTAATTATGCGCAGAAAGCAGAATTAGTAGCTGCATTAGAGCCTTTTATAGCTTTTGATTCTCAAAAAATAAGTGATTGGAACGAGAAAACACAGGCGATCCTTGAAATTCAGAAGCAATGGAATACGATAGGCCCTGTATCTAAGGAAAAGGCCAAAGATATAAGTAAGGATTTCTGGCATGGATTTAAAGCTTTTTTTCATCACAAAAACGAATTTTTTAGGAAACTGGAGGATTTTCGTGCTAAAAACTTGCAAAGCAAAGTGAGCCTGTGCGAGCAAGTAGAAGCATTACTCCTTAGTGAGGACGTTGAACGGTCGGCAGAAGAGGTGAAAAAGCTTCAATTGGAATGGAAAAATATTGGTCCTGTTCCCGAAAAACAGAAGAATCAAATATTCGACCGATTCAAATTGGCTTGTGATGCCTTCTTCAACCGTCGTAGAGAAAGTCGCTCAGAAACTGATCGGCAATTTGACGATAACTTGATTAAGAAAAATGCTGTTTGTAAAGCAATTGAAGATTTAGCCAGTGAGCACGAGAGTGATGTGAGTAAATTAGAAGTGCTGAAAGTTGAGTGGGCTTCTATTGGCTTTGTGCCTCGTAAGAATATGCACAGCATTCAAAAGCGGTATCTGGATGCAATTAATCAATTTGCTAAGAACGCTGATAAACTTACGGGTACTCAAAAAGAAAAAGTAAAACTGAGTGCTGAATTAGATTTGTCTAAGAATAATCCGGCGGCCTTTAAAAATATTCAGCACAAAGAACAGGGGCTCAGAAAGAAAATTACTCAATTGGAGAATGATATTGCTCTTTGGAAAAACAATATTGAGTTCTTTTCACATTCAAAAACTGCTGATAAACTTCGAGAAGAATTTAATCAGAAAATTGGTGTGGCAGAAACCGAGTTGAAGGAGGCCAAAGCACAAATAAAAATGCTGAATGATTTTTAAAAAAGTCCCGTAAATAAAAGCGTTAATATTTGTTGGTTCCAACATTACTCGTAGTTTTGCACGCGGTTTTGTAGAGGAGTTTACTCCTTACAATTCGCCTCCTTAGCTCAGCTGGTAGAGCAACTGACTTGTAATCAGTAGGTCGCTGGTTCGATCCCGGCAGGGGGCTCTAGATTACAAAAAAAGCCTCTTATATAAGAGGCTTTTTTTGTTTATTGGAATTACAGCAGCAAGTCTCTTTTATCACTGTAATCGCTTTGTAATCGTAATGAAACAACTACGCATTTTTGTGTTCATTTGCCTCTCAATATTCGTCTTGGACGCCTGTAAACCCCCTCACTGTCCACTTCCTTCCTGCCACATCCGAATGAGACATCGCCACGGTGAAAAGGATTTTCGTGGTGTTGCTTGGTGGAAACGCAACAAAGATCCTAAAATAGGAGAGGATTATAAAGATCCGAATCTGGAAGATCAAAAGAAAGTAAAAAAGGCTACCAAACGTCGCCAAAAGGAGGTAGAACAGAAAAAAAAGGATAGTCAAGAGCAGTAAATAAGTCGGCTTTTCTCGACATAAGTATAAGAGATTCCGTAAATTAGCAATTAAAAATCATCATTTTTCATGGCAGAAGGCGAGAATATCATCCCGATTAACATTGAAGACGAAATGCGCGGAGCTTACATTGATTATTCAATGTCCGTAATTATTTCGCGTGCTTTACCCGACGTCCGTGATGGACTTAAGCCTGTTCATCGGCGCGTATTATATGGAATGTCGGAACTGGGTGTTAACTACAATAAATCATACAAGAAGTCCGCTAGAATTGTTGGAGAAGTGCTGGGTAAATTTCACCCACATGGCGATGGTTCAGTCTACGATACGATGGTGCGGATGGCTCAGGATTGGTCGCTTCGATATCCACTCGTAGATGGACAAGGTAACTTTGGCTCTATTGATGGCGATTCGCCGGCTGCTATGCGGTATACGGAAGCGCGATTGAAAAGAATTGCAGAAGAATTATTAACCGATTTATATAAAGAGACAGTTGATTTTCAACCCAACTTTGATGACTCGCTGACTGAGCCTTCGGTGCTTCCTGCCAAAATTCCTAACTTACTTATCAATGGTACCTCCGGTATTGCTGTAGGGATGGCAACCAATATGGCTCCCCACAACCTTTCAGAGGTTATTGATGGCATTATGGCTTATATTGACGATCCGCAAATAACGATTGCCGGATTGATGGAGTTTGTGAAAGCCCCTGATTTTCCCACTGGTGGGACCATTTATGGATTTCAAGGAGTAAAATCAGCTTTTGAAACTGGTCGTGGCAGGGTAGTAATGCGTGCCAATGCTTACTTTGAAACCTCTAAAACAGGTAAGGAGCAAATAATTGTTACTGAAATCCCTTATATGGTTAATAAGGCTTCGATGATTGAGCGCACAGCGGCTTTGATTAACGAGAAAAAGATTGAAGGCATCTCTGATATTCGAGATGAATCAGATCGGGATGGCTTACGGGTGGTGTATGACTTGAGGAAGGATGCCGTACCTAATGTAGTACTCAATAACTTATATAAATATACGGCTTTACAATCATCATTTGGCGTAAATAATGTCGCGCTAGTTAAAGGCCGCCCTGTTACACTTAACCTGAAAGATTTGATTCGGCACTTTGTGGATCACCGCCACGAAGTTGTCGTTAGACGTACAAAATACGAATTGAAGGAAGCCGAGAAGCGGGCTCATATTCTTCAAGGCTTGCTTATTGCGCTGGATAACTTGGATGCGGTAATTACACTTATCCGTAACGCTCGTGATCCTGAAATTGCAAAGAATGGTTTAATGACTTCATTTAACCTTTCCGAAATTCAGTCAAAAGCTATCCTGGAATTGAGACTCCAACGCTTAACTGGTCTTGAACGCGATAAAATACAGAACGAATACGATGAGATCGTAAAATTGATCGAGTATCTGAATACTATCTTAGTAGATGAGTCTCTACGGATGCAGATCATTAAAGATGAGCTAACGGAAATTAAAGCCCGATACGGTGATGCCCGTCGTACCCAAATAGTACACGCCGCCGACGAGTTTACAATGGAGGATATGATTGCCGATGACGAGATGTTAATTACTATCTCTCATGAAGGATATATTAAACGTACACCATTGAGTGAATATCGTACCCAGGGCAGGGGAGGAGTAGGCTCCAAAGGGGTGACTACTAAGGACGATGATTTCACAGAACATTTGTTCTCGGCTACGATGCACAACTACCTATTGATATTCACTCAATTAGGTAAGATTTTCTGGCTCAAAGTATATGCTATCCCAGAAGGTAGCAAAATAGCTAAAGGCCGTGCCATCCAAAATTTAATTCAGATTGATAAAGAAGATAGCGTCAGAGCGGTAATCAATGTCAAAACCCTGAGTGACGCTGATTATATCAATAATAATTACCTGGTTATGTGTACTGAGCATGGTACGATCAAAAAGACCACGTTAGAAGCATTTTCTCGCCCAAGACAAGCGGGGATCAATGCCATTACTATTAATGAAGGCGATCGTTTGCTGGATGTTGCGCTTACTAGCGGAAATGATGACATTATTCTTGCACTACAATCTGGAATGGCCATACGCTTTAATGAGGAGCGGGTAAGGCCAATGGGACGAAATGCTGCCGGTGTACGCGGGGTAACATTAGCGCATGAAGATGATCGGGTAGTGGGAATGGTTTGTATTAGCCGACCTGATGCGCAGTTGTTGGTAGTTTCCGAGTGTGGGTATGGCAAGCGTTCGGCAGTGGATGATTATCGAGTAACCAACCGAGGTGGTAAAGGAGTAAAAACCATTAATATTACCGAAAAAACAGGGAAGCTGGTGGCTGTTAGGGAAGTAACTGATTCAGATGATTTAATGATTATTAATAAATCTGGTATTGCTATCCGACAAGCAGTAGTTAACTTGCCCATCTTGGGAAGAAATACCCAAGGAGTCAGACTTATTCGTTTGAACGAAGGAGATGAGATTTCTTCGGTAGCTAAGATTGAGAAAATAGAGGGTGAAGAGGAAGGAGACGGAGAGATAATCAATGGTATTTTACCTATTGAACCGTCAACGGATGCTGAGGCAACGGATGTTGATAGTACAGTAGAATAAATTCTAATTTGGCAAAATGTTGCGTGTTTTTCTATATTTGTGAACGTACAAATGCAACCAGTCTCGCATTTGTACGTTCACAAATAAGTAATTGAATATTTTCAACCTAAAACTTCAGTCTATGAACAAGTTTGTTTCAGCTTTATTGCTGTTTTTTTCTATTACCACTGCTTTTGCACAGACACAGGCTATACTTCTCGATCAAGCAGGAAAATTAGACCAAGCTAAGACAGAAATTGACAAGGCTATTTTGGATGCAAAATTATCTACTAAAGCAAAAACGTGGTTTGCCCGTGGACAGATTTATGAGCACATTGCCAATGATCCTACAAAACTTTACAGTAAATTAGATTCTAATGCGGCTTTCATAGCCTATGAATCCTATAAAAAAGCTTCTGAATTAGATAAGCCAGGTGGATCTTATGATAAAGATTCAAAGGCTGCGCTCATTTCTCAATCTTTATATGCGGCCTTATTTAATCAAGCTATTCAGCGATATCAGGCTAAAAATTATGTAGATGCTATAAAGGCTTTTCAATTAGCTCAGGAAAATAATCCTAAAGATACGCTATCTGTGCTTTATACAGGTATTGCTGCTCAACAAAGCAAGGATATACCTCTTGCTAAGAATGCTTTGGGTAAATATATTGATTTAGGTGGAAAAGATTTAGATTTTTTTTATACACTAGCGGCGTTATACATAGCAGATAAAGAAAATGACAAGGCGTTAGAAGTGATAGCAAAAGGCTTATTGATCAATCCTTCTAATAAAAACCTTAAAGACCAGGAATTAAGTATTTTACTTTCTACAGGTAAATTAGATCAAGCCATTGACAATTTAAAGAAGGCAATTGAGCGTGAACCCAAAAACTTACAATATCAAACGAATTTAGCCATTTTATACGGCAACGCTGGAAATAAAGATGAAGAAAAAGCAATTTACAAAAAAGTACTGGCACTAGATTCTACTAATTTTGAAGCAAATTACAATTTAGGTGTTTTCTATTTTAATAAAGGTGCCGAAACTGTTAAGAAATTAAATAGCTTAGATATGAATCAATATAATAAGAGTGGTAAAAAAATTGAAGCTGAAATGCAATCCCACTTCCAGCAAGCTTTACCCTATTTTGAAAAAGCTCACCAATCTAATCCCAAGGATATTCCCTTAATGGAGAATTTAGTAAAAATTTATAATCAGCTAAAAAGAAATACTGATGTAGATAAATTGACTAAAGAAATTGAAAATGCAGAAGCAAACAAAAAATAGATAATTGAAATGCATAAAAAAAGCCCGACAGAATAAGTCGGGCTTTTTTTATGCATTAATTTGAAGATTATTATTTAACATAATGTAAGATATCATAACTTTTTAACATATGAAAAGAACCAAATAAAAACCCTCTTGACAAAAAAGTCAAGAGGGTAGGAGTAGTAAGCCTGAAACGAATCAAAGTATTTTAACGCGACTTAATATCTACATAATCCCGAATAGATTCTCCTACATAAATTTGGCGAGGTCGACCTATTGGTTCTTTATCTTCATTCATTTCTTTCCATTGAGCAATCCAACCAGGAAGCCTTCCTAACGCGAACATAACAGTAAACATATTAGTTGGAATTCCTAAAGCACGGTAAATAATACCAGAATAGAAATCTACGTTTGGATATAACTTTCTTTCAATAAAATATTCGTCACTAAGGGCTGCTTCTTCTAATTTTTTAGCAATCTCCAGAATAGGATCATCAACACCAAGTTTACGTAAAATCTGGTCACATGCTTCTTTAATAATCTTGGCTCTTGGATCAAAGTTCTTGTATACCCGATGACCAAAACCCATTAACCTGAAACCTGAGTTTTTATCTTTTGCTTTATCTATGAATTTCTGCGTACCACCGCCATCAGCGCGTATAGCTTCTAACATTTCAATTACTTCTTGATTAGCACCACCGTGTAAGGGTCCCCACAAAGCGTTGATACCAGCAGAAATAGCAGAAAACAAATTAACTTTTGAGGAACCTACCAACCGAACAGTAGAAGTAGAACAATTCTGTTCGTGGTCGGCGTGCAGAATTAATAATTTATTCATGGTATCCACAATTACCGGATCTGGTGTATAATCTTCTACCGGTAAAGCAAACATCATGTACAAAAAGTTAGCACAATAATCTAGCTTGTTTTTAGGATAGTTAACCGGATGTCCAAGAGAGTTTTTGTAAGCCCAAGCAGCAATCGTTGGCATTTTTGCCAGTAGGCGAATAATACTAAGGTCAACTTTTTCTCTGGAGCTTTTAAAATCCGTAGGATCAGGGTAAAAAGCTGTCAGTGAGCAAACGAGAGAAGAAAGTATACCCATAGGATGAGCATTCACTGGAAAGCCATCGAATATCTTCCGCATATCCTCATTTACTAAGGTATGCACAGTTATTTGTTTGTTGAAATTGTCCAGTTCTGGCTGAGTAGGTAAGACACCATAAATAAGCAAATAAGCGACCTCTAAAAAATTTGATTTTGCAGCCAGTTGCTCAATTGGATAGCCACGATACCGAAGAATACCTTTTTCTCCATCCAAAAACGTTATGGCACTTTTGGTTGCACCAGTGTTTTTATAACCCCTATCCAGTGTAACGTAACCGCTTTGCTCCCTAAGTTCGCTTATATCAATAGCTCTTTCGTGTTCGACACCTACAATAATTGGTAAGCGATAGGTTTTACCTTCTAAGGTTAACTCAGCAAAATCTGACATAGATTAAATAAATATAATGAATAAAATATAAGAAAAGATCAGTCTAAAATAGTAGTTTCATTTATACATCAGATATGAATATCTGGCAGTATTTGACGAAATTAATTAAAAAAGTACAAAACACAAGTAAAAGAAATGATTAATAAAAATGACTGCAAAAGAGTGACTTAGTTACAATATTTATTATCTGTTACCAAGAATTCTTTACATAATTTTAATGATTTTTTATTTACCAATGCAAAATTTTGAAAAAATAGTTGCCAGTAAATCATCATTAGTAATTTCTCCCGTAATGGCTCCTAAATGATTTAAAGCATCTCTAATGTCTAATGCCAGCCAATCGCTCGTTACATGCCGATTTATTTTGTCTAATACTTTTTTTAGCGCTTCATAAGTTTGATGGAGATGTTCATAATGTCTGATATTCGTAATGATAGTATTCCCAGCTATAAAATTAGTTGCTTGGACTTGTTGTAACATTGCTTGCTTTAAGGAATCAATATGCTGTTTTTTTGAAGCTGAAATCCAAATAACGTTAGCGATACTCTCAATGGCGACTTTTTTCTCAATTTCCAAAACATCTAATTTGTTTCCAATAAGTAAATAGGGAATCGAAAGAGAGTCCAATTCTAGTAAATAAGTTTTTAGTTCAATGAGAGAAATAATAGTGGCGTCAAATACATAGAGTATGATAGAAGCTTTTTTCATCTTCTGCTGCGTTCTTTCTACCCCAATGGCTTCAATAGTATCCTTAGTTTCTCTAAGGCCAGCAGTATCAACTATCCTGAATTTTATGCCTTCTAAGATAATTTCATCTTCAATAAGATCTCGGGTGGTGCCTGGTATATCAGAAACAATGGCTCTCTCCTCATTTAATAAAGTATTAAGAAGGGTCGATTTACCAACGTTAGGTTTACCAGCAATTACGGTAGGTATGCCATCTTTTAATGAATTGCCTAATTGGAAAGACTGAATTAATGGTAGGAGGGTTTGTTGTATTTCGTCAATTAATTTTTTAAGATCATTTCGATCTGCAAATTCTACATCTTCTTCCCCAAAGTCAAGCTCAAGTTCGAGTAAAGCAGCGAACTCAATTAATTTTTGCCGTAGTAATTGAATATCTTTAGAGAACCCGCCTCTCATTTGATTTAATGCGCTGTGATGAGAAGCTTTGGTATCAGAAGCAATTAGGTCAGCAATAGCTTCCGCCTGTGCTAAATCGAATCTGCCGTTCAAAAATGCTCTTTGAGTAAATTCACCAGGCTTAGCCAATCTGGCATATAAAGTTTGCCGTTGGAGTAATTCTAAAATTCTGTGAACAATATATCGAGAATTATGGCAAGATATTTCTACTGTATCTTCTTTAGTAAAGGAGTGGGGAGCACGAAATACGGTAAGTATTACTTCGTCTATTATCTCCGATTCGTAATAGATAGAACCAAAGAAAACCTGTTGTTTTGTGGGGACAGTTAAAGTTTTACCTTTAAAAATACTGCTGACAATTTCAATAGCATGCTTGCCACTAATGCGTATAACCCCTATAGCGCCAGTCCCATTAGGAGTAGCTAAACTAAAAATAGTATCTGGTTCGTAAAAAGCCATTATTAATAGTATTTATTATTTTTAACTACATATATTAGTAATTATACAACTAGTTTTACTAAATAATATAGCTGTAATGAGAACGACTGAACGAATAATATTCCTAATACTATTCAAAAACTAAAGAGCTCTACTATTACTTTCCCTAAAGTCAGAAAAACTAAATGTAAGTATAGAGCAATCCAATATATTTTGACTCAACAATGTTAGCGTATCAATAATTATGTTAAATAATAACCTGCATAGCTTCTTATTACTCTAAACTTTATCCAAAGTTAGAGTTTACGTTAGATAAAAATAGAGAAACTTACCCAACAGAAATTGACTTTCCAAAACCTCCTACTTATAATACCATCCCTATCCTAATGATTTGCCACCTTCGTTATTCAAGTGCTTCCACGAATAATAACTGTCATCACTAAAGTTATGGAACAACTAACCTCTCCAAAGATTCAGGTGACAGAGTAGTACATTAACATGATTTATAAAAACACAGAGGATAAGCATAATACGTCATAAACACGCAAATGTCTTTAGGGTAAATAAAAAAT
>JAZKGK010000225.1:0-2222 GCA_040385915.1 Bacteroidota bacterium
AAAAAACACTTGCATGGCTTTCAAATCGGAGCCGACCGCACTTACGATCAAGGGGTCGAATATATCGATAATGATTACTTTTTCCGTACCAGTAATCACTTCTACTCTTTTGTGTGGGCTAGTATATTCCCGCGTAAACAGGGTTCCCGGATGCTCGGGCTCGAAGGTGTTTTTTATCCGCAGGTTGATGTTGTTTATTTCCAGCGGCTTGGATGCTTTGGGGTGAATGGCCTCCATGCCCACATCGGCCAGCTGGTCGGCCACATCGTAATTGGTAAAGCCAACCGGGATGCAGTTTTCCACTCCTACCAGGGCTGGATCAGCCGAAGCCAGGTGGTATTCTTTGTGAATGATCGCTTCCTGAGGCTTTACTGCTACCGCTATTTTGCAGAAGGTGACTTCCGAATACCCACGGTCAAATTCCCGCATAATTCCTTCCGTCCCCTTGGTGTAGCCGGTGACTATACAAATAGTCTTCTTGAAGTCAATGTTCTTCAGAGAATGCTCAATTCGTTGATCGATGGTATAAGGCTTGTGGTCGTTAAACCCGCTCAAGTCGATGAGCGTGGCATGAATACCGTTGTTTTGCAAGACGTTCACAAAGTTGAAGGCGGAATGCGCTTCGCCGACGGAAGCGAGTATTTCTCGGGCCGCTTGGAGGATGCTTTCATCACTGACGTAGCCGGAAGCCAGTATGTTGGCCAAATCCTCTAAGTACCGATGGGCTTCCTGGATTCGTTGCGCAATAAATGCATCGGCAATGGCCAGGTCTAGGCCAATGGCTACGTATTTTTTATTGATTTCCTGTAGCTTTTCCGTGATGTCATTCAGCGAGTGCTGAAAAGCCTTCTGCTTGGCTATCCGATGATAAACGCCTGGCTCTCCGGTTTTTTTATTCTCCAGCAGCCAGTTGGTTACCCCAGAAAAGGCCGAAACGACAAAAATCCGATTATACAGCTGATCGCCGGTTCGTCCGAAAAGTATGATGTTTTTTAATACCTCTGGAAGTGCACTCATCGAGGTGCCTCCGATTTTTTCTACAGTTAGCATTCTTGAACAAAGAAAAATTTAGTCCGGCAATAAAACCGAACCGCAAAACAAGCAATAAAAAAATACCCAGGGAAATCTAGCAGCTTTTATTTTCCTTCTCTTGCTCATTTTACGCTTCTTAACCATTTTGCAGGGAAATCAGGTACATTCGCTTGCGGGATTGGTGAGAAGTCTGCTAATGGCAAATTTGGTGGTTGGTAGTGGGATTACTGACTTTTCGCTTGCACAAATATGTCTATATTAGCAAATGAATACACTGCAATACTTAACACTAACGCTCTTCATTATAAGATATGGGCAACCAGGACAAAATGCAATAGCCAGTAAAATGAGCATTTCACCAGCCACTTATCCTATGAACGCTCCGCAAATCAATGGTATATATAAGAGTTCTAAAAATTCTTAATATGGTGATGAATTCATTAATAATCGAAAAGCTAGCTTATAATATCGTACTTTCAATAGCAAGACTTTTGTCTATTTAGGAATTAATAATAATACAACAATCATTATAATACTATGGATGACAATTCAATCAATAATTTAAGGGATGCACTAAAGTTTTCACCAAATAACATTCCACTAAAGCAACACTTGGCTGAGATATTACTGAAAGCAAATAGACTGGATGAAGCAGAAATAGAGTATTTAGAATTAATTAAAATTTCCCCGGATAAAAAATCAAAAATAGGATTAGCCAAAACGTTTTTCCTGAAGGGAGAATATTCCACTTGCAATGTTATCCTGGAAGAAGTCATTGAAAATGGATTTCAGGATTTTGATGTGCTTATTTTATATACACAAGCTCTATTAAAAGAAAAATCAATTGATAAAGCTGTTGAGGTTTATAAAAAGGCATTACTGTTCAATCCTAATTATCAGGATGAAGAATTAGACCGAGAACTACGATTGCCAACCTCCGTGGAAGATTTTCCTTCTGATGAAGAAATAGATAGCCGCTTTATCCAAAAGCCCTCTATAAATTTTAATGATGTAGGAGGAATGAGTAATGTGAAAAAAGAGATTGAATTAAAAATTATCAAGCCTCTTTTACATCCCGACTTATATAAAGCGTACGGAAAAAAAACCGGCGGTGGTATTCTTTTATATGGTCCGCCCGGATGCGGTAAAACGTATATCGCGAAAGCAACCGCAGGACAAGTAAAGGCAAG
>JAZKGK010000226.1:0-451 GCA_040385915.1 Bacteroidota bacterium
GGCGTAAAATCCTTCAATAGCAGCGCTATTCAAGGATTTTGCAACGCAGAAAAAACGAACAATAACTAGGTGGGGCCGCCTAGGCTAAATGTACAGGTTATTGCGTAGCAAGCCCTAAGTATGTTCAATAGCCAGGCCTCACCGCAACAACCTAAAATGGAGAAAATTCCAATAAGGCATATTGGTGCAACCCAGAAAGAGCCGGATTTTTCTGAAAGCTTTAGCATATTTACCGGAGGCTTTTAGGCACAACTTCAGACCCGTCTGATGCAACTCCATTTTTGTCCTCTCCTGTCAATAGTTAGGAGAACGACTTTTGAGGTAAATAATGAGTTGTCATCTATTTATCAATCAAAAGTTTAAATCGAATCAATATGAATCAGAAATGGGATGAAAGATATCAAGATCCTGAATTTGCTTATGGCAAAGACCCTAATCTCTTTTTTAAAGA
>JAZKGK010000226.1:461-11878 GCA_040385915.1 Bacteroidota bacterium
ATGGCTTCCAAAATTTGAAACAGGATCTATATTAATGCCAGCCGATGGAGAAGGCCGCAATGGCGTATTTGCCGCACAACTGGGGTGGAAAGTGACGTCATTGGATCTAAGTGTAGAAGGGCAATCCAAAGCATTACAACTCGCCAAAGAGACGGGTGTTGCGCTCGAATATATTGTTGGAGATTTAGAAAAACACAAGTTTGAAAGAGAAACATTCGATGCCATAGGGCTAGTGTATGCCCATTTTTCGGCTGAAAAGAAGTCAATACTCCACCAGATGTTAAATGACTACCTCAGACCTGGAGGCATCATTATTTTAGAGGCTTTCAGTAAAAATCACTTACACTTTAATCAGCTTAATCCGCAAGTTGGCGGCCCGAAGGACATTCATATGTTGTATTCTAAAGCAGAAATTAGTGTTGATTTTTGGAATTATAAGGTGTTACTGTTAGAGGAAGAAGAAATTCTTTTAAATGAAGGGAAATTCCATATTGGAAAGGGTTCGGTGATAAGATTTGTAGGAAGAAAAGTTGGCAGCTCAGCCGTTCATTAATTTCCCTCGAATGGCGAATGTGTTGTTCCAGCGCATATAATTTAGCCATTTGCTCAATCAAACATGCCAAATCCTTTATCTGGCCACATATATTTTGGGTATTAGTATTCTAATCGTAGGCCTTTTGAAGCGGGATTATGGGATATTAAGTTGGGTAAAAGAATCAACTCATTGTTTTTCAATACTACACCGCTCCAATGAAGATTTAATTGTATCGAGTATAACTATCTCCTGTAGTCGTAGTAAATCGGATCAGGCACTTGTCTTTGTTGAGGTAGACTGTATCAATGGCAGGGTAAGAAGGGGAGACCCTTTTTTCTAGGTACTTTTGATAATAAACATCGGAGAAGCGTAAGCCTTGAAATTCCTGATTGCCTGCCCAGCCAAATTCATTCAGCGAACTATTGGCAGTTTTATCCAAAGTGGTATTGAAAAGCTGAGGGTTAAATTGTGAAAAATCATCTCCATTTTTTTCGCCAATAGAAATAAGTAAATGAGAAGCGTCAGTTGGTTTTACTGCGGCTTCTAACTGTACTTTGATATTTAAAGGTTGTTGATTTAAAAGCTGAATATTAGTTTTAAAAGCAATATATCTTGTATCCCAACGCTCTGAAATTCGACCACTACAGGCGCAAGAGTTGCAGCAATTTTCTAAGCATTTACCAAAGTCTCCATTAAACGTATGACTTACTGTTGCAAAATAGGTATGCTTATTTTGATCTATAAATTTAATAGTATCACTGCTGTTGTAGGGTACCCAGGCTTTCTCCGAGTCCGAAAGTGGCAATCCCCTGATCTCAGTAGCCTGCTCTCGGCAACAGCCAGTGGCAACTAACAGACTCCATAAAAGGAGGAAAGAACCTTTGAGATGAATAAATAGTAAACCTTTTCTCATGGAGCTAAATATTTGTATTGCTTTTGCTTAAGATGCTTACTTTATAAAGAAACAGATGCCCTCTTTTCATACAAAGGCATCTGTTTCTTTATAAAGTAAGCATAAGATAATTTCTGAAATAAGAACTTTTTATGAACCGGTAAATGCAATGAGTCGAACTTCCATAGTTACAGGCTTTCCGGTTTTGCTATCCGCTACAGTTACTTTGTAGATAAAGCGCGAGGCATCCAGAAATAAAACGGAGTAAACCTGCTCAGTTACGTTCGTATTAATGTTCTTAATAATAATTTGATTCTGTGTCGCATTTGCTTGCCATAGTCTCACCAGGCTTTGGCTACCATTAGTAGTGGTTAATTTGCCATCACTAGTAAAGGTAAAACGCCCAGAAGTAAAAGAATTATCAAATGCACGTATACTGTCTAGGTACAATTGGTCTACCTTCCAATTTTTACCCGTTAGATAAGCTGAGTTAAAGCTGAGTAATTGGTTCTTGGTAGGCGCTGGCATAAATGCACTCAATTGAATCAGGAGCATCAATCCAAGCAAGTAATATAGTTTTTGCATGATTTTCTCGGTTAGTCTAATTTAATAATTGTTTTGGTCTCAACTGAATGGCTAGTTTGAATCGTATAAAAATATACTCCAGCAGGCAAGTGATGAGCATCAAAAGTGATTTGATGACTACCTTCTGGAAGTGATTTTTTCTCCATTAACTGACTCACTCTTTGTCCAAAGGCATTGGTGATAGAAATTGAGACGACTTCTGTGCTGCCAAGATTCCATTCTAAGATAAACTTTTTGGAAAAGGGATTAGGATATACTTTGCTATCTAAAGTGACCTTTTCGTTTGATAATAAACTATCGCTATTTAGGTATCGGTCTATTGGCACATAGCTATACCGATTAACCTCAACCTGTAAACTATCCCAGTTAATTGATTGTATTTTAGCGTTCAATAAAGGAGTTACATAGTTTATAAAGTCCTGTCGGATTTTAGCGGTATCTATAGGAGACTCATTAGATGGAGTAGGAGCGCTTTGTTCGGCATCAATACGTGAATACTTCATTTGTGAAGCATCGCATGAAAAATCTGTACTTGCAGTAAAAGTAGCATTTGCTCCACTATTGGCTATAAAGCCGGGTTGCATACTAATAGAAGCAGATTTAAAGCGAACAGTTACTCCAGTATTTACTTGATTAGTTCCAGAAAAATTAATGGATTCAAAGCCGACGTAATCTTTGGAAGTACTAAAATTCTGATTGGTAAGATTGAGGTTAAGCTCACTTTGATCATAAGCACCAGCTATTGCAGTCGGATTTTTCAACCGAAATAGATTATATAATAGCATATAATCTAACCCAACATATTTTCCATAAAAGTCAGAATAGTCAACTCCATTTTGTGCTTGCCTATTACCTACCCAACGATTGCTAACACGCCATCCTGGAGTTCCAGTACTCCCTCCTTGAAAATTAGGCCCTATGCAAGGAGCACTGTGAAGGAGCGTTTTATATACGTCTGTGGAGATGCCATTCCCATTGTCGAATAAATACTGATTGAGTAAGGGATATATTTCTGTATTAAACATTGCTCCTTGAGTGCTGAGGGTAAGGGCTGTTGTATTGACAGTTATATCTGGTAGAGAAATTGGGCCACATCCCAGGATTGGAGGTATTATAATACCTCCTGGTATCAGTAAAGCAGTAACATCTAATGGACTCCACATATAGCACCACCAAGAGACATTAACGTTAGGACATATAAATGGACAAAGTGGATTGGGTACACTTTTTTCCCACATTTTAGTTGAAATGGCTCCACTAACCAACGAATTCCCTGTTGCCATAAAACTATGAATCAGTGAAAGATTAGAATCATTCTTAGTCCGCATAATTCCTAGAGCAGCAGTGCCTGCAGCCGTTTGGAATGCTTCCCAAGGAATGGAAAAAAGATTCATTATATTATCGCTTGGTAGAGGATCTCCCGTAATTTTATCAGCTGCTTTGGCTATACCATAAGCCAAATCTTGGATTTCAATTATATTTTTAACATTACTTACTTGCTGATTGGTGCCAGGAATGGGAAGGGTCCAGTTATGGTTTTTTAGATACGTAGACATGAGTTTTACATAGAGCTTTGCCTGGTTTTTAAAATAAAAACCTTGATAGTTATTGTTATCATCCAGGCATTTGACCACCAATGCTAAGCCCATAAACAAATGTGAAATATGATCTATGCTGTTTTGGGCTGATTGTTCATAGGAACCATTATTATGCCCATAACATGAGTTGAAAT
Source organism: Bacteroidota bacterium (assembly GCA_040385915.1). GTDB lineage: Bacteria > Bacteroidota > Bacteroidia > Cytophagales > ES-bin-26 > ES-bin-26. Next base: position 4,206 of record JAZKGK010000226.1, read on the forward strand.
TATTTTCGTGTCCAGGAAATTCTTTTTTAACAAAAGAAAAATTGACATCATCGCGACCAAAAAAGCCATCTAGTACACAGCTATTATTCTTCGGGTAAAATAAAGTAGTGGCATGTAGATCCACACGTTCATAAGCTTTTAAGGCAAAATACAGTTCTTGTTCTACGCTGGCTGTAGACTGTCCGCTATTTTTTAGAAGTCTATATTCAGTAGCTAAAACGCCTAAGTACCATCCTATTTCAGCAGTCGAGTCACCCCATTGAGGGTCTTCATTGGCGCCGGTTAGAATGGCCGCAGGAATGCTATAACCAGTTGGTATGCCTGCTGGAGTTTGACCTGGCTCCATGCATCCATAATTAACCTCACCCTTTTTTAGAAATTTATGGGTTAGCCGATAGCGATAATACCAATATTTAGAATGGTCAAACTTGTCGACCACGTCTTGCGCGTAGGTGGTTATAGCCGTACTGATAAATAAGGCCATAACTATTAAGAATTTTTTTAGCATATTTTTCTATGTAGGATTAAATCGAAGTTTATGGATTGTATTCTGCTCATTTTGCTCTACCCTCATAAATACTCTTTGGTCAGCGTCCTGAATTCTTGGCTATAATCAGTAGACTGATTATAGTTTGTTTCGCTATTAGACTAATACTGACATCCGCTCTATTTATATGCTGTCTATTGCTAGAAGCATAAATATCGCCATTTCAATGTCTATAGATCGAACTATGCTCGGCCAAGTATATGAATTACCTTTGCGCAAGATTCAGGTACGCGGACTACTAAATGAAAGTAACAAAGGGGATAAGCTTGGTGTAAAACTGAGTTTAGAATACTTGTTTTTAGGATTTTTGTGAAGACTATTTGTTTTCAGCCTTCAAAGTCTCATTCTCCTTTTTTAATTCCTGAAACTGCTTACTCAGCTCTTCATGCTTCCTGTTCTGCTCGATCATATAAAGCGTGAGTTCTTCGATCTTTTGTAGTAATTGAGTTTGCAGTTCACCCACATTTACGCCTTCTTTCTGCATTTTAGCAGCAGGAGCAATTTCAGGAAGATGGTGGTTGGCTTGTATGAATGTTTCTACTTCAGAAAGGGGCTTTAGTTTATAATCCTTCTCAAATACAAAATCAGCACCATCGGTATTTACTACGACCATATTGGCTCTTATGCCACCCAACACATCTAATTTGTATTTCCCAGCTACTGCTCTAGAAGTAGTTTGGCCTATTAACACAGTCCCTTCATAGCTTATTCTTACTTTCTCACTCTGACCAGTATATAAAGCAAGGCCTGTTTTATTAGAGGCACTTGCTTCAGCTACAGCTGCAATACCAGCCCATTTGGAATATTCACCACCATATCCATTTACTAGTTTCAACCCTGAAAAATCTCCGATATTATAGGCTAAGCCTTTAATGTTTTGCAACCAGCCACTATTAGTGGAACTTGCTACCTCCAGCTTGGCTTGAGGAGCAATGCTCCCAATACCAACAAACCCATTATTTCCACCGTTTCCGTCAGCTGCTCTAATGCAAAAAGCGTCAGTCCAAGCAGTGGTTCCACCTCTAACAGCAATACGAAAGCTAGTAGCACCAGCCCCATCACTTGAAGAAGCATATATTTTTGATCCAAATCCTCCTGTTCCTCCATTCTGTTGACCATAAAATGAATGTAGAAATTGGATAGCATTTTCAGTCGTTGGTGCTACTAAATAGGTAGTGCCTGTACCAATTCCTACAGTACCACCAGCACCTGTTGGAAATACATTTCCCTGCGCATAAGCGGCTGATTGAATACACAAAGTAGAAGCACTTAGAAACACTGCTTTAAAAAAACGTGAGCATAATAGAGAATAGTTCTTTTTCATAAAAATTAAATAAGGGTTAGGAATAAGAATAAGTGAAAAATGTAAGCACAAAAAGTTTATGTCGCCTTTACAGACGACTGTAGATGAAATCACAAAAGTATTATTTATTAGGAAGAGGGGTTAACGTTAATTAATGTCTAGTGCTACTACTGGATGCTGTTGAAGGTGGACAAATGTAGTAGATATAAATTATAATATAGCAATTGCCATATTATTTTAGCAATAATTATTTTGATAAAAGAATTATTGCTTATCCTTTACTTTACCGATTGGGAAGCATAGTATTTAGCTTTGCAAGTATGTTGTTTATTAATTCAAATATAATTATTATTTTAATAAGCGATATTGTAGAGAAGAGATTCGATATGTGTTGCGGTAACCTTGCGGAAATGAAAAGTTTCTCAACTTATACTGACGAATCAGCTAGGGGAAACCTATTGTTGATATTGGAGAAAACTTTACAAAGCCACGCAATTCTATTACCGTTTGCTAAAAATCCTTTATCATTATGTTTAGGAGGCAATTTTAATTAAACATCAATGAATTTTAAGGAAAAACAATGCAAGGACACCGCTATCTAAGTCCAGGGGAGGGAGTGAATCAACGCTTGCGTTTTTATATTTCTTTGCTGCTATTAAATGCCACCATTTTTTTGTTGGCTGGCTGTCATGATAAAAAGAAGGCTTCAGAACCATCCTTGTTTCAAAGCCTGGATTCTACTCAGACCAAAATCGGGTTTGTCAACGTACTCCATGATACTACCGGTTTTAATATCCTCGATTACCTGTACTTCTATAATGGCGCTGGTGTAGCCGCGGGAGATGTCAACAATGATGGACTTACCGACCTGTTTTTTGTATCCAATCAGGGCAAAAACAAGCTGTATCTCAACCAGGGCAGCAACGAATCGACTCCGTTTCATTTTAGGGACATTTCTGCCCAAGCCGGGGTTGAAGGCTTTGCCGATTGGAAAACCGGGGTGACTATGGCGGATGTCAATGGCGACGGTTGGCTGGATATATACATTTGCGCTGTTGGCAACTTTAAGGGCTTAGAAGGAGCCAATGAGCTCTATATCAACAATGGCGCTGGGCCGAACGGCTCTGTTACGTTTACCGAAAAGGCGGCGGATTTCGGGCTTGATTTTACGGGTTTCTCTACCCAGGCGGCTTTTTTCGACTACGACAAAGACGGCGATCTGGATATGTACCTAGTCAACCACGCGGTGCATACGTCCCGCAGCTATGATCGCGTCTCTACGCGTGCGCTCCACAACAAGGAGGCGGGAGATTACTTGTATGAAAACCAGTTGATCACGCCCAACTCGGCACAGGCAACTGGTAAGGCAATGAAATTCAAAGACGTAAGTCAGCAAGCGGGCATTTATCAGGCTGCCATGGGCTATGGGTTGGGAATAGCCGTGGCCGACATAAATAACGATGGTTGGGAAGATATATACGTTGCCAACGATTTTCACGAAGACGACTATTATTATATCAACAACCACGACGGCACTTTCTCCGAGGAAGTGAAAGACCATTTCCAACACCTGAGCCGGTTTTCTATGGGCTGCGATATAGCCGACGTAAACAACGATGGCTTTCAGGATATTATGACCTTGGACATGTATCCCGAAGACGAAACGGTGGAGAAATTGTCGGCGGGAGAAGATCCATTCGATATCTACCTTTTTAAGCTACAATTTGGGTATTTCAACCAGTATAGCCGCAACTGTTTGCAGTTGAACCTTTCCGGACAAAAGTTTTCTGACATTGGCGCGATGGCCGGCGTAGCTGCTACCGACTGGAGCTGGAGCCCTTTGCTGGCCGATTATGACAATGATGGCATCAAAGACCTGTTTGTCTCCAATGGCATTGTCAAACGCCCCAATAACCTGGACTACATCAAGTTTGCTTCCGATGATTCGATGAAATATGCGTTGGAGCTTTCCAAAAGCCTCGATCACAAGGCCATTGCCATGATGCCCGAAGGCAAAGTGCATAATTATCTTTTCAAGGGAACACCCAATCTGCGGTTTGAAGATAAGTCGTTGGCTTGGGGCTTCGACCAGCCAAGCATTGCCAACGGAGCGCTGTACGCAGATTTGGATAATGATGGCGACCTGGACTTAGTTACCAATAACATCAACGAACCAGCGGGGATTTACCGAAATAATGCGGATACGCTGCTGAAAAATAACTACCTGAAGGTGAAGCTGAAAGGGGAGAAACTGAATTCGTTTGGGATAGGAGCAAAGGTGATTTTGAAAAGTAAGGGCGCTATGCAAATGCAGCAATTAATGCCCAGCCGCGGGTTTCTGTCATCAGTGGAGCCAGTCTTAACCTTCGGAATCGGCCAGCAGGCCAGCATCGATACGCTGATGATTATCTGGGAGAATCAGCAAGTAGATATTCAAACAAACGTAAAAGCCAATGCCACTTTGGTAGTCAAACAATCGCACCAAGGCAACGCAATAACGCTAGCTGCGGAAGCTATATTCCAGAAGCCTGTTCCTTTATTTGAAGATTGTACGTCCGCCCTAAAAATCAATTATTCCCATAAAGAAAATGCCTATTTCGATTTTCATCGCGAAAGCCTGATGCCTTTCCAGGTTTCTATGGAAGGGCCTAAAATAGCCGTCGGAGATGTAAATGGAGATGGACTGGATGATTTTTATGTAGGAGGAGCCAAATGGCAAGCGGGAAAGCTAATGATACAAAAGGCTGGTAATCAATTTATAGCTACCAATGAAAAGCTATTCCAAGCCGATTCTACTTACGAAGATGTGGACGCCTCCTTCTTCGATGCAGATGGCGATGGCGATCTGGACTTGTACGTGGTAACGGGGGGAAACGAATTCTACGACCGAATGATCGAGCAATTCGATCGACTGTACTTGAACACAGGAAACGATACTACCGGACAACCCATCTTTAAGCGAGCAAACAATCACCTGCCACCGATGTTCGACAATAAGAGCTGCGTAAAACCGGGTGATTTTGACAAGGATGGCGACCTGGATTTGTTTGTAGGCGGGCGGGTTCTCGCCAATAAGTACGGCCAAACGCCCCGTTCTTATTTACTGGTAAATGATGGGAAAGGGAAGTTTACCGATCAAACCGACCAGCAAGCGCCTGCCCTTCGCAAAGCGGGCATGACTACCGATGCCGACTGGGTTGATTATGACAAAGATGGCGACCTGGATCTGATCGTGGTGGGCGACTGGATGCCTATTCGAGTCTTTGAAAACCAACAAAACAAACTGGTGGAAGTGACCGCTAAAGTCGGTTTGCAGCAAACCAACGGGCTTTGGCAAACCATCCAAGCGGCTGATTTTGATAAGGATGGTGACGTAGATTTTGTCGTTGGTAACCTGGGCACGAATACCAAATTGAGAAAGCACGAAAACAGCCGCTTAAGAATGTATGTGAAGGATATGGATGGCAACGGAAATACGGAACAGATATTAGTCTATAATGTGGAAGATAAGTGGTTTCCGGTAGCAGCCAAAGATGAACTGGGCAAGCAGTTGCCTCTGATCAATAAGAAATTCACCAGTTATCAAGCTTACGCCGGAAAAACGCTGGACGAGTTATTTTCTCCGGAAGAATTGAAGGAGGCAGAAGTAAAGGAAGTGCAACAATTTGAGTCGGTGTACCTGGAAAATTTGGGCAACAAACAGTTCAAAACCCATTCCTTGCCAATAGAAGCCCAAGTCTCCAAAATATTTGCTTTCCATATCGAAGATGCCGACAAAGACGGAAACCTGGATGTGTTACTCGGAGGGAATTTTTATGGCGTAAGCACCTACCAGGGAAGGTATGATGCTAGCTATGGATTGATGCTAAAAGGCGATGGTAAAGGACATTTCAAATCGGTGCTGCCAACCGATTGCGGTTTCTTACTCGATGGGCAAGTCAGGGATATTAAATCGCTGAAAACGAGCCAGGGCGTACGGCTGTTGGTGGCGCGGAACGGTCGGCCTTTGCAGGTATTCCGCCACCAGAACAATAGCAGCCTTACCTCCGATAATCTGTCGCGTAAGCATTAGTAGATTAGCCAATAATTTACGATTTTTGCAGAAAATTTAGGATAATAGTCTGAACAGGACGTTGGTAGAATGGCTTTTTTTTACTTTGGTTTCATTTCCCAAAGAGGTCGTTTATTGCCGCGCCAGAAGCATCAAATATTTACCTTGGCTACACGCATTCAACAAATCAATCAACAATGAAAATGAGATTTTTCACTCAAATGGCTTTTCTAGCGGGTTTATTGGTAACTACCTTGAGCTGCCAGCAGAAGGAGAAGGAATATAAGAAGGAAGCGGCTGACCCGGAATTCATCCATTCTTCGATAAAGAAACTCACCGACGTGATTGTACACGATATCTTTTCGCCTCCTGTAGCGAGCCGCGTGTACGCCTATCCACATATTGCCGCCTACGAAGCACTGATCCACGATTATCCCGAATATCAATCGCTGGCCGGACAGTTGAATGGGTTTGAAGGAGTACCACAACCTGCCAAAGACTCTGTGTATTGCTTTCCCTTGGCCAGTACCCGCGCCTTCCTGGTAGCGGCGCGTAACCTCACTTTTTCGGGCAACATGTTCGACAAGTTTGAAGCAGATACCTATGCCCGCTTCAAGACAATAGGCGTATCAGATGAGGTATATGAGCGCTCGATGCGGTATGGCGATGCCGTCGCGAAGGGTGTAATGGCCTATTCTTCGAAAGATGGTTACAAACAAACCCGTGGTTTCCGCCATACGGTTTCCAGAGACCCAGGGCATTGGGTTCCCACGCCTCCCGCGTATATGGATGCCATTGAGCCCAATTGGTTCAAAATCCGCCCTTTCGTTATAGATTCCTGTAACCAGTTCAGCCCTATGGCTCCTTGTAAATTTAGTGCTGAAAAAGGGAGTGACTTCGACAAGGAAATGATGGAAGTCTATGAAACCACTACCAAGCTTACGAAGGAACAAAAGGCCATTGCCAGCTTCTGGGATTGCAATCCTTTTGTAATGCACAATGCGGGCCACGTGATGTACGCTACCAAGAAAATAACGCCAGGAGGCCACTGGTTGGGCATTACCGCCATCGCTACCCGTAAGGCGGGTGCCGATATGATGCAGACGTTGGAAGCGTACACGCGGGTAACTCTTTCGCTCGCCGATGGTTTTATCAGCTGTTGGGACGAGAAGTACCGCAGCGATCGGATTCGTCCGGAAACGGCCATCAATGCCAATTTGGATAAAGATTGGATTCCGCTGTTGCAAACGCCTCCTTTCCCAGAGTATCCCAGCGGCCACAGTGTCATTTCTAACGCCGCTGCCATAGCCCTAACCGAGCTTTATGGTGATTCTTTTGCCTATATCGATTCCAGCGAGGTAGCTTACGGCTTACCAGTCCGGGCATTTGGCTCTTTCACCGAGGCCGCCAATGAAGCCGCTATCAGCCGTTTGTACGGAGGTATCCATTTCATGTCCGCCATCACGAATGGCTCTGAGGAAGGAAAAAAAGTAGGACAGTTTATCGCAACCAAACTAAAAACCCGGAAGGCTGGCAAGGCAGTAGCGGTAAAAAATCCCTAGGAGGCAGCATTTAAATCTAAGGGAAATCTGTTTTCGGAATACGACACCCAGTCTAGTCTGCTAGATTAGGTGTCGTATTATTATTTTTCATTTAGCTTTCTCATCAATTCTTCAATAAGGCGATCTTTTTCGTTCAACGCTTGATCTTTTTCTTGTAACGCTTTGGCATTTTCTTGTAACGCTTTCAGGTATTTTTTTTCTTTATCCTCA